>NZ_NCTE01000454.1 GCF_002114215.1 Streptomyces sp. 13-12-16 | reverse complement strand
CCGAGACGGCCGCCTCCGGGCTCGCCGCGCGGCTGCGTGAACTGCCCGCCGCCGACCGCACCGCGGCCCTCGGCGACCTGGTCCGCACCCACGCCGCCGCCGTCCTCGGCCACCCGGGGCCGGAGGCCGTCGCCCCCGACCGCAACTTCCGCGACCTGGGCTTCGACTCACTGACCGCGATCGAGCTGCCCGACCGGCTCGCCCTCGCCACCGGGCTGCGCCTGCCCGCCACCACGGTCTACGACTTCCCGACCGCGCAGGCCCTGGCCGAGCACCTGCTCGCCGAACTCCTCGGCGAGCAGGACACCGGGTCCGGGCCCGACCGGGAGAACGCCGCCGGGCCGTCCGACGACCCGGTCGTCATCGTCGGCATGGCCTGCCGCCTCCCCGGCGGCGTGCGCTCCCCGCAGGACCTGTGGCAGATGCTGAGCGAGGGCCGCGACGGCATCCAGGCCTTCCCCGAGGACCGGGGCTGGGACCTCGCCACCCTGGCGACCGGCGGCGCGGACGGCCGCGGCCACAGCGCCACCCTCAGGGGCGGATTCGTCGAAGGAGCCGCCGAGTTCGACGCCGGTTTCTTCGGGATCTCCCCCCGCGAGGCCATCGCCATGGACCCGCAGCAGCGCCTGCTCCTGGAGACCACCTGGGAGGCGTTCGAACGGGCCGGCATCGACGCCGACGGGCTGCGCGGCAGCCGCACCGGCGTGTTCGTCGGCACCAACGGCCAGGACTACTCCACCCTCGTGATGAACTCCCGCGAGGACCTGGAGGGCCACGCCGGCACCGGGCTCGCCGCCAGCGTCGTCTCCGGCCGGCTCGCCTACACCTTCGGCCTGGAGGGCCCGGCGGTCACCGTCGACACCGCCTGCTCCTCCTCCCTGGTCGCCCTGCACTGGGCGCTCCAGGCGCTGCGGGCCGGCGAGTGCGACCTCGCCGTCGCGGGCGGCGTCACCCTCATGAGCACCCCGTCCGGCTTCTCCGGCTTCACCCTGCAGAACGGCCTCGCCACCGACGGCCACTGCAAGGCGTACGCGGACGCCGCCGACGGCACCGGCTGGTCCGAGGGCGTCGGCCTGCTCGTCGTCGAGCGGCTCTCCGACGCCCGTCGCAACGGGCACGAGGTGCTCGCGGTGGTCCGCGGCTCGGCCGTCAACCAGGACGGCGCCTCCAACGGCCTGACCGCCCCCAACGGTCCGTCGCAACAGCGTGTGATCCGGCAGGCCCTGGCGAGCGCCGGACTCACCCCCGCCGACGTGGACGCCGTCGAGGGCCACGGCACCGGCACCCCGCTGGGCGACCCGATCGAGGCGCAGGCCCTGCTGGCCACCTACGGCCGGGGCCGGGACCCGGAGCGTCCGCTGCTGCTCGGCTCCATCAAGTCGAACATCGGTCACACCCAGGCCGCCGCCGGTGTCGCCGGCGTCATCAAGACCGTCATGGCGATGCGGCACGCCGTACTGCCGAAGACCCTCCACGTCGACCGGCCCTCCACGCACGTCGACTGGGAGGCGGGCGCGGTGCGCCTGCTCACCGAGCCCTCCCCCTGGCCGGAGACCGGCAGGCCGTGGCGTGCGGGCATCTCGTCCTTCGGTATCAGCGGCACCAACGCGCACACCATCATCGAGCAGGCACCCGAGCCCGAGGCGGTGCCCGAGCCGGCCGGCTCCGCGACGACCGGCACGGCGGCCCCCGCTCCGGCCCCCTCGGTCGTTCCGTGGCCCGTCTCCGCGAAGTCCGAGGCGGCCCTGGACGCCCAGGTGGCCCGCATCACCGCCCTGACCGGCAGGTCCCCGCTGGACGTGGGCCACTCCCTGGCCACCGGCCGCGCGCTGCTCGACCACCGTGCGGTCCTCCTCGCCGGACCCGGCGGGGAACCCTTCGAGGTGGCGCGGGGCCGCGCCGCGTACCGCACCACCGCCATCCTGTTCTCGGGTCAGGGTTCGCAGCGGGCGGGGACGGGACGTGAGCTGTACGCCCGGTTCCCGGTGTTCGCGCAGGCGCTGGACGCCGTACTGGACCGTCTGGACGTCGCGGGTGAAGTCCCGTTGCGTGAGGTGCTGTTCGCGGAGGAGGGCACGCCGGAGGCGGAGCTCCTCGATGCGACCGGCTACACCCAGCCCGCGCTGTTCGCCGTCGAGGTGGCGCTGTTCCGGCTGGTCGAAAGCTGGGGTGTGCGGCCGGAGTTCGTGGCGGGTCACTCGGTGGGGGAGATCGCGGCCGCGCACGTGGCCGGAGTGCTGTCGCTGGAGGACGCGTGCACGCTGGTCGCGGCCCGTGCCCGGCTGATGGGGGACCTCCCGGCGGGCGGCGCGATGGTGGCGATCGAGGCCACCGAAGAGGAGATCGTCCCGCTTCTCACGGACGGGATCGCCCTGGCCGCGGTCAACGGTCCCGGGTCCGTCGTCGTCTCCGGTGCCGAGGAGGAAGTCGTCGCGCTCGGCGAGGAGTTCGCCGCACGGGGTCGCAGGACGCAGCGGCTGTCGGTGAGTCATGCCTTCCACTCGCCGCTGATGGAGCCCATGCTGGACGCCTTCCGCGAGGTCGCGGAGGGACTGACCTACGCCGAGCCGCGCATCCCCGTCGTGTCCAACGTGACCGGTGAGATCGCAGGCCCCGACCTGCTGTGCTCCGCCGACTACTGGGTGCGCCACGTCCGGGACACGGTGCGGTTCGCCGACGGCGTGCGCGCCCTGGCCGACGCCGGAGTGAGCGCGTTCCTGGAGGCCGGGCCCGGCGGCGTCCTCACCGCCCTGACCCGGCGCTGCCTGGACGCCGACCAGGACACCGTCGCCGTGCCCGCGCTGCGCGCGGACCGCGACGAGGAGACCGCGCTGCTCACCGCGCTGGCCCGGCTCCACGTCACCGGCGTCCGCGTCGACTGGTCCGCCTTCTTCGAGGGGACCGACGCCCGCCGCACCGAACTGCCGACCTACCCCTTCCAGCGGGAGCGGTTCTGGCCCCGCCCGGCCGCCCTGACCGGAGACGTCAGCTCCGCCGGCCTGGTCTCCGCGGACCACCCGCTGCTCGGCGCCGCCGTACCACTGGCCGACTCCGAGGGCGCGCTGTTCACCAGCCAGATCTCCCTGCAGGTCCACCCCTGGCTGCTCGACCACAAGGTCGGCGGCACGGTCGTCCTGCCCGGCACCGGCTACCTGGAGATGGCCGTCCGCGCCGCCGACCAGGTCGGCTGCGGCCGGGTCCAGGAACTCGTCCTGTCCACCCCGATGGTGCTCGACGACAAGGTGCCCACCGCCCTCCAGGTCGTCCTCGGCGCCCCGGACGAAGAGGGGACCCGCACCATCGCGTTCTACTCCCGCCCGTCCGACGCCACCGACGGCCCCTGGACCCGGCACGCCACCGGAACCCTCACCGTCGCGGAGCACACCGCCCCGTTCGACGTCCCCGCCTGGCCGCCGGCGGACGCCCGCCCGGTGCCCGTCGACGGCACCTACGAGCGCACCGAGTACGGCCCCTGCTTCCAGGGGATGCGCAAGGTGTGGATCCGCGGACAGGAGGCCTTCGTCGAGGTCGCCCTGCCCGAGGAGATCGCCGGGGACGCCCAGTACTTCGGCATCCACCCGGCCCTGCTCGACGCGGTCCAGCACGCCAACGGCTACCTCGGCGTCGGCAGCGAGGACAACCCGCTGCTGCCGTACATCTGGAACGGCGTCTCGCTGCACGCGGGCGGCGCCACCACCCTGCGGGTCCGCATCGCCAGGCTCGGCGACGAGTCGGTCACGCTCACGGCGGCCGACGCCGAGGGCGCACCCGTGCTGTCCGCCGAGTCGCTGGTGCTGCGCGCCCCGAGCGTGCCGCGCGCCCCGGCGGCCACCGGCGGCCAGGAACCGGTGTTCCGCCTCGACTGGGTCACCGCCCCCGAGGTCAAGCCCACCGAGGGCCTGCGGGCCGTCACCCTGGGCGCCGACGTCTTCGGCACCGGCACCGGACTGCCGTCCCTCGCCGACCTCACCGACCCGGCCGACGCCCCCGACTACGTGCTCGTCCCGCTCCAGGGGGAGTACGCCGCCCCCGGCACGGACGTCCCCGGCGCCGTCCACGCCCTCACCGCCCACGCCCTGGAACTCGTCCGCCAGTGGCTCGATCACGACCGGTTCGACCGCACCCGGCTGGTCTTCGTCACCCGCGAGGCGATGGCCGCCGCCGACGGCGAGACCGTACGGGACCTCGCCGCGGGCGCCGCCTGGGGTCTGGTGCGCTCGGCCCAGTCCGAGAACCCCGACCGGTTCGTCCTCGTCGACCTCGACGAACCGGGTGACGTCCAGGCGCTGTTGCCGACCCTGCCGGCCCTGCTCGCCACCGGCGACGCCCAGTTCGCCGTGCGCGAGGGCACCGTCCGCGTCGGCCGGCTCGACCGCCTCGCCACCGGCGCCGGACTGGTCCCGCCCGTCGGCGTGCCGTGGCGGCTCGACACCACCGGCAAGGGCACCCTGGACAACCTCGTCCTCGCCCCGTGCCCGGAGGTGCTGCAGCCGCTCGGCGACCACGAGGTGAGGATCGACGTCGACGCGACCGGCCTGAACTTCCGCGACGTGCTCAACGCCCTCGGCATGTACCCCGGCGAGTCCGGCCCCATGGGCACCGAGGCCGCCGGTGTGGTCACGGCCGTCGGCGCCGCCGTCACCGGACTGCGGCCCGGCGACCGGGTGTTCGGCACCGTGCCCGGCGGATTCGGGCCGGTCGTCGTCGCCGACGAGCACTACCTGGCCCGCGTCCCCGACACCTGGACCCAGCAGGAGGCGGCCTCCGTGCCGCTGGTGTTCCTGACGGCCCTGTACGCCTTCCGTGACCTGGCGGGTCTGCGGGCGGGGGAGTCGGTGCTGGTGCATGCCGGTGCGGGCGGTGTGGGCATGGCGGCGGTGCAGCTGGCCCGGCACCTGGGTGCGGAGGTGTTCGCGACCGCGAGTGAGGGCAAGTGGGAGACGCTGCGGGGTCTGGGGCTGGACGAGGACCACATCGCGTCGTCGCGTGATCTGGGCTTCGAGGAGAAGTTCCGGGCGGTGAGTGGTGGCCGGGGCGTGGATGTGGTGCTGAACGCGCTCGCGGGTGAGTTCGTGGACGCGTCGCTGCGGCTGACGGCGGACGGCGGCCGGTTCCTGGAGATGGGCAAGACCGACGTCCGGGATCCGCGGTCGATCGACCGCGTGACCTACCGGGCCTTCGACCTCGGCGAGGCCGGACCCGCGCGCAACCGCGAACTCCTCGGCGAACTCCTCGACCTGTTCGCCGAGGGCGCCCTGCGGCCCCTGCCGGTGACGGTGTGGGACGTGCGGCGGGCACGCGAGGCGTTCCGCTTCATGAGCCAGGCCAGGCACACCGGCAAGATCGTGCTGACGATGCCGCGCCGCTGGAACCCCGACGGCACCGTCCTCATCACCGGCGGCACCGGCGCGCTCGGCGGACACCTCGCCCGCCGCCTCGCCGCCTCAGGCATGCGGCACCTGCTGCTGACCGGCCGGCGCGGCCCGGACGCGCCCGGCGCCGCCGAACTCG
>NZ_NCTE01000453.1 GCF_002114215.1 Streptomyces sp. 13-12-16 | reverse complement strand
CGCGCCCGCCACCCGGACCCAGCCGAACAGCGGCGGACGCGTGGCCCGGTGCTCCGGGCGGGCCGGTCCGGCCATGCCGCGCTCCACCCGGGCCAGCATCCGCTCCCGGTCGGGCTCGTGCGCCCCGGCCGCCTCGTGCAGCCGGGCGCGCAGTTCCTCGTGCACGTCCCGCCGCATCGTCATCGGTTCCTTCCCGTGGCCCCGCCGGGACGTTTCCGCACGCTCCCGGCCGTCTTCCCGCCCGCGGTGGCCGCCACCGCCGCGTGCACCTGGCGCGGTACCTCCCGCGTGCCCAGCAGCCGCTGCAGTTCGGTCATCCCCTTCGAGGTCTGGCTCTTCACCGTACCCACCGAGATGCCCAGCGCCAGCGCGGTGTCCTTCTCCGACAGGTCGAAGGCGTGTCGCAGCACCACGCACGCCCGCTTGCGGAACGGCAGCCGGCGCAGCGCCTCCTGCACGTCCACCACCCCCGGCACGTCGGGGTTCTCGATCCGTTCCTCGCGCGGCGACCAGAACAGCGCGATCCGCCGCCGCTCGCGCACCGCGCTGCGGATCCGGGTCCGGGCCAGATTGGCCACCACGCCCCGGGCGTACGCCGCCGGATGGTCGGCGGCGCGCACCCGGTCCCAGCGGTGCCACATCGCCAGCAGCGCGTCCGCCGCCAGATCGTCGGCGGTGTCCGCCTCACCCGTCAGCAGATGGGCCAGCCGGGACAGTTCGGCGTAGTGGCGCTCGAAGAACGCGTGGAACTCCACGGAGGCGGCGTCGTCGACGACGGTGCCCACGGGCGCTCTCCCCTCACAGCGGCGTCGGGCGCCCGACGGGCACCGGTGACGGTGTGTGTCATGTAGATGACACGTGAAAATCCGGAGTGACCGGCGTGAGTTCCGGAGCGTAGCAGTGATCATTCACGGGCTCGTGCGGAGGGTCGAACGATGTCTGGCCGGTCGGTACCCGAATCCGTACCACGGGCCGCACCCCGGGGGAAGGGGGCGGCCCGCGGCACGGGTGACCCGTCGGCCGGTGGGATCTCAGTCCCGCAGGGCCGCTTCCATCGCCGCCTCGGCGACCGGGGCCGCCAGGCCGTTGCCGCTGACCTCCGAGCGGGCCGCGTCGGACTGCTCCACCACGACCGCCACGGCGACCTCCTGGTCCGAGGAGTCCGACTTGGCGTACGAGGTGAACCAGGCGTACGGGGTCTCGCTGTTGTTCTCGCCGTGCTGCGCGGTGCCCGTCTTGCCGCCCACGGTGGCGCCGGACATCCGCGCGTTCGACCCCGTGCCCTCCTCGACGACCGTCTCCATCGCCGACTGGAGCTGCTCGGCGGTCGAGGCGCTGACGATCCGCTCCGCCCCGGCCCCGTCCTCGTACTCCTCCAGCACGTCGCCGCCGCTGTCGGTGACACGGCTGACCATGTGCGGCGACACCAGCTCCCCGCCGTTGGCTATCGCCGCCGACACCATCGCCATCTGCAGCGGTGTCGCGGTCACGTCGAACTGGCCGATCCCGGTGAGCGCGGTCTGCGACGGCACCATGTCCGAGGGGTACACGCTGGTGTAGGCGCGCACCGGCACGTCCTGCGTCTCGTCGTTGAAGCCGAACTTCTCGGCCATCGCCCGCACCTTGTCCTGGCCCAGGGTGACGGCCGTCTTCGCGAAGACGTTGTTGCAGGAGTACTGCAGCGCGACCCGGAGCGAGGCGTCCTCACAGGGCGCGTCCGGGTTCTCGTTGGTGAGGTCCGTGACCGTGCCCGGCAGCGTGTACGGGTCGGGGCTGTCGGTCTTCTCGTCCACCGACCCGTACAGCCCGTCCTCCAGCGCCGCCGCCGCGACGACCAGCTTGAACGTCGAGCCCGGCGGCAGCGGCCGGCGCAGCGCCCGGTTGGTGAGCGGCTTGTCCGGATCCGCGGTGAGCTCCTTCCACGCCTCGCCCGCGGTGTTGGCGTCGGTCAGCGACGCCGGGTCGTACGACGGGGTCGACACCGCGGCGAGGATCCGGCCGGTCCCCGGGTCGATCGCGACCGCCGCGCCCTTCTTGTCGCCGAGCGCCTCGTACGCCGCCTTCTGCACCGCCGGGTCGATGGTCGTCACCACGTCGCCCGGCTCGGCGCGCCGGTCGGTGACGGTGTCCATCACCGTCTTCAACCGGGGATCCGTGCCGTTGAGCAGGTCCTGGTAGATGCCCTCGAGCTGGGTCGGCGCGTAGGCCTGCGAGGCGTAGCCCGTCACCGCCGCGTACAGCGGGCCGTTCTCGTACGTGCGCTTGTACGCGAGGTCGCCTCCCTTCGTCCGCGCCGAGCCGGTGACCGACTCACCGGCCACGATGATGTTCCCGAGCGGCTCCGCGTACGTCTCGATCGCGTTGCGCCGGTTGTCACTGTCGTCCGCGAGTGCCCGGCCCTCGTAGAACTGCACCCAGGTCGCCCTGATCAGCAGGGCGAGCACCAGGAGCAGGGTGAGGGCGGAGGCACGCCTGATCGTCTTGTTCATTCCGTTCGGACAGACGGACGGGAAGGGCCGGATCGTTCCCTTCCGCCCTGTTTCTCATCGGATGTTCATCGAGCGGCAGTACCGGCCGGGCGGTCAGCGGTCAGTGGTCCAGCGTGAGCACGAGTTCGTCGATCTCCGCACCCCGCGCGGGCGCGTACGCCGTGGCCCGCGCGGAGACCTCGAAGCCGCACCGCTCCAGCACCCGTCGCGACGCC
>NZ_NCTE01000452.1 GCF_002114215.1 Streptomyces sp. 13-12-16 | reverse complement strand
CGGCGCCCGGCTCGCCGAGCCGTACCGTGCCGGGCAGGGAGGCGCCCGGAGCGCCTCCGTGAGCGGGAGCGCCGTGACCCGGTGCGGGTGCGCCGCCGTATCCGGGGGTCGGCGCGCCGCCGGGGTGACCGCCGTACGCCTGGGCCGGGTTGCCCGCACCGGGTCCCGCCGTCATGGTCGGCGCCGGGCCGAAGGACGCCACGGCCGGGGCCGATTCCGGGGCGTCGAGGTCGAGTATCCCCGCGGCGTGCGTCGCGATCGTCGACGCCACCGCCGACGGCAGCCAGTCGGTCAGGACGGGCTCGACGCCCTGCGGGGCCAGTGACGTCACGATCTGCGCCGGCGCGGGACGCTGCGCGGGATCCTTCATCAGGCAGGCCCGGACCAGGCCCAGCAGCGACTGCGGCACGCCGGTGAGGTCGGGCTCGCCGTGCACGATCTGGTAGAGCAGCGCGGCGTGCGAGGAGGCGCCGTCTCCGTAGGCCCCCCGGCCGGTCGCCGCGAAGGCGAGCACCGCGCCCAGGGAGAAGACGTCGCCCGCCGTGCCGACGTCCTTGCCCTGGGCCTGCTCCGGGGACATGTAGCCGGGCGACCCGACCACGACCCCGGTCTGTGTCATACGGCTTCCGTCGACCGCCCGTGCGATGCCGAAGTCGATGACGCGCGGGCCGTCGGCGGCCAGCAGGACGTTGGACGGCTTGAGGTCGCGGTGGACCAGGCCGGCCGCGTGCACCTCCTGCAGGGCCGCGGCGAGGCCGACGGCCAGGGCGCGGACCGTGCGCTCCGGCAGCGCGCCGTGCGCGGCGACCACGTCCGTGAGGTCCGGGCCGAGCACGTACGACGTCGCCAGCCAGGGCAGTGACGCGTCGGGGTCGGCGTCCACGACCGGCGCGGTGTAGCGGCCGGACACCGCCTTGGCGATCTCCACCTCGTGCCGGAAGCGCTCCCGGAAGCCGGCGTCCGCCGCGAGATCCGGGCGCACCACCTTCACGGCGACGGTACGGCCACCGGGCGAACGCGCGAGGTACACACGTCCCATGCCGCCGGCGCCGAGCCTTCGCAGCAGGCGGTAACTGCCCAGCTCGCGAGGATCGTCCGGCTGCAGTGTCTCCATGGTGGCCTTCCCCGTCGTGATGCCCGTGCGGCACGTGCTGCGCCTGGTGTCGTTCGCCGACGCACACATTAGTGAGTGCCGGGGGACGGACAGCGACCGGGAGGAACCGAAAGGCGGTCACTCGATCTTCGGCAGCCGGGCCTTCGGCGACCCCGACTCCTTGCTGTCCGACTCGTGGACCAGGTCGTCGCCGACCGGGGTGAGGCGGACCGTGTGCTCGGCCTGGTTGCAGACGTCGCGGTTGGACTTCGCACCGACGGAGACCGTGACGAGCTGCTTCTCCGTGACCTGCTTCAGCGTGAGGACGTCGTCGCAGACGCCGCCGAAGATGTCCGTGTGTCGGAGGGTGCCCACCTGTTCGCCGGCCTCCGCCTGTTCGAGGGTGACGCGGAAGGTGCCGAGCGGAACGGCGATGCTCTCGCGGGAGTCGGCCTGGCCCTCCCAGGTGCCCAGGTAGGTGGCGGGGGAGGCCGGTTCTTCGGACTCGCCCCCGCCGTCGGACTGTGCGGTGCCGCCCTTGGAGCCGCCCGGCAGCAGGTCGGGCACGAACACGGAGCCGACGGTCACCGCGGCCGGCGCGCCCGCCACCGCCAGGGCGACCGTGCAGCTGACGCGCCGGCCCCGGCCGCCGCGGTCGGGGGAGGAGACGGCCGCGAAGGAGACGGAGAGCTTCCCGGGGCCGTTCCGGCCGTCCAGGCCGTCCGGGCCGCTCCGGTCCACCGGCTGGGTGGGCGGGTGCGGGGCCGCGGGGACGTGGGACGGTGCGCCCGCGGCCTCAGGGCTGGAGCAGGTCGACCTTCACGTCGGCCGGGAAGCCGGTCGTCGGTCCGACCCTGCGGGCGAACTCGGCGACCGCCTCCAGCTGCGGGGGGCCGAAGCTGAAGTCGAGGGTGGTGAAGTACTGCGCCAGGGTCGCCTCGTCGAAGGCCTCCCAGCGGGCCGCCTGCTCGGCGACCTTGTCGACCTCCTCCAGGGAGAGGTTGCGGGAGGAGAGGAAGGCCTCGTGCACCCTGCGGGTGATGACCGGCTCGCGCTCCAGGTAGTCGCGGCGCACCGCCCACACCGCGAAGACGAACGGCAGGCCCGTCCACTGCTTCCACAGCGCGCCCAGGTCGTGCACGTCGAGTCCGTAGCGGGGGCCGTCGAGCATGTTGGCGCGCAGGGCCGCGTCCCCGATGAGGACGGCCGCCTCGGCCTCCTGCATCATCAGGCTCAGGTCGGGCGGGCAGGTGTAGTAGTCGGGCCGTACGCCGTACCGCTCGGCGAGGAGGAGCTGGGCGAGGCGTACGGAGGTGCGGGAGGTCGACCCGAGGGCGACCCGTGCTCCGTCCAGCCGGTCCAGCGGGACCTGCGAGGCGATCACGCAGGACATCACGTCGCCGTCGCAGCCGACGGCGATGTCCGGGAAGGCGACGAGCTGGTCCGCGTGCTTGAGGAACTCGACGAGGGTGACGGGCCCGATGTCGAGATCGCCCTGCACCAGCTTCTCACTGAGCTTTTCCGGGGTGTCCTTCGTCAGCTCGAAGTCGAGGAGCGTGCCCGTTCTCGCGAGCCCCCAGTACAGGGGCAGGCAGTTCAGGAACTGGATGTGGCCGACGCGCGGCCGGGTGCGAGGATTGTCCACATCGTGAGGCTAGTCCTCGTCCCCGGCGGGTCGGCCCTCACCCCCCGGTCGCCCAAACGTTCGACCGGACGCCCGTGACGGACGGGGCGTTCAAACATTCGGGTGACGTGATCTTGACCTCTATTGCATTCGGGGGTCTGCGTGCTAGGCTCGTCGCAAGTTGCAGTTTGGTTTCCCTTGCAGTACAGAGCCTGCGGAGCATGTGACCGCGGGCTCTCGTCGTTCTCAGACGGATGCACTTGTGCGGAATTGGTCTTCACACTTGCTGGTTCTGGAGCAGGGCAACCCTTTGGGCCCAAGGAGGGCTTATGGCTACCGGAACCGTGAAGTGGTTCAACGCCGAAAAGGGCTTTGGTTTCATCGCCCAGGAAGGCGGCGGCCCCGACGTCTTCGTCCACTACTCCGCGATCAACGCGAGCGGTTTCCGCTCCCTTGAGGAGAACCAGCAGGTGTCCTTCGACGTCACGCAGGGTCCGAAGGGCCCGCAGGCGGAGAACGTCACCCCGGTCTGATCCTCGCCGATCCGGGAACGACTAGCAGTACCCAAGGAGCCCCGCGCCGTCAGGCGACGGGGCTCCTGCCTTTCCCCTCCCGCCGCCGCTCCCGCCGCCGAAATGCCCCGGTGAATATTCGGGGAATTCCTCTCATACGTGCTGCATGACCAGTACGAATTTCGTACCGGTTTCCAGTGCCTCGTACGCGTGCGGCACATCTCCGCGGTACGTCATGTAGTCCCCCGGGCCGAGTTCCGCGCTCTCTCCGCCGGGCCCCGCCTTCACCCGTCCCGCGCTGACCACGATGTGCTCCACGGTCCCCGGAATGTGCGGCTCGGAGGCGCGCACGGTCCCCGGTTCCAGCCCCACCGCGTAGATGTCGCGCCGCGCGCCCGGCGGGCTCGCCGACAGCAGGGTGGCGACGTAACTGGACCGCTCGGAGTGCACGGTCGGTCCCTCTCCCGCCCTGATCACCCGCACGGACGGCATCGGGGACTCCACCAGCGCGCTGAACGGCACCCCGAGCACCACCGCCAGCGCCCAGATCGTCTCCATGCTCGGGTTTCCGCTCGCCGCCTCCAGCTGGGACAGCGTGGACTTGGCGATTCCGGCACGTCTGGCCAGTTCGGAGAGGGAGAGGCCGGCACGGGTGCGTTCGCGGCGCAGGGCGGCGGCGATCCGGTCGAGGGGGAGGCGGGGCGGGGGGCCATCGGTCATGTCGTTCGCTCCAACGGTACGGTCGTTCGCCTTGACGAACACTGTCTCTTCTGTCCATGGTAGGAAACATGCGTTCGGTACAGCGAACAACTTCCGCCTTCCTCGACCCCGGTCTGCTCCGGGACGTGTCCCTGGTCTGTCTGGCCGGGGGCGTCGTCGGCGTGTCGTTCGGGGCGATCGCCGTCGCCGGCGGGCTGCCGGTGTGGGTGCCGGTGGTGATGTCGCTGGTGGTGTACGCGGGCTCCGCCCAGTTCAGCGCGGTGGGCGTGCTGCTGGCCGGGGGCGGCCCGGTCGCGGCGTCGGCCACGGGCCTGCTGCTCAACACCCGTACGGTCGCCTTCGGCCTCGCCGTCGCCGAGCACATCGGTCCGGGAAGGCTCGCCCGCCTGGTCGGAGCGCACCTGGTGACCGACGAGACGGTGGCCTTCACCCTGGCCCAGCGGGATCCGGCACGCCGGCGGGCGGCGTTCTGGATCTCGGGGCTCGGGATGTTCGCCGTGTGGAACACCGGGGTGCTGGCGGGCGCGCTGGCCGGCAGCGCGCTGGGGGACACGGCGCGCTACGGGCTGGACGCGGCCTTCCCCGCGGTACTGGCCGCCCTCGTCCTGCCCGCCCTGCGCGGGGACGCCGCCGTCCGCCGGGCCGCGCTGCCCG
>NZ_NCTE01000451.1 GCF_002114215.1 Streptomyces sp. 13-12-16 | reverse complement strand
CGGGGCGTCGGACAGCGCGGCGCTCGACGAGAAGGCGGCGGAGGCGTCGGGGGACACGTCCGCGACCGTGGAGGCCCTGAGCCACACGGCGTGGCCGTACGTGGCCGCCGCGGGCGGTGTCCTGCTGCTGCTGGCCGGCCTGCTCGCCCTGCGCTACGGGCGCCTCTGGCCGGCCATGTCCGGCCGCTACGAACGCAACGGCGCCCCACGCCCGCGCCGCAAGCCCGCGTCCGTCGACCCCGACCGCCCCGAGGACCTCTGGAAGGCCCTGGACAGGGGCGAGGACCCGACGAGCGCGTAACGCGCCCCCTGGCTGCGGGCGGCCGAGCCGCTGGGGCGGCACGACTGCCCGCGGCTTGGGGCGGCCCGCGGTTCGGCGTGGTACCCCCGCTCACCCTCGGCGCGTGCGTGCGGGACAATGAGGGCGAGCGTCTGCTCAGACAGGTACACAGCAACGAGGAGCAAGCAATGGCGGGCAGCAGCCACGGTCACACCCCGGCCGCCTGGACCGGTGTCATCATCGCCTTCATCGGCTTCTGCGCCGGTGGCGCGTTCATGGTGATGGACCAGCCCGTGGGCTTCTGGGCGAGCATGGGCGTCGTACTCCTCGGCGGTGTCGTCGGCGCCGTCATGCGCTCGATGGGCATGGGCCAGCCGAAGAGCAACCACCCCGTGCACCAGGTCACCGGCGACCGCGCGCCGGCCCGCGCCCAGGGCTGAGCACGGCGGAGCACCCCGCACAGGGGCGGGCCCGGCACGACGCCGGAACCGCCCCTGAGCCGTGTCCGGGGCACAATGCACGGCGTGAACGCTTCCACCCCCGGAGCGCCCCCCGGCAGAGCGGCCCGACTGGCCGTCCCCGCGGGGCTGCTCGCCGCCGTCGCCGGGGCCTTCGCCTACGTCGGGGCCGTGGACCCCAACGAGCCCGGCCACTACCCCGCCTGCCCGCTGCTGCGCCTCACCGGCCTGTACTGCCCCGGCTGCGGCGGACTGCGCAGCGCGCACGCCGTCGTCCACGGCGACCTCCCGGCCGCCCTCCAGGCCAACGCTCCCGCCGTCCTCGGCTACACCGTCTGCGCCGTGCTGTGGACCGTCTGGGTGGTCCGCGCGGTGCGCGGCGGGCCGCCGCCGCGGATCGATCCGCCGCCGGTGCTCCTGTGGTCCCTGGGAGCACTGCTCCTGGTGTTCACGGTTGTCCGGAACCTGCCGTTCGGCGGCTGGCTGCATCCTTGATCGATCAGCGAAAGTCCAGATGGGGAGACCGGCGTCAACCTGGATGCGAGGCATCCGCCCCGCTGCGGATACCATCGCAGTGACCAGTGAAGACCGACCGTCAGGAAGGGGGCCGCTCGCGTGAGTGTGCTCGACGAGATCATCGACGGAGTCCGTGCCGACCTCGCGGAGCGGCAGGCGCGCGTCAGCCTCGACGAGCTCAAGGAGCGTGCGGCGAAGGCTCCCGCGGCCAAGGACGGCGCGGCCGCCCTGCGCGGCGACGGCGTCAAGGTGATCTGCGAGGTCAAGCGCTCCAGCCCGTCCAAGGGCGCGCTGGCCGCGATCGCCGACCCGGCGGGACTCGCCGCCGACTACGAGGCGGGCGGCGCCGCCGTCATCTCCGTCCTCACCGAACAGCGCCGCTTCGGCGGCTCGCTGGCGGACCTGGAGGCCGTCCGCGCGCGCGTGGACGTCCCCGTCCTGCGCAAGGACTTCATCGTCACGTCGTACCAGCTCTGGGAGGCCCGCGCGTACGGCGCCGACCTCGCCCTGCTGATCGTCGCGGCCCTCGACCAGCCGGCCCTGGAGTCGCTGATCGAGCGCGCCGTGTCCATCGGCCTCACCCCGCTCGTCGAGGTGCACGACGAGGACGAGGTCGAGCGCGCGGTCGACGCGGGTGCCAAGGTCATCGGCGTCAACGCGCGCAACCTGAAGACGCTGAAGGTCGACCGCGGCACGTTCGAGCGGGTCGCCCCGGAGATCCCCGCGCACATCGTCAAGGTCGCCGAGTCCGGCGTCCGCGGCCCGCACGACCTCATCGCCTACGCCAACGCCGGCGCCGACGCCGTCCTGGTGGGCGAGTCCCTGGTCACCGGCAAGGACCCCAGGACGGCCGTCTCCGACCTGGTGGCAGCGGGCGAACACCCCGCACTGCGCCACGGCCGCGGCTGATCCGCCGGTAGGCTTGGCCCCGATGAAGCTCTCCCGACTCGCACGAGGCTGCCGGCCCCGCGGCTGCCGTGCCCCCGCCCGCCGGGTGCACGGCCGCAGGGTCCGCTACGTCATCGGCGACGAGCCGGGCCAGGTGAACGGGCGGCGATGGCAGCGCGCCTCTTAGGGGCGCGGGGCTGTACCGAATGTGCGACTCCGTCGCGTGAGCGCGACCGGCCGCACCAGGCCTGAAGCCGGCCGACCACCCCCGCCCCACGGCGAAACGTGCCCGACACACACTCACCGTGAGGTACACGCATGCCCAGCAACTTCTTCATCCCCGACCCGGAGGGTCGGACCCCGAGCCCCGAAGGCTACTTCGGCGCCTTCGGCGGCAAGTTCATCCCCGAGGCCCTCGTCGCCGCGGTCGACGAGGTCGCCGTCGAGTACGACAAGGCCAAGCACGACCCCGAGTTCGCCCGGGAACTCGACGACCTCCTGGCCGACTACACCGGCCGCCCGAGCGCGCTCACCGAGGTCCCCCGTTTCGCCGAACACGCCGGCGGAGCCCGTGTCTTCCTCAAGCGCGAGGACCTGAACCACACCGGCTCGCACAAGATCAACAACGTGCTCGGCCAGGCCCTCCTCACCAAGCGCATGGGCAAGACCCGCGTCATCGCCGAGACCGGCGCGGGCCAGCACGGCGTGGCCACCGCCACCGCCTGCGCCCTCTTCGGCCTCGAGTGCACCATCTACATGGGCGAGATCGACACGCAGCGCCAGGCCCTCAACGTGGCCCGGATGCGCATGCTCGGCGCCGAGGTCATCGCCGTGAAGTCCGGCAGCCGCACCCTGAAGGACGCCATCAACGAGGCGTTCCGCGACTGGGTCGCCAACGTCGACCGCACCCACTACCTCTTCGGCACCGTCGCGGGACCGCACCCCTTCCCGGCGATGGTGCGCGACTTCCACCGCGTCATCGGCGTCGAGGCCCGCCGCCAGCTCCTGGAGCGCGCCGGGCGCCTGCCCGACGCCGCGATCGCCTGCGTCGGCGGCGGCTCCAACGCCATCGGCCTGTTCCACGCCTTCATCCCCGACGAGAGCGTCCGCCTGATCGGCTGCGAGCCCGCCGGACACGGCATCGAGAGCGGCGAGCACGCGGCCACCCTCACCGCGGGCGAGCCCGGCATCCTGCACGGCTCCCGGTCGTACGTCCTCCAGGACGACGAGGGCCAGATCACCGAGCCGTACTCGATCTCGGCCGGCCTGGACTACCCGGGCATCGGACCCGAGCACTCCTACCTCAAGGACAGCGGCCGCGGCGAGTACCGCGCGGTGACCGACGACGCCGCCATGCAGGCCCTGCGCCTGCTGTCGCGCACCGAGGGCATCATCCCGGCCATCGAGAGCGCCCACGCCCTCGCCGGCGCCCTGGAGGTCGGCAAGGAGCTGGGCAAGGACGCGCTGATCGTCGTCAACCTGTCCGGGCGCGGCGACAAGGACATGGACACCGCCGCCCGCTACTTCGGGCTGTACGACACCGACGCCGAGGTCGCCGCCGACGAGGCCGGCACCGCCGAGATCGAGGGGGACGCCAAGTGAGCGGGAACGTACGGCTGCTGAACGACACCCTCGCCGCGGCGAAGGCCGAGGGCCGCTCCGCCCTCATCGCCTACCTCCCGGCCGGGTTCCCCACCGTGGACGGCGGCATCGAGGCCGTCAAGGCCGCCCTGGACGGCGGCGCCGACGTCGTGGAGGTGGGCCTGCCGCACAGCGACCCGGTCCTCGACGGCCCGGTCATCCAGACCGCCGACGACATCGCCCTGCGCGGCGGCGTGAAGATCGCCGACGTGATGCGCACGGTCCGCGAGGCCCACGCGGCCACCGGCAAGCCGATCCTCGTCATGACCTACTGGAACCCCATCGACCGCTACGGCGTGGAGCGGTTCACCGCCGAGCTGGCCGAGGCGGGCGGCGCCGGGTGCATCCTGCCCGACCTGCCGGTCCAGGAGTCGGCGCTGTGGAGGGAGCACGCGGAGAAGCACGGGCTCGCCACGGTCTTCGTGGTCGCGCCCAGCAGCAAGGACGAGCGGCTCGCCGAGATCACCGCGGTCGGCAGCGGCTTCGTCTACGCCGCCTCCCTCATGGGCGTCACCGGCACCCGTGAGTCGGTCGGCGCGCAGGCCGAGGACCTGGTGCGGCGTACCCGTGCGACCACCGGCATCCCGGTCTGCGTCGGGCTCGGCGTCTCCAACCCCGCCCAGGCCGCCGAGGTCGCCCGCTTCGCCGACGGCGTGATCGTCGGCTCGGCCTTCGTCAAGCGGATGCTGGACGCCCCCGACGCCGCCGCCGGCGTCGAGGCCGTCCGCGCGCTCGCCGGTGACCTGGCCAAGGGCGTACGCCGACAGGCGTAACCGGCCGGGGCATCCGCAGACAGTCGTACGGATCCCTCGTACGGGTGGTCCTGGGACCGGGGAGGCGCTGTGCGCCTCCCCGGTTCGTTCTGCGGGTGTGAGCGAGAAGAACCGTGAGGGAAAGCGCACCGCCCGGGAGCGGATGGCGGACGAGCGCGAGAAGCAGAAGAAGGCGGAGAAGCGACGCCGTGGCCTGATCGTGGGCGCGAGCGTGCTCTGTGTCCTGGGGCTCGCGGCGGTGATCGGTGTCATCGCCGCCAATTCGGGCGGGGACGACGAGAGCGAGGCGTCCGGCCCCGTCGTCGCGCCCTCCGGGGCCCTGGGCAAGGACGGCCTCGCCATCCCGGTCGGCAAGGAGAGCGCCAAGGCCACCCTCACCGTGTGGGAGGACTTCCGCTGCCCGGCCTGCAAGGTCTTCGAGCAGAACTACAGCCCCACCATCCACGAGCTGACCGAATCCGGCCGGCTGAAGGTGGAGTACCACCTGGTCACACTGATCGACAGCGGCCTGGGCGGCACCGGCTCCCGCAACGCGGCCAACGCCGCCGCCTGCGCCCAGGACGCCGGGAAGTTCGCCGCGTACCACGACGTGCTGTTCGAGAACCAGCCGCCGGAGAGCGACGACGCCTTCGCCGACGACGGCAAGCTGATCGAGCTGGCCGGGAAGGTCGACGGACTCGACACCCCCGCCTTCCGCGCCTGCGTCGAGGACGGCACGCACAACAGCTGGGTCGCCAAGTCCCACGAGGCGTTCCGGAAGGGCGGCTTCAGCGGCACGCCGACGGTGATGTACGAGGGCAGGAACATCAACCAGGACCGCTCGATGACCCCCGAGAAGTTCAAGCAGATGGTCGAGGAGGCCAACAAGGGACAGTGACGCCCCGGACCGACGATCCGACGGTCCTGTTATGGAGCCGTAGCCGGGCTGCCTGCCGTGCGGCCGGTCCGGCACGGTAGCGTCGACCCTGCCATGGAACTTGCCTACATTCCCAGCCCGTCGAGCGGGGTGCTGTACCTCGGCCCCGTTCCGCTGCGCGGCTACGCGTTCTGCATCATCATCGGCGTCTTCGTTGCCGTCTGGCTCGGCAACAAGCGCTGGATCGCCCGAGGCGGGCGGGCCGGCACGGTGGCCGACATCGCTGTCTGGGCCGTCCCCTTCGGCCTGATCGGCGGCCGGCTCTACCACGTGATCACGGACTACCAGCTGTACTTCAGCGAGGGCCGTGACTGGGTGGACGCCTTCAAGATCTGGGAGGGCGGCCTCGGCATCTGGGGCGCGATCGCGTTCGGCGCGCTGGGCGCGTGGATCGGCTGCCGGCGCCGTGGCATCCCGCTGCCCGCCTACGCCGACGCCATCGCGCCGGGCATCGCCTTCGCCCAGGCGATCGGACGCTGGGGCAACTGGTTCAACCAGGAGCTGTACGGGCGGGCCACGGATCTGCCGTGGGCGGTGGAGATCACGTCCTCCTCCGACGGCCGGGTCGCGGGGACGTACCACCCGACGTTCCTGTACGAGTCGCTGTGGTGCGTCGGTGTGGCGCTGCTGGTGATCTGGGCGGACCGGCGGTTCAAGCTCGGGCACGGGCGGGCGTTCGCGCTGTACGTCGCCGCGTACTGCGCGGGGCGGTTCTGGATCGAGTACATGCGGGTCGACGAGGCGCATCACATTCTCGGGCTGCGGCTGAACAACTGGACGGCGGTCCTGGTGTTCCTGCTGGCGGTGCTGTACATCGTGCTGTCGGCGCGGAAGCGGCCGGGGCGGGAGGACGTGGTGGAGCCGGGGGCCTCCGGCGGTGAGGCCGCCTCTGATGATGAGGCCGAGGCCGTGGAGAAGGGCGAGGAGGGTGCTCCTTCCGAGAAGGAGGAGTCCTCCGAGGCCGAGGCCGAGCACTCCAAGGACGGGGCCGGGTCGGCGAAGAAGAGCTGACGGTCTGCTGTACGACACCGAGGGCGTCCGGGGTTTTCCGGGCGCCCTCGGTTTGTGCGGGGCGGGGGTGGGTTGCGCGGCCCGGCGCTTGCGGGGCGCCGTCGCGCCCACCCGTGCCGCCCTGCGGCACGATCGCCCGCGGAGGGTGGGGGCGGCGCAACTGTCCGCGGAGGGCGGGGGTGGCGGCGCGACCGTCCGCGGATTGCCGTCCCAGTGGTGCGATGGCTCGTGGGTTGCGGGGGAGCGGGTCAGGGTCTGGTGGCCAGGGAGAGGGTTCTTTGGGCTGCTTTCACCACCGCTGTGTCGATGAAGGTGCCGTTGGGGAGGGCCTGGGCGCCCTGCTCGGAGGCCGCTGCCTTGAGGATGGTCTCCGCCTGTTCGATCTCCTCCTCCGTGGGGAGGTAGGCGCGCTCGATGACCGGCAGCTGGCGGGGGTGGATGGCGGCGCGGCCCAGGAAGCCCAGGGCGCGGCCGTGGGCGCAGGAGGCGGCCAGGCCGTTCAGGTCGCGGATGTCGGGGTGGACGGACTGGGTGGGTGGGGCGAGGCCCGCCGCACGCGCGGCGACGACCACCCGGGAGCGGGACCAGTCGAGGCCCGCGTCGTCGCGTACGCCCAGGTCGGTCCGTAGGTCCGCCTCTCCGATGGCGATACCGCGCAGGGACGGGTGGGCGGTGGCCACGGCATGGGCGCGTTCGATGCCGAGGGCCGTCTCCAGGAGGGCGTACAGGGGCAGTGGGCCGCCGTGGGCGGACACGGCGCGCCGGGCGACGCGTACGACGTCGGACGGGGACGACACCTTGGGGAGGCGCAGGCCGGACAGGCCGGGGGCGTGCGCGATGGCCGCGAGGTCGGCGCGGGCCCAGGGGCCGGACAGGGCGTTGACACGGACGTGGACCGGGACCGGCTGGGGCTCGCGCAGCAGCTCGGCGGTGGCGGAGCGGGCATAGGCCTTGCGGTCGGGGGCGACCGCGTCCTCCAGGTCGACCACCACCACGTCGGCGCCGGAGGTGAGCGCCTTCGCCACCACGGGAGGACGGTCGCCGGGGGCGTACAGCCAGGTCAGCGGGAAGCCCGTCACAGGGCGCCCTCCGCGCGGAGCTCCGCGAGGTCGTCGGGTGTGAGGCCCAGCTCGGTCAGGACCTCCTCGGTGTCCGCGCCGTGCGGGCGGCCCGCCCAGCGGATCGCGCCCGGGGTGCCGGAGAGCCGGAAGAGGACGTTCTGCATGCGCAGCGGGCCCAGCTCCGGATCGTCGACCGTGGTGATCGTGTTCAGTGCCTGGTACTGAGGGTCCGCCATGACGTCCCGTACGTCCTGGACGGGGGCGACCGCCGCCTCCGCCTTCTCGAAGGCGGCCAGCACGTCGGTGCGGGTGTGCCGGGCGATCCAGCCGCCTACCGCCTCGTCCAGCACGTCCGCGTGCCGGGCCCGGTCCTCGCCGGTGGCGAACCAGGGCTCCTCGATCAGGTCGGGACGGCCCACCAGCACCATCACGCGCTCGGCGATCGACTGGGCCGAGGTGGAGACGGCGACCCAGGTGCCGTCGGCGGTGAGGTAGGTGCCGCGCGGGGCGTTGTTCTGGGAGCGGTTGCCGCTGCGGGGCTGGACGTGGCCGAGCTGGTCGTACCAGGTGGGCTGGGGGCCCAGCGCGGTCAGGATCGGCTCGATCAGCGCCATGTCGACGACCTGGCCCTCTCCCGTGCGGTCCCGGCCGGCGAGCGCGGTCATGACGGCGTACGCCGTGGTCAGGCCCGCGATGGAGTCCGCCAGGCCGAACGGGGGGAGGGTGGGCGGCGCGTCCGGTTCGCCGGTGATCGAGGCGAAGCCGCTCATCGCCTCGGCGAGGGTGCCGAAGCCGGGGCGGTGGGCGTACGGGCCGAACTGGCCGAAACCGGTGACCCGGACCAGGACCAGCCGGGGGTTGACGGCGGACAGCTCGGGCCAGCCCAGGTCCCACTTCTCCAGGGTGCCGGGGCGGAAGTTCTCGATGACCACGTCGGCGGTCCCGGCGAGGCGCAGGAGGGTGGCCTGTCCGCCGGGCGTGGACAGGTCGAGGGTGATGGTGCGCTTGTTGCGGCCGAGCATCTTCCACCACAGGCCGATGCCGTCCTTCGACGGGCCGTGGCCGCGGGAGGGGTCCGGTTTCCTCGGGTGCTCGACCTTGACGACCTCCGCGCCGAAGTCGCCGAGCAGGGTCGCGGCGAGCGGGCCGGCGAAGAGGGTGGCGAGGTCCAGGACGCGCAGCCCGGTCAGCGGGGGGCCGGTGGGGGAGGGGGTGGGATCGTCGTACGGCCTCATGAGCGGGTGGCCTCCAGGTGGGTCAGACGGGCCAGGGTGTCGAAGCCGGTGCCGTGGAAGTCGCCGACGGAGGTGGCCAGGCGGTTCTTCAGCGGGGCCGTCCAGCGTTCGGGGAGGGCACGGGGCGAACCGGCGAGGAGGGCGGCGATGCTGCCGGCCGTCGCGCCGTTGGAGTCGGTGTCCCAGCCGCCGGACACCGCGCGGCAGACGGAGCCGGTGAAGTCGCCGTCGGCGTGGGTGAGGGCGGCGGCGATCAGGGCGGTGTTGGGGACGGCGTGCACCCAGTGGTGGGTGGCGGCGTAGGTGTCGTGCAGGACGTCGACGACGGTGTCGAAGTCGGTGTGCTCGTGCGCGAGCCGAACGGCCCGGCGGACGGCTCGGGCGAGGCGGGAGCGGGGCGGGACGACGGTGAGGCCGGTGCGCAGACAGGCGTGGACGTCGTGGTCGCCGGTGCCGGCGGTGGCGATGACGGCCGCCGTGAACATCGCCGCGTAGACGCCGTTGGCGGTGTGGGTGAGGGTGGCGTCGCGGTGGGCCTGCTCGGCGGCGGCGGCCGGGTCGCCGGGATTGGTCCAGCCGTGCACGTCGGCGCGGATCAGGGCGCCGATCCACTCGCGGAAGGGGTTGTGGTGGCGGGCGGTCAGTGGGGGTTCCAGGCCGCTGAGGAGGTTGCGGTAGGCGACGCGTTCGGCGGTGAAGGTGCGGCCGGCGGGGAGTTCGTCCAGCCAGACGCGGGCCACGTCGGTGGGGGTGAAGGCGCGGGTGTGGCGTTGCAGGACGAGGAGGTTCAGGAGGGGGTAGTTGAGGTCGTCGTCCTCGGGCATGCCGTCGATGTTCTCGGCGAGGGAGGTCGTCGCGGAACGGCGGTTCCAGGGGTGTCCGGTGAGGAGGTCCTCGGGGACGCCGCGGGCGGTGAAGTAGGTGGTGAGGGGCCAGTTGCCGGTTGCCCGGGCCAGTTGGCGGATGGCGGTGAGGGGGAGTTTCTCCACCGGTTTGCCCAGGAGGCAGCCGACTGCTCTGCCGAGCCAGGCGGCTTCCAGGGCGGCGGGGTGCGCTGACCGGGGGGTGGTCGCGCGGCCCGGCGCTCGCGGGGTGCCGTCGTGCCCGCCCTCCCCCGCTCCCGGCCTCGCTCGAGCGGGTGGCCCCCCATCGCCCGTGGGGGCACCTCCCGGGCCCTCCGGGCACCGGGGGAGGCACGACTGCCCGCGGGGGGCGGGGCGACCGTCCGCAGTGCGTGGCCAGTCGGGGCACAGGGACTTGATTCGAGGCAGGTCGGTCGGTTCGTCGTCGGTCAGGGTGCTGGGGAGGTCGGCGAGCTCGTCGAGGAGGTCGGTGGCCAGGAGGCGGAGGTAGGGGGAGGCCGGTTCCGGGGACGCGCCCGCGTGGACCGGGGCTTCGGGGCCGCCCGCCGCGTGCCAGCGGGCGGCGACGGCGGAGGGTGCGCGGCCGTCCTGGGACGCCTGGCGCAGTTCGTGGCCGATCAGGTCCTCCGGTTGGACCCAGGTCAGTCGGAGCATCCGGGGCCTCCCAGGTCCGCGAACGCCCGCTCGTGGGCGCGGCGGCGCCGCACGTCGCGTACGAAGATCTCGCGCGTCACGGCGGTGAGGGTGGCCGCCGGTTCCCACAGGTCGAGGCGGCTGGCCTCCGCCACCGTCTTGGCCCAGTCCTCGGGTACCGGTGAGCCGAGCGCGCCGGCCACCGCGCCGGCCATCGTGGCGATGGAGTCGCAGTCGCGGCCGTAGTTCACCGCGCCGAGGACCGCGTGGTGGAAGTCGCCGCCGGCCACCACCAGCATGCCCAGTGCCACCGGGAGCTCCTCGACGGCGTGCAGCCGGGACGGGCGGCGGGCGCCCAGGGAGGGGGAGCGGTAGTCGGGGCCGACCGTGTCGTACGGCGCCACCGCCTCCCGCAGCGGACCCAGCGCCGACTCGAAGTCCGTGTGCCGCGAGGCGACTTCGCAGACCTTCTCGATCGCCGTCCGCGTGCCGTCCTTCGCGGACGACAGGCACGCGGCGACCACCGAGTCCGCCGTCGCACCCGGCGCGCACGCCGCCGCCACGGCCGCCGCGAAGACACCGGCCGCCTCCCTGCCGTACGACGACTGGTGCGCGCCCGCGACATCCAGCGCCTCGGCGTAGGCGGCGGCCGGATGGGCGGCGTTGACCAGGCCGACCGGGGCCATGTACATCGCGGCACCGCAGTTGACGATGTTGCCGGTGCCGGCCTCACGAGGGTCGACGTGGCCGTAGTGCAGGCGGGCCACGAGCCACTTCTCGGCGAGGAAGATCCGCTGCAGCGGGAGCGCCTCCGCCTCCAGCTCCGGGATCCAGCGCGGGTTCGTCATCAGGTCCGGGACCAGGTGATCGGCGACGGCGTAGGCGTCCAGGTGGTCGCGGACCGTCGCGTACACCCGGATCAGCGCGTGCGTCATCAGGGTGTCGTCGGTGACGTGGCCGTCGCCCTTGTGGTACGGCGCGATGGGGCGGGCGGTGCGCCACGCGTCGCCGTTCCACGGGCCGACGACGCCGTGTACGCGCCCGCCGTGGCGCTCGACGATCTGCTCGGGGGAGTACCCTTCGACCGGCCCGCCGAGGGCGTCACCGACGGCCGCTCCGACGAGGGCGCCGGTGATCCGTTCGTCCAGGGGCGGGCCCTGGTCGCTCTTTTCCGCCTTTTCGCGCGTCATGC
>NZ_NCTE01000450.1 GCF_002114215.1 Streptomyces sp. 13-12-16 | reverse complement strand
CTCCGCGGGCGTGTCCCGTGCCCGCGCGCTCACTCGCCCCGGCCCGGCCGGTCCGGCGTGCGGCGGCGCCGTAGGGGCGTTCAAGCGTGGGCCGGCCCCGCCTCCGCGAGTGTCGCCGCGGTGTTCCCGCCCGGCGGTCGGCGTGTCAGGGGCAGGGCGCTTCCCTGCTCAGGGGCTTCGGCGTGGCAGGGCGCTTCCCTGCTCAGGGGCCTCGGCCTGTCAAGGTGCGTCCCTGCTCAAGGACTTCGGCGTGTCAGGGCGTGCCCCGTTCGAGGGTTTCAGGGTGTCGGCCACCCCGACGGCACTGCCGCAGGCGTGTCGCGAGTGCCGCCGACGCGCAGGCGGACGCGGTGGCACGCCCCCGGCGCAGGTTCGTTCCGAAGCCGCGGAGGCCGCCCGGCGCGTCAGACGTCCGCCGCCTTCCCAGTCGCAGGCCGCCCCAACGTGCTTTCTCGTTCCGCGAGTTGATAATCCGCCCAGATCCGGCGCGGCTCCGGCGCCCGGTCGTTGAGGCGGGCGAGTACCGACTCCACCGCCAGCCGGCCGATGGCGGCCTTGTCCGGCGACACGGACGTGAGCGTCACCGCCCCGAAGCGTCCCTCGATCACGTCGTCGAAGCCGACGACGGCGATGTCCTCCGGTACCCGCAGCCCTCGTTCGTGCAGCACCCGCATCGCCCCGATCGCCATCGGGTCGTTGTAGGCGAACACCGCGTCGGGCCGCCGTCCGCTGTCGAGGATGTGGTTCATGGCCAGTGCCCCGTCGGCGTGTCCCCAGCCGTCGGTGGCGGCGACGAGCCCCTCGTCGGCCGACAGCCCCGCGGCGGTCAGTTCCTCGCGCCAGCCCCGCACGCGCAGTTGCGCGGGCTCGCTGCGTCCGCGCCGGGCCCCGATGAACGCCACCTCCCGGCGCCCCAGACCGATCAGGTGCCGGACGGCGGCGCGGGCCGCGGCCACGTTGTCGATGGCGATGTGGTCGTACGGCAGGTCGTAGTCCCGCTCTCCGAGCAGCACCAGCGGCACGTCCTGGGCGCGGTCGCGCAGGTCCTCGGTCTCCAGCTCGATGGGGCTGAGGATGAGTCCGTCGATGACCCGGGCCCGGAAGCCCTGGCTCACCAGCAGCTCCTGCTCGCGCATGCCCCCGGTGTGGTCGAGCAGCACGATGTAGTCGTGCTCGGACGCGGCGTCGATGACGGAGGCGGCCAGTTCGGCGAAGTAGGGGTTCCCGAGTTCGGGCAGGGCGAGCGCGATGATGCCCGTACGCCCCTTCCTCAGATGCCTGGCGGCGAGGTTGGGCCGGTAACCGAGCGCGTCGATGGACCGCTGGACACGCTCGCGCATGGCCGGGGTGACGTGCTGGTAGTTGTTCACCACGTTGGAGACGGTCTTGATGGAGACCCCCGCGTGCGCGGCGACGTCCTTGAGGCTGACCCGCACGGCAATCCCTTCGTGAGCGGCCCGACTCGGTTGGTCGGTGCGGATGCGTGCCGTCACCATGAGCCGTGCGCCGAGCCGCTGGGCTCAAGTTTTACAACGTTATACATGCCGTCTCGTGACACTGACAAGGCGTGAACGGGGACGTGTCGGGAACGGCCCCGCGGGCCTCACCGGACCGGACGGCTCCCGGGCGCCGGCGCCGGGGTCGTCACCGGAAGTGTCGTCCCGGAGGACCCGCGCCGTCCACCGGACGCCGTCGGAGGATCCGCCGGGCCCCTCCCGGACGCGAGCGCCGGGGTCACGCCGGGAGTGGACTCCCGGGGACATGCCGTCGGCGGGCCGTTCCGGTGGGAGGTTCGCTCCCGTCGACGTCCTGCCGCCGGATTCGCCGACGGCGTCCGTCCACCGGAGCGGCCCCGCGCCCACGGGCGGACGGGTTCGGACCAGACCGGCCCGGACCGGAGCAGCCCGGACCGGCCCCCTCACCCTCCCGAACTCTCCCGCACGATCAGCCGGTGCCCCGCCGTCTCGTCGACCGCCGGTCCACCAGGTCCGTCCGCGTCGATACGGTCCAGCAGCAGCTCCACCGCCCGCCGCGCGATGCCCCGCTTGTCCGGGGCGACGGTGGTGACGGTGGGGATGCTGAACCGGGTGGCCTCGATGTCGTCGAACCCGACCACGTCGAGGTCCTTCGGTACCGACCAGCCGTCCTCGTGCAGGGCCCGTATCGCGCCCAGCGCCAGGTGGTCGTTGAGGCAGAGCATCGCGTCCGGCGGCTCCGGCAGCCGCATGAGGGCGCGGGCGGCGGCTGCCCCGTCGGCCCAGCGGAACGCGGGCACGGGATGGACCAGTTCGTCCGGCAGCGCCATCCCGGCCGCGGCCAGGGCCTCCTGGTGGCCGACCGTGCGCAGCCGGCTGGTGTTCCGCGACCCGTGCAGATCGCCGCCGATCACCGCGATGTGCCGGCGCCCCCGCGACAGCAGGTGCTCGGTCGCCTCGCGCGCCGCCGTCACGTTGTCGATCGCGACATGGTCGGCGCTGCCGGGCAGGTTGCACTCGCCCAGCAGCACCAGCGGCAGCCGGGTGTCACGGTCGGCCAGGTCGCGGGGTTGCAGGGCGAGCGGCGAGAGGATGACGCCGTCGGTGAACTGGGCGTCGAACCCGCGCACCGCGGCCAGTTCCTTCTCGTGCCGTCCGCCGGTCTCGACCAGCAGCGTGGTGCTGCCCCGGCGTTCGGTCTCCGCCATGACGTGCCGGGCCAGCTCGGCGAAATAGGCGACGTCCAGGTCCGGCACGGCCAGCGCGACCATGCCCGTGCGGCCCCGGCGGAGCTGCCGTCCGGCGATGTTGACCCGGTAGCCGAGCGCGTCGATGGCCTCCCGCACCGCGGTCCGGGTCCGCTCGGAGACGTGCTCGTAGTCGTTGAGGACGTTCGACACGGTCTTCGCCGAGACGCCGGCGTACTCCGCGACGTCCTTGATCCTGGGCCTGCCCATGCTCCCCTTCTCGTCCCTCCCGCTGCCTGTCGGGATCGTAACGGCAGCTTCGCCGGACCGGGCCGCGGGCGGTGTGAATCGTTCCATCGAAAACTTTCCGCCGCCGCCATTTACATCGATGTAATCGTATGGTCGCATGACCCCGTACCCAGCGCACCTGCACTGATGAGGAGCAGCATGAGCACGCCCCTGCCCCCGGACGTCCCGCGTCCGGAGCACCCCCGGCCCCAGTTCGTCCGCGAGGCCTGGCTGAACCTCAACGGCCGCTGGCAGTTCGAGACGGACCGCGGGGACAGCGGACTGGAGCGCGGACTGCGCGACCGTGACCTCACGGGCGAGATCCTCGTGCCCTTCTGCCCCGAGTCCGAACTGTCGGGAATCGGCGACACGGACTTCATGGAGGCCGTCTGGTACCGGCGCACGGTGACCGTCCCGGCCGAGTGGTCCGGCAACGACGTACTGCTGCACTTCGGGGCGGTGGACCACGACGCCACCGTCTGGGTCAACGGCACCGAGGTGGCCCGCCACCGCGGCGGCTTCACCCCCTTCACCGCGGAACTGCGCGGGGTGGCCGCGCCCGGTGAGGAGGCCGTGATCGTGGTCCGCGCCCGCGACACCCGGCACGGCCCGCAGGCCCGCGGCAAGCAGGCCACCTGGTACGCCAACACCCACTGCCACTACACCCGGACCACCGGGATCTGGCAGACCGTGTGGCTCGAACCGGTGCCGGCCACGGCCCGCCTCAAGCGCCCGCGGATCACCCCCCACCTGGGCTCGGGCTCCTTCCACATCGACCTCCCGGTCACCGGCAACCTGCCGGGCCACCGGGTGCGGGCGGTCCTCACGGACGAGCACGGCGAGGTCGTGTCCGCCTCCGCCCGCGCCGACCTCGACCTGTGCCCCCGGCTGGTGCTGACCGTGCCCGAGGACCGGTTGCGCACCTGGTCGCCGGCCGACCCGCACCTGTACGACCTGCGCTTCCAGCTCGTCGACGCGGCCGGCGGAATCGTCGACGAGGCGACGTCGTACGCCGGACTGCGCTCGGTCGCCCTCCACGGCAAGCGGGTCCTGATCAACGGCGAGCCGGTGTTCCAGCGGCTGGTGCTCGACCAGGGCTACTACCCGGACGGCCTGATGACCGCCCCCACCGACGCCGCCCTCGTACGCGACATCGAACTCGGGCTGCGGGCGGGCTTCAACGGGGCCCGGCTGCACCAGAAGGTGTTCGAGGAGCGCTACCTCTACCACGCCGACCGCCTCGGCTACCTGGTGTGGGGCGAGTTCGGCGACTGGGGCTGCGAGACCGGCGTGCGCGACGACAACCAGCGCCCCGACGCCAGTTACGTCGCCCAGTGGCTGGAAGCCCTGGAACGCGACCACTCCCACCCGTCGGTCATCGGCTGGTGCCCGCTGAACGAGACCTACCAGAACCTGCACGACCGGATCACCGGGCTCGACGACGTGACGCGGGCGATGTTCCTGGCCACCAAGCAGGCCGACCCCAGCCGCCCGGTGATCGACGCCTCCGGCTACGCCCACCGCGTGGCGGAGACCGACGTCTACGACTCGCACTGCTACGAGCAGGACCCGCGGGCCTTCGCCGAGACCATGGCCGGACTCGCCGAGGACCGCCCGTACGTCAACACCGGCCCCGACGGCCGTGACTGGTCCGTCCCCTACCGCGGACAGCCCTACTTCTGCAGCGAGTTCGGCGGCATCTGGTGGGACGCGGCCGTGGCCGCGACCGCCGCCGGCGACGAGCGGGGGACGTCCTGGGGGTACGGCGAACGGCCGCGCAGCACCGAGGAGTTCCTGGCCCGTTTCACCGGGCTGGTGGACGTCCTGCTCGACGACCCGGACATGTTCGGCTACTGCTACACGCAGCTCACCGACGTCTTCCAGGAGCGCAACGGCGTCTACGGCTTCGACCGCGCCGAGAAGTTCGACACCGCCGTGCTGCGCCGCGTCCAGCAGCGCGCGGCCGCCTGCGAATCCGCCGGCTGACGGCACCGCACCCGGCCCGGCGGACGACCGGAACCGGGGCCCCTCCCACGGCATGTCGTCCGCAGCGTCCGGCGGCGATGTACAACGATGTAGAGAAAGGTAGTGCCATGGTCGACCTGCCTGGCCCACGGGCCGCCTCCGCCGGGCCGCGAGGAAACCGCGCCGCGCCGTCCCGACGCGGCCTGTTCCGCGTCTCGCTGGCCTCCGCCGCCGCACTCCTCGGCGGCGGAGCCCTCACCGGCTGCGGTTCCGCCGCGGCCTCGTCGGACCCGCGCACCGTGCGCATGTGGGACCTGTTCAGCGGCGCCGACGGCGCCCTGCTCGACGAACTGATCGACACGGCGGGGTCCGACATGCCCGGCACCCGCGTCGAGCGGACCGTGCTGGAATGGGGCACGCCCTACTACACCAAGCTCGCCATGGCCTCGGCCGGCGGGCGCGGCCCGGACGTCGCCGTCTCCCACATGTCGCGCCTGGCGGGTTACGCCCCCCTGGGACTGCTCGACCCCTGGGACACCGACCTGCTGGCCGAGTTCGGCGTCCGCGAGAAGGACTTCGCCGACGCCGTGTGGAGCCGCACCCAGTACCGGGGCCGGACGTTCGCCATACCGCTGGACACCCACCCGTTCATCGTCTTCTACCACCCGGACCCCGTCCGCGAGGCCGGGCTGCTGACCGGCGACGGAAGCCTCGACCAGGACGCCTTCTCCACCCCCGAGCGGTTCCTCGAAGCCGGCCGGGAACTGGCCAAGGCGTCCGGCAGGCAGGGGATCGCCTTCGGCTACGTCAACGACACGGCGCAGGGCTGGCGGCTGTTCTACGGGCTCTACCGGCAGACCGGGAACGACTTCGACCTGCCCGTCGGCGGCACCGTCACGGCGGACGTCGACGCGATGACCGAGGTCATCGCCTTCATGCAGAAACTGGTCGACGGCCGCGCCAACCCGCGCCGCCTCGACTACCCGGCGGCCCTCGCCGACTTCACCAACAGCCGGAGCGCCATGATCCTCTCCGGTGAATGGGAGCTCGGCACCTTCCGGGCAGCCGACCCGAAGATCGGGGCGGCGCCCTTCCCCACGGTGTTCGGCACCCCCGCGGTCTACGCCGACTCCCACTCCTTCGTACTGCCGCGCCGCCCCGGCCCCGACGAGGCACACCGCAGGCGCACCCACCAGGCGGTGGCCGCGATCCTCAAGGCCGGCCAGACCTGGGCGAAGGCCGGTCACATCCCGGCGTACCGGCCGGTGACCCGTACCGGGGCCTACGCACGACTGGAGCCGCAGGCACGGTACGCGGCGGCGGCCGACCACGTGGTGCTCGACCCCGCCGTCTGGTTCGCCGGAGCCGGATCCGACTTCCAGAACTCCATGTCACAGGTGCTCCAGCAGTCCATGCTCGACGGCCTGGCGCCCGACCGGGCCGCCCGCGCCATGGTCCAGCGGATCAACACCGCCCTCTCCAAGCCCAGCCCGGCCTGAGCCGCCGCGAAGGAGGCAGCAGATGTCCACCGAACTCGCTTCCCGCGGCCGTCCGAAGGCCGCCCGCCCCGCCCGAGGACCCGGCGCGACACCGCGCCGCGCCTTCTCCCCGGGACTCCTCTTCGCCCTGCCGTTCCTCGTCCTGTTCGTCCTCTTCATGCTCTGGCCGCTGGTGCAGGGCGTCTGGATGAGCCTCACCGACACCTCGCTCGCCGCCCGGGACCCGTCCTTCATCGGACTGGACAACTACGCGGAGGCCCTCGGCGACGCCGAGATGTGGCGCACGATGTGGCACACCGTGTGGTTCACCCTCGTCTCCACCGCGCCCCTGGTGGTCGTCGCCCTCGGCATGGCCCTGCTGGTGTACACCGGACTGCCCGGACAGTGGGTGTGGCGGCTCGCGTTCTTCGCCCCGTACCTGTTGCCGGTCGGTGTGATCGGCCTGCTGTGGGGCTGGCTCTACCAGCCGGACCTCGGCCTCTACAACCACCTGCTGCGGGCGGTCGGGCTGGACGGCTACGCCTGGCTGAGCGACGAGTCCGTCGCCCTGTACGCCATCGTGATCGCCACCCTGTGGTGGACCGTCGGCTTCAACTTCCTGCTGTTCCTGGCCGCGCTGCAAGCCGTGCCCGACCACCTGTACGAGGCGGCGGCCCTGGACGGCGCCGGCGCCTGGCGGCGGCTGTGGCACGTGACGCTCCCGCAACTGCGGCGCGTCATCGGCGTGGTCACGGTGCTGCAGATCCTCGCCTCGCTGAAGGTCTTCGACCAGGTGTACCTGCTCACCAAGGGCGGGCCCGACGGCTCCACCCGTCCCGTCGTCGAGTACCTCTACGACATGGGCTTCACCGGCTACCGCCTCGGCTACGCCTCCGCCATCGCCTACGTCTTCTTCGCCCTCATCGTCCTCGCCTCCGCCGTGCAGTTCGTCGCCCTTCGCCGCA
>NZ_NCTE01000044.1 GCF_002114215.1 Streptomyces sp. 13-12-16 | reverse complement strand
GGCGTGCCCACGCCCACGGCCCGCAGCGAGCCGCGCGGGACACCGGCCCGCCGCAGCAGCTCCGCGACGGCCGTGCTGATCCGCTCCAGCCGCTCGTCGGCGTCGACCGTCTCGTCGACGTCCCGCGCCTGCGCGCCGATCACCTTGCCGTCCAGATCGGCCAGCAGCGCGGCCACCCGGTGCACGCCGATCTCCAGGCCGAGCAGATGCCCGGCCTCCGCCCGGAACCGGAACCGCCGCGCCGGCCGCCCCTGCCGCCGCGCGGCCCCCTCCTCGGCCGCCGTCTCCACGACGAGACCCGCCTCGATGAGCCCCTCCACGACGCCCTCGACGGTCGGCCGGGACAGCCCCGTCACCCGGGTCACCTCGGTCAGCGTCGCGCAGTCCGTCGCCCGCAACGCGTGCAGCACCACCGCGGAGTTGATCCTTCGCAGCAGCGAGGGGTCCCCGCCGGTCAGCCGACCCACCGTCCGTCCTCCCAGCTCGTGCGCATGTTGGGCGGATCGTACTCGGCGCCGCCGACCCCGGCGACCTCCGGGCACGGCCACCCCTTCGGACGCGGGTTCAGCCCGGCGCCACGAAGCCCGACTCGTAGGCCGCGATCACCGCCTGGGTCCGGTCCCGCGCCCCCAGCTTCGCCAGCACGGCGCTCACATGGGACTTCACGGTCTCCGTCCCCACCACCAGCCGCGCGGCGATCTCCGCGTTCGTCAGGCCCCGCGCCATCAGCCGCAGCACCTCCCCCTCGCGGTCGGTCAGCCGCGCCCGCTCCAGCACGTCGCGCGCCGCGCGGTTGCCGTCACCGTCGGCGTACTCGGCCGCGAGCCGGCGCACCGAGGCGGGGAACAGCAGCGACTCGCCCTCGGCGACCAGCCGCACCGCGTGCACGATCTCCGCCGGCCGCGCCCGCTTCAGCAGGAACCCGTCGGCGCCCGCGCGCAGCGCCCCGTACACGTACTCGTCGTTCTCGAACGTCGTCACGACGAGGATCTTCGGCGGCGCGCCGACCGTCCGCAGCAGCGCGCGCGTGGCCTCGATCCCGTCCAGCAGCGGCATGCGCACGTCCATGGCGACCACGTCCGGCCGCAGTTGCCGCACCAGCGGGATCACCGCCGCGCCGTCGGCCGCCTCCCCGACGACCTCGATGTCCGGCTGCGCCTCCAGCACGGCCCGCAGACCCGCGCGTACGAGGGGTTCGTCGTCGACGAGCAGAACGGTGACCGGCATGCGGCCAGCGTAGATCAGCGCAACGGCAGCTCCACCCGCACCCGCCAGTCACCCCGGTCGGGACCGGTGTGCGCCCGCCCGCCCAGCAGAGCCGCGCGTTCGCGTATGCCGCGCAGACCGCTGCCCCGGCCGGGCCCGGGCACCGCCCCGGTGAGCGGATTGCGGACCTCCAGGTCCAGCGAACCGTTGTCGACCGCCACCCGGACCCGCACCGGGACGGCACCCGCGTGCCGCAGCACATTGGTGAGCGCCTCCTGGAGGATGCGATACCCCTCGCGGGACACCGGCCCGGCCACGGTGTCCAGCGGCCCGGTCATCTCGGCGTCGACCTTCGCTCCGGAAGCCCGCGCGGACTCCAGCAGCCGGCCGGCCTCCGTGAGTGTCGGCCGGCTCCCCGCCGGCCGCCCGGACTCGCGCAGCACGCCGAGGACCCGCTCCAGGTCCTCCAGCGCGGCCCGGCCGGTCTCCTCGATGGCGTCCAGAGCCCGGTCGGTGAAGGCGGGATCGCCGGCCGCGCGGGCGGCACCCGCCTGCACGACGGCCACCGTCAGGGCGTGACCGATGGAGTCGTGGAGTTCCCGGGCGATGCGCGTGCGTTCCAGGAGCTGCTCGGTCCGTTCCTCCATGGCGGCCAGCCGCTCGGCGGGGGAGGGGCCGAGCAGCCGGTGGGCCAGCGCCGTGATCAGCCGGCCCGAGGCGACCACGGTCGCCGCCAGGGCCACCGACGCCACCGGCATCAGCAGGACGTGCCACCAGCTATGTCCCTCGAGGAGGAGCAACTCGCCGGAGGCCGTGTCCCCGCCGAACGCCGCAGCCCCCAAGTCCACCACGGCCATGAGCAGGTGCACGGTGAACATCGACGTCACGCAGCCGATGAGCAAGCGCGCCTGAAGCCATACGACGAGCCTGCCCCGGTCGCTCCAGGAGGCGGACGGCGCGACGACGATGCCGTTGCTCTCGCCGTCGGGCCGCTGACCGGTCAGCAGCAGCCTGGCCTGCAACCCCTCCACCGTGCGCATCGCCGGCACCAGCCCGACGGGCAGCAGCACCAGGGCCGCCGCCGCCCACGTCCACCACGCCTCCTCGACGAACAGCCACATCGACGGCCACACGATCGCGATGAACAGATGCAGCAATCGTGTGTACGTCACCGTCCGGCCGAACGGGCGCAGCAAGCGGATCATGCCGTCATCGTGCCAGCCGCCACCGACGACGGACCTCCCCCGCACGGGGGAGACGATCTCCACCGGCGGGGGAGGCACCGCCCCCGTGCGAGCCGTCACGCTGCTGCCATGACCAGCATCGACGTCCAGGACCTCACCAAGGAGTACGGCACCCGGCGAGCCGTCGACCACCTCACCTTCCGCGTCCTGCCCGGCCGCGTCACCGGCTTCCTCGGCCCCAACGGCGCCGGCAAGTCCACCACCATGCGCCTGGTGCTGGGCCTCGACCACCCCACGTCCGGCTCCGCCACCGTCGGCGGCCGCGCCTACGCCACCTTCGGGGAACCCCTGCGCCAGGTCGGCGCCCTGCTCGACGCGCAGGCCGCCCACGGCTCCCGTACCGGGCGCGACCATCTGCGCGTCCTGGCGGCGAGCCACCGCATCCCGGACCGCCGGGTCGACGAGGTGCTGGAGGAGACCGGTCTGGGCCCGGTGGCGCGCCGCCGGGTGCGGACGTACTCCCTGGGCATGCGCCAGCGGCTGGGCATCGCCGCCGCGCTGCTCGGCGACCCGGAGGTGATCATGCTCGACGAACCGTCCAACGGACTCGATCCCGAAGGCATCGTGTGGATCCGCACCCTGCTGCGCCGGCTCGCGGACGAGGGGCGGACCGTCCTGGTCTCCAGCCATCTGATGAACGAGACCGCCTCCTTCGCCGACCACCTCGTCGTCCTCGGACGGGGCCGGCTCCTCGCCGACACCCCGATGCGGGAGTTCATCGACGCGCGCGTGCGCCCCGCCGTCCGCGTCCGCACCTCCGACCCCACCGCCCTCAAGAGCGTCCTCGCCGGGCACGGTCACGACGCCGTGGAACACCCGGACGGCCACTGGACCGTGCCGGACGCGCGCGTGGACGACGTCGGACGCCTCGTCTCCGCCGCCGGGGTGCCGATCCTCGAACTCACCGCGGACGAGGGCACGCTGGAACAGGCCTACCTGGACCTGACCGCCGCCGAGACCGAGTTCGCCGCACAGCCCCAGGAGGCCTGACCATGCAGTTCGCACCCGTGCTCCGCGCCGAGTGGCTGAAGATCCGCACCGTCCGCTCTCTCCCCGGGGCCCTGTTCGCGCTGTTCGCCGCGACCACGGCCTTCTCCGCGATCGCCGGGGCCTCCGACACGTCGGACCCCGGGTTCGACCCGCTGTTCACGGCCCTGTCCGGTGTCGCGCCGGGGCAGATCGCCGCCATCTCCTTCGGCGCCATGGCCGTATCGGCGGAGTACCACAACGGCGCCCTGCGGCTCTCACTGGCCGCGGTCCCGCGGCGCGGACGCTGGTTCGCCGCGAAGGCCACGGCGATCGCCGTCCCCACGCTGGCCGTGAGCCTGCTGACCGCCCCGGCCGCTCTCCTCGTGGCACGGGCGGGGCTCGGCGAGGCGGCAGGCGGCCTCACCCCGGCCGAGCAGATCCGGGGCGTCGTGGGCTGTGCCGTCTACCTCACGCTGATGGCCCTGTTCGCCGCGGGCCTCGCGACCCTGCTGCGCAGCGGAGTGGCCACGCTGTCCCTGCTGATCCCCTTCATCCTCGTCGTGTCCTTCGTGATCGGCGACGCGGCCGGCACCGTCGCCGACTTCCTGCCCGACCGGGCCGGACAGGTGGTCCTGTACGAGACCCACGACGGAACGCTGGACCCCTGGCCGGGACTGGCGGTCACCGCGCTGTGGACGGCCGCCGCGCTGGTGGCCGGGGCGTGGAGCCTGCGCCGCCGCGACGCCTGACCGGAAGTCGGCCGACGCCCCGCCGCCCGGACGTGCCGACGGGTTTACTGGACCGATGAACATCGCCCGGCACATCGCCCTCATCGACGAGCTGTGCTTCCGCCCCTTCCCGGCGGAGCACGGCCCGTCGGACGACGGCTTCGGGGGACCGGGCCACCATGTCGCCGTGCTGGAGACCGACGACGGCCCGGACGGGGACCCCGCGCGGCGGGCGGTCACGGTGGACCGGTTCGAGGAGGACCACGACGCCGTGTACGAGGTGCTGGCCTCCCGCTGGGGAGACACCGGCCCCTGGAACCCGCGCACCGGGCGGGAGGAGACACCCGAGCCGTGGGCCTGGCTCGCCGCCCGTGCCGGGGCGGCCCGGGTGTGGGAGGTGCAGGGCACCGGCCGCTGGGTCGCCGTCGCGGTCGCCGACCGGGACCCGAACGACGCGATCCGGCTGCTGGCGGTGGTCACGAAGACGCCCCCGCCCTGACCACCGGCCGTCACCGCTCGGCCGCGGCCTCCCGCAGCCGGCCGAACTCCTCCGCCAGCGTCGCCGGCGTCCAGTGCGCGTTCAGCCCGCTCGGATTGGGCAGCACCCACACGCGGCTGTCGCCGATGGTCCTCTCCTGCGGCCCGACCCGCGCTTTCCGGTCGTCGAACGCCGCGCGGTACGCGGTGACCCCGAGCACGGCCAGCCACCGCGGCCGCAGCCGGGCCACCTTCAGGGCGAGCAGCCGCCCGCCCTCCCGGTACTCCTCGGCGCTCAGCTCGTCGGCCCGCGCGGTCGCCCGCGCCACCACGTTGGTGATGCCCAGTCCGTACGACAGCAGCTCCCGCTGCTCGGACGGCAGCAGCAGCCGGGGTGTGAAACCGGAGCGGTGCAGCGCCGGCCAGAAGCGGTTGCCGGGCCGGGCGAAGTGGTGACCGGTCGCGGCCGTCATCAGACCGGGGTTGATGCCGCAGAACAGCACGCGCAGACCGTCCGCGACCACGTCCGGTACCAGACGGTCGCGGGCGGCCTCCAGCTCCTCCTGGGTGAAGCGCGTCAGAGGATCGCCCCCGGGGTGTACCCGGCGGCCTCCGGGTGCTGCTTGACGAGTGCGTCGACGCGGCCGACCACGGTGGCGACCTGGTCGCCCGCGGCGCCGGTGAAGGACAGCTTGTCCGCCATCAGCGCCTCCAGCTCCGCGCGGTCGAGCGGCAGCCGCTCGTCGGCGGCGAGCTTGTCGAGGAGGTCGTTGCGCTCGGCGCCCCGCTCCCGCATGGCGAGGGCGGTGGCGACGGCGTTCTCCTTGATGGCCTCGTGCGCGACCTCCCGGCCGACGCCCGCGCGCACGGCGCCCATCAGCACCTTGGTGGTGGCGAGGAACGGCAGGTAGCGGTCCAGCTCACGGGCCACGACCGCCGGGAAGGCGCCGAACTCGTCGAGCACCGTCAGGAACGTCTCCAGCAGCCCGTCCAGCGCGAAGAACGCGTCCGGCAGGGCGACCCGGCGCACCACCGAGCAGGACACGTCGCCCTCGTTCCACTGGTCGCCGGCCAGCTCGCCGGTCATCGAGGCGTAGCCGCGCAGGATCACCATCAGGCCGTTGACGCGCTCGCAGGAGCGGGTGTTCATCTTGTGCGGCATCGCGGACGAGCCGACCTGGCCCGGCTTGAAGCCCTCGGTCACCAGCTCGTGCCCGGCCATCAGCCGGATCGTCTTCGCCAGCGACGACGGCGCGGCGGCGAGTTGCACCAGCGCGGTGACGACCTCGTAGTCGAGCGAGCGCGGGTAGACCTGACCGACGCTCGTGAACGCCTGCGAGAAGCCCAGGTGCCCGGCGATCCGCCGCTCCAGCTCCGCGAGCCTGCCCGCGTCGCCGCCGAGCAGGTCCAGCATGTCCTGCGCGGTGCCGACCGGGCCCTTGATGCCGCGCAGCGGGTAGCGGCCCAGCAGCTCCTCCACCCGGCCGTGCGCGACGAGCAGTTCGTCGGTGGCGGTGGCGAACCGCTTGCCGAGGGTGGTGGCCTGCGCGGCCACGTTGTGCGAGCGGCCGGCCATGACCAGCTCGCCGTACTCGCCGGCCAGCTTGCCCAGCCGTGCCGCCACGGCGACCGTGCGGTCGCGGATCAGCTCCAGCGAGAGCCGGATCTGGAGCTGCTCGACGTTCTCGGTGAGGTCGCGGGAGGTCATCCCCTTGTGCACGTGCTCGTGCCCGGCGAGGTCGTTGAACTCCTCGATCCGCGCCTTCACGTCGTGCCGGGTGACCTTCTCGCGCTCGGCGATCGAGGCCAGGTCGACGGTGTCGAGGACACGCTCGTAGTCGGCGATCGCCGTGTCGGGCACCTCGATCCCGAGGTCCTTCTGGGCCCGCAGCACGGCGAGCCAGAGCTGCCGCTCCAGCCTCACCTTCTGCTCGGGGGACCAGAGCGTGGCGAGCTCGGCGGAGGCGTAGCGTCCGGCGAGGACGTTCGGGATACGGGGCTTGGCGGGCGCAGCAGTCACGTACAGGGAGTCTACTGGCGATTCCTGCAGGCCGGCGCCACCGGGTGGCCTGGAGGAAAGCACAAGGCGGCGCTACAGGCCCTCGTACGGCAGCAGCTCGGGCCGCTTCGGCGGCAGACCGTCGCCCGAGGAGCGGCCGGTGAGGCGGCGGCCGATCCACGGCAGCAGGTGCTGCCGCGCGAACCGGGCGTCCGCGACCCGCCGGGCCACCCAGCGCGGCGGCAGCGTCGCCTCCGGGGGCAGATGCCACTCGGGGTCCTCCGGCGCGTGGCCCAGCGTCTGCCAGACCGCCTCCGCGACCCTGCGGTGCCCGTCCGCGGTCAGGTGCAGCCGGTCCACGTCCCACAGCCGGGGGTCGGCGAGCGACGGCGCCCCGTACAGGTCGACGACCAGCGCGCCGTGCTTCCCGGCGAGCTCGTCGACGCACTCGAACAGCGCCTCCATGCGCGGGCGGAAGCGCTCCAGGACCGGGCCCTGGCGGCCGGGGCTGCGCATCAGCACCAGCTGCCCGCAGTGCGGCGCCAGCCGCTCCACGGCCTCCGTCAGCAGATCCCGCACCCTCCCCATGTCGCACTTGGGCCGCAGGGTGTCGTTGAGCCCGCCGACCAGGGTGACGACGTCGGCCCGCATGGCGGCGGCGACCTCGACCTGCTCGTCGACGATCTGCTGGATCAGCTTGCCGCGCACCGCGAGGTTGGCGTACCGGAAACCGGGAGCCTCGGCCGCCATCCGCGCGGCGAGGAGGTCGGCCCAGCCCCGGTAGGTGCCGTCGGGAAGGAGGTCCGACATGCCCTCGGTGAAGGAGTCGCCGAGGGCGACGAGGCTGCTGTAGGGGGGAGTGGGATCAGTCTGCATGGCGACACAGATGGTATCCCGCGGCACATACCCGCCGGTCGGTCGCCCTCCCCCCGCGCTCAGGCCCGCTGTCCGAACAGCTCCTGCAGCACGTCCTCCATGGTCACCAGCCCGGCCAGCCGCCCGTCGGCCCCGAGGACGGCCGCCAGATGCGTACGGCTGCCCCGCATGGCGGTGAGGACGTCGTCCATCGGCGTGCTCTCCCGCACCCGCGCGATGGGCCGCATGTCGCCCAGCCGGAACGGCAGGTCCCGCGGCGAGGTGTCCAGGGCGTCCTTCACGTGCAGGTAACCGACGATCCGCCGCTGCTCGTCCACCACCGGGAAGCGGGAGAACCCGAACTCCGCCGACAGCCGCTCCAGCCCCTCCGGAGTGACCCCCACGCTCGCGTAGACGACGCGCTCCAGCGGCATCACCACGTCCCGCACGGGCCGCCGGCCCAGTTCCAGCGCGTCGTGCAGCCGTTCGCGCGCGCGGTCGTCGATGAGGCCCGCCTCGCCGGAGTCCTTCACGATCTGGGCCAGCTCGGAGTCCGAGAAGGACGCGACGACCTCGTCCCGGGTCTCGACCCGCATCAGCTTCAGCAGCACGTTGGCGAACGCGTTGATCGTGAAGATCACCGGGCGCAGCGCGCGGGACAGCGCCACCAGCGGCGGACCCAGCACCAGGGCGCTGCGCACCGGCTCGGCGAGCGCGATGTTCTTCGGCACCATCTCGCCGAGCAGCATGTGCAGATACGTGGCGAGCGCCAGCGCGATCACGAACGACACCGCGTGCCCCGCGCCCTCCGGGACACCCACCGCGTGGAACACCGGTTCCAGCAGATGCGCGATGGCCGGCTCGGCGACGACGCCGAGGACCAGCGTGCACAGGGTGATGCCGAGCTGCGCGGCCGCCATCAGCGCGGACACGTGCTCCAGACCCCACAGCACGCTCTTCGCGCGCCGGTCGCCCTTGTCGGCGTACGGCTCGATCTGGCTGCGGCGGACCGAGATCAGCGCGAACTCGGCGCCGACGAAGAAGGCGTTGACGACCAGCGTCGCCAGACCGATCAGCAGCTGTACGACGGTCATCGCCGTGCCCCCCTGTCGTCCGTGGTCCCGGCCGTCCGCCGTTCCGTCGTCCGCTGTTCCGTCGCGTGCCGGTCGTCCGGGGGCGCGTGCAGCAGGACGCGTGCCGCGCGGCGGCCGGTGGCGTCCACCACGTCCAGGCGCCAGCCGTCGACCTCGAAGGTGTCGCCGACGGCCGGTATCCGGCCCAGCTCGGCCGCCACGAGTCCGGCGAGGGTCTCGTACGGCCCCTCCGGCGCGCGCAGGCCGACCCGCGCGAGCTGGTCCACCCGCGCGAAGCCGTCGGCCGAGAACAGGGTGCGCCCGCTCTCGTCGGTGCCGGCCCGGGCCAGGTCGGGGGTCTCGTGCGGATCGTGCTCGTCGCGGACCTCGCCGACGACCTCCTCGACGATGTCCTCCAGCGTGGCCACGCCGGCCGTCCCGCCGTACTCGTCGATCACCACGGCCATGGTGCGCCGGCCGGAGAGCCGGTCGAGGAGGCGGTCGACGGTGAGCGATCCGGGGACCAGCAGCGGCTCGCGCATCAGCTCCGACACGGGCACCCGGGCGCGGCGCTCCGCGGGCAGTGCCAGTACGTCCTTGACGTGCGCGGTGCCGACGACCGCGTCGAGGGTGTCGCGGTAGACGGGGAAGCGGGACAGTCCGGTCGCCCGGGTCACGTTGGCCACGTCCTCACACGTGGCGTGCACCTCCAGCGCGATGACCTGGACGCGCGGTGTCATCACGTTCTCGGCGGTGAGGTCGGCGAGGTTCAGCGTGCGGACGAAGAGCTCGGCGGTGTCCGGCTCCAGGGCGCCCTCCCGGGCGGAGTGCCGGGCGAGCGCAGCGAGTTCCTGCGGCCCGCGCGCGGACTCCAGCTCCTCGGCGGGCTCCACGCCGATGCGCCGCACGATGCGGTTGGCCGTGTTGTTCAGGTGGGTGATGAACGGGCGGAAGGCGGCGCTGAACCAGCGTTGCGCGTTGCCCACCCGTCTGGCGACGGCCAGCGGCGAGGAGATCGCCCAGTTCTTGGGCACCAGTTCGCCGACCACCATCAGGAACACCGTGGACAGGGCCGTGCCGATCACCAGGGCGAGGGAGCTCGCCACCGAAGCGGAGACGCCGATGTCCTCCAGCGGGCCCGCGATCAGCGCGGCGATCGACGGTTCGGCCAGCATGCCGACCACCAGGTTGGTGACCGTGATGCCGAGCTGCGCGCCGGAGAGCTGGAAGGTCAGGTTCCGTACGGCCTTGAGGGCGCCGGCGGCCCCCCGCTCGCCGCGCTCGACGGCCCGCTCCAGCTCGGCCCGCTCGACCGTGGTGAGGGAGAACTCGGCCGCGACGAAGGCACCGCAGGCGAGCGAGAGCAGGATCGCCACCAGGAGGAGGAGCACTTCGGTCATCGGGTCACCTCTGTCCCATGGTCGGACAGGACGGGAACGGATGCGCGGTGTCGCGGACCGGGAGGCTCGCCCATGAGCGGACGCACACAACCTTTCATGGAGGACCGAGTGGCCCCACAAGGGTAAAGGACCGGCAAAGGTGTGCTGTCGGGCCGTGGATCACCCGGTGAGGGGCTTCACCCAGCGCCGCCAGCGTTCCTCCCGCGCATACCCGGCGGAGCCCCATGCATGGTGGGCGGTCCCGTTGTTCTCGAGCACCATCGCGTCCGCGCGGCGCCCGCCGAGCCGTACGAACCGTTCCTCCGCGGCGGTCAGCAGCGCGGAGGCGACGCCCCGGCGGCGGCGGTCCGGGTGCACCGCCAGCCGGTAGAGATGGCACCGCCAGCCGTCGAAGCCCGCGATCACCGTGCCGACCAGCTCACCGCCGCTCTCCGCGAGGATCAGCGCCCCGGGGTCGCGGGCGACCAGCCGTTCCACGCCGTCCCGGTCGTCACTGATGCTCGTGCCCTCGGCGGCCACCTTCCAGAAGGCCAGCAC
>NZ_NCTE01000449.1 GCF_002114215.1 Streptomyces sp. 13-12-16 | reverse complement strand
GGGTGCGCCGAGCGTCGTCGTGGGCGCCGCCGTCGCCGTACCGACCGCGCTGACCAGGGACTTCGCGGCCGGCCTCGGGCCCTGGCCGGAGGCCGTCGCGCGGCGGGTGCCGGTTAGCCTGAGCGCATGCGTGTCATCAGGGACCTGCCGGCACTCGCCGCCGGCGAGGGGGACGTGCCCTTCGTGATCAAGGGGTACGAGGAGGTCGTCGCCGCCGACACGACGTGGAACGAACACTCGCACCCCTGGCACGAACTCCTCTGGAACGAGTACGGCACCTCCACCGCCGTGGTCGGCTCCCAGGTGTGGTGCATCACGCCGACGCTGGGGCTGTGGATGCCGGCGGGGCAGCTGCACTCCGCTTCCGCGGTCGCCGGAACCTCCTACCGCGCCCACTTCTTCCGGCACGGTACGGAGTCCGCGCTGCCCGACGTGCCGGTGGCCGTGGAGATCACCCCGCTGCTCCGGCTGCTCCTGGAGCGGCTGGAGGAGCCCGGCCTGCCGCCGCGCTCCCGGACCGTGGCCGAGGCGACGGTGCTCGACGTCCTGCGCCCGTCCTCCCGGGCGCTGCTGGTGCAACTGCCCGCCTCCGCGCTGCTGCGGCCGATCGTGGACGTCGTACGGGCCGATCCCGCCGACCAGCGCACGCTGGCCGGCTGGGCCGCCGCCCTCGGGTGCAGCGCCCGCACGATCACCCGCGCGTTCCAGAGCGAGACGGGCACGAGTTTCGCCCGCTGGGTCGCCTCGGTGCGGGCCCAGCACGCCGTGCACCTGCTGTCCCTCGGTCTCGAGGTCGAGGTGGTGGCCGACGCGGTCGGGTACCGCTCGGCGAGCGCCTTCGGAGCCGCCTTCCGGCGGACGACCGGCATGACCCCCGGCAGGTTCCGGGCGCGCTGAGGGGCCCGTCGCACCGGAGAGCCCGCACCCGTGTCCCGATCACTACAAGGGCTGTCGAAAAGGCTCGATTGATCCACGGGCCCCGGCTCCATACGCTTCTCAGGCAAGCCTTACCTAACTTGACTGAAAGTGGAACACGGGCCGATGAGAACCCCACGCCTGCGCGCGCTCGCCCTCGCGGCGGCCCTCCTGTTCGGACTCACCGCCTGCGGCGGCGAGTCCGGCGACACCGACGAAGACAGCGGCGCCGCCGGTGCCGGGGCCAAGGGCTCCGGCCGGTTCCCGGTGACGATCGAGCACGCCCTCGGCACCACCGTCATCCCCGACGAGCCGAAGCGCGTCGCCACCGTGAACTGGGCCAACGACGAGGTCCCGCTCGCCCTCGGCGTCGTCCCCGTCGGCATGGCCAAGGCCAACTTCGGTGACGACGACGGAGACGGCGTACTGCCCTGGACCGAGGACCGGCTCAAGGAACTCGGCGCCAGGACACCCGTCCTGTTCGACGAGACCGACGGCATCGACTTCGAGGCCGTCGCCGACACCAGGCCGGACGTCATCCTCGCCTCGTACTCCGGACTGACCGAGCAGGACTACGAGACCCTCAGCCGGATCGCCCCCGTCGTGGCCTACCCCGAGGCCGCCTGGGCGACCCCGTGGCGCGACATCATCCGCTTCAACAGCAAGGCCATCGGACTGGCCGACGAGGGCGACGAACTGATCGCCGACCTCGAGGGGCGGATCGAGAAGACCGCCGCCAAGTACCCCCAGCTGAAGGGGAAGACGGCGATGTTCATGACGCACGTGTCGTCCAAGAACGTCAGCCAGGTCGGCTTCTACACCACCCACGACACCCGCACGCAGTTCTTCACCGACCTCGGCATGAAGATCCCCGCCAGCGTCTCCGGGCCGTCCGGGTCGACCAAGAAGTTCGTCCTCACCAAGAGCGCCGAGCGCATCGACGACTTCAACGACGTCGACATCATCACCGGCTACGGGGACGACAAGGGCGAACTGCTGAAGGCCCTCAAGAAGGACCCGCTCACCTCGAAGCTGGCCGCCGTCGAGCGGGACTCCCTCCACCTGCTGCCCGGCAGCACCTCGCTGGCCACCGCCGCCAACCCGACCCCGCTGGCCATCCCGTACGTCCTGGAGGACTACGTGAAGGCGCTCGCCGGGGCCGCGGACAAGGTGGACAAGGCCGCGTGACCGTCACCGAGGCCCCGCCCGCGCCGGACCCCGCCCCGCTGCGGCGTCCGGCGCGGGCGCGCGTCACCTGGCTCCTCGTCGTCACCGCGGTCCTGCTGGCCGCCATGACCGCCTCCCTCGCCCTCGGCTCCCGCGACGTCGCCTGGGCCGACGTCTGGGCGGCGCTCGGCGGAGCGGAGGGCACCCTGGAGGAGGCCGCGGTCACCAACCGCGTACCGCGCACCCTCCTCGCCGTCACGGTGGGCGCCGCCCTCGGCCTCTCCGGCGCGGTCATGCAGGGCGTCACCCGCAACCCGCTGGCCGATCCCGGCATCCTCGGCGTCAACATGGGCGCCTCGCTCGCCGTGGTCACCGGCATCGCGTACTTCGGCCTCGCGTCGGTGTCCGGATACATCTGGGCGGCGATGACCGGGGCCGCCCTGACCGCCGGCTTCGTGTACGCCGTCGGCTCGCTGGGGCGCGGCGGCGCCACCCCGCTGAAGCTGGCCCTCGCCGGCGCCGCCATCTCGGCCGCACTCGCCTCCCTGGTCAGCGCCGTCGTCCTGCCGCGCAACGACATCTCCGACACCTTCCGGCTGTGGCAGATCGGCGGCGTCGGAGGCGCCACCCACGCACAGCTCGGCAGCGTCGTGCCGTTCCTCGCCGCCGGCTTCGTCATCTGCCTGGCCTCCGCCCGCGCCCTCGACTCCCTCGCCCTGGGCGACGACCTGGCCGCCGGACTCGGCGAGCGGGTGGCCCTCGTGCGGGCGGTCGCCGCGCTCGGCGCGGTCGTACTGTGCGGCGCGTCCACCGCCGTCGCCGGGCCGATCGCCTTCGTCGGACTCGTCGTACCGCACGCCTGCCGGCTGCTGGCCGGCGTCGACCACCGCTGGACACTGCCGTTCTCCGCGCTCGCCGGCGCCGTCCTGCTGACGGCCGCCGACGTGGTGGGCCGGGTCGTGGCCCGGCCGGCCGAGATCGAGGTGGGCATCGTGACCGCGATCATCGGCGCCCCCTTCTTCATCCACATCGTCCGCCGGCAGAAGGTCGGATCCCTGTGAGCGCCCCCGTCGACACCGCCCCGCCGGCACAGCGCACGGTCACCCGCGCCCGGGTCCGCCGCGCGCACCGGCGCCGGCTGACCGTCCTGGCCCTGCTGCTCCTCGTCGCCGCCGCCTTCGCCACCTCGCTCATGGCCGGACACACCTTCTACCCGGCCTCCGACGTGCTGCGCGTGGTCATGGGCGAGCAGGTGCCGGGCGCGTCCTTCACCGTCGGCACGCTGCGGCTGCCGCGGGCGGTGCTCGCCCTGACCGCCGGCTTCGGCTTCGGCATGGCCGGCGTCACCTTCCAGACGATGCTCCGCAACCCGCTCGCCAGCCCCGACGTCATCGGCATCAGCGCGGGCGCGAGCGCGGCGGCGGCCATCGCCATCGTCACCTTCTCGCTGAGCGGGACCCAGGTGTCCGTACTGGCGATCGCCGCCGCGCTCGGGGTGGCGCTGCTGGTGTACACCCTCGCGTTCCGCGACGGGGTCGCCGGCACCCGGCTCATCCTGATCGGCATCGGCATCGCCGCCCTGCTCGACAGCGTCACCTCCTACGTCCTCTCGCGGGCCGGCGAATGGGACCTCCAGGCGGCGATGCGCTGGCTCACCGGCAGCCTCAACGGCACCACCTGGGAGGAGACCGTGCCCACCGTCCTGGCCGTGCTCGTGCTCGGCCCGGTACTGCTGTCCCAGGGCCGCAACCTGAGCGCGCTGAGCCTGGGCGACGACACGGCCTCCGCGCTCGGCGTCCACGTCGAACGCACCCGCGTCACGGTGATCGTCGCCGCCGTCGGACTGATCGCGTTCGCCACGGCGGCGGCCGGACCGATCGCCTTCGTCGCGTTCCTCTCCGGCCCGATCGCCGCCCGGCTCACCGGAACCGGCGGCTCCCTGCTGGTCCCCGCGGGACTGGTCGGCTCCCTGCTCGTCCTGGTCGCCGACCTCACCGGCCAGTACGCCTTCGACACCCGCTACCCGGTGGGCGTCGTCACCGGCGTCCTCGGCGCCCCCTACCTCGTCCACCTGATCGTCCGCACCAACCGGGCCGGAGGCTCACTGTGACCGCGTCCCACACCCTCGCCACCGAGGACCTCACGCTCGGCTACGGCGACCGCGCCGTCATCGAGGGCCTGGACCTGACCCTCGCGGCCGGGCGGATCACGGTGATCGTCGGCGCCAACGCCTGCGGCAAGTCGACGCTGCTGCGTTCGATGTCCCGGCTGCTGGTCCCGCGCGCGGGCCGGGTCGTCCTGGACGGCAAGGAGGTCCACCGCACCCCGGCCAAGGAACTCGCCCGTACCCTCGGCCTGTTGCCGCAGTCACCGGTCACCCCCGAAGGCATCACGGTCCTCGACCTGGTCGGCCGGGGCCGCCATCCCCACCAGCGGGCCTTCTCCCGCTGGACGGCGCGGGACGACGCCGCGGTCGCCGCCGCGCTGGAGGCCACACGGACGACGGAACTGGCGGAGCGGGCGGTCGACGAACTCTCCGGCGGCCAGCGCCAGCGCGTGTGGATCGCGATGGCCCTGGCCCAGCAGACCGACCTGCTGCTGCTCGACGAGCCCACCACGTTCCTCGACATCAGCCACCAGATCGAGGTCCTCGACCTGCTGACCGACCTCAACCGGACCCGCGGCACCACGATCGTCATGGTCCTGCACGACCTCAATCTGGCCGCCCGCTACGCTGATCGGCTGATAGCCCTGGCGTCCGGGCGACTGCACGCCGCCGGAACACCCGAGGAAGTGATGACCGAGGACACCGTCCGGGCCGTGTACGGCATGGAGAGCCGCGTCATCGAGGACCCGGTCTCGGGCAAGCCCCTCGTCCTGCCGATCGGACGCCACCACTCGACGGCCACGGACGCCGAAGCCGCGGCCGCGTCGTCGCAACACGCGGCCGGGAGCCGCTGAACCATGATCGAGAAGCTCACCGCAGTACTGCCCGACCTCGCGCCCTGGCGCTCCTCCCGGGACTTCCGTCTCCTGTGGGCGCAGGGACTGGTCACCTACCTCGGCAGCGTGATGGCGCTGATCGCGCTGCCGCTCCAGATCAAGGAACTGACCGGCTCACCGCTCGCGGTGGGCGCGATGGGCGCCGTCGAACTGGTGCCGCTGGTGGTCTTCGGCCTGTACGGCGGGGCGCTCGCGGACGCGGTGGACCGGCGCAAGGTCATCGTGCTCACCGAGGCGGGACTGGGACTGCTGGCCGTCGTCCTGCTGCTGAACGCGCTGCTGCCGCACCCCATGCTGTGGCCGCTGTACGTGGTGGCGGCCGGGGTCGCGGCGCTCGCGGGACTCCAGCGCCCCGCCCTGGACTCGCTGCTGGCCCGGATCGTCCCGCACGATCAGCTCGCCGCCGCGGCCGCGCTGAACGCCCTGCGCTGGCAGGCGGGCGCGATCGGCGGACCCGCGCTGGCCGGCCTCGTGGTGGCGTACGCGGGCAACGTCCCCGCGTACGCCACCACGGTGGTCTGCTTCCTCGCGTCGGTCCTGATGTGCCGTCGGCTCTCCCCCGTGCCGCCCGTCGAGCACGCCGCCAAGCCGTCGTTGCGCGGCATCGCCGAAGGAGCCAGGTACGCCTGGTCGAGGCCGGTGCTCCTGGGCACGTACGCGGTGGACCTGGCGGCGATGTTCTTCGCCTTCCCCAACACGATCTTCCCCTTCCTCGCCGACGAGCTCGACGCCGACTGGTCGCTGGGCCTGATGTACTCGGCGGGCGCGGTCGGGTCGCTGCTGCTCAGCCTCACGAGCGGCTGGGTGTCCCGGACGCAACGGCACGGCCTGCTGGTGGTGTTCGGCGCCGCCGGCTGGGGCCTGGCCATGGCGGCGGCCGGCTGGACGTCGAACGTCTGGCTGGTCCTGGCGTGCCTCGGCCTGGCGGGAGCGGGGGACATGCTCAGCGGTCTCGGCCGCTCGACCATCTGGAACCAGACCATCCCCGACCGGCTGCGCGGCCGGCTCGCCGGCATCGAGGTCCTCTCCTACAGCGTCGGCCCCCAGCTCGGCCAGGTCCGCGCCGGGGTGATGGCCGGCTGGACCGGCGCCCGTCCGGCGATCTGGACCGGCGGACTCGCCTGTGTCGCCGCGGTGGGCCTGCTCACCGCCGCACTCCCCAAGCTCGTCAGCTACGACGCCCGCACCGACGAGGACGCCCGCCGTCGCGCCGAGGAGAGCGCCGGAAGCACGCCGGACCGTGAGGACACCGGAACCGCGCCGGGCCGTGAGGAAGCCGGTGTCGATCGGTAGCCTGCCGGCCGGTCGGGGCCGGACGGACGGGCAACGTCGCCGGCTTCCCGGAGTGACACCGCGAGACCCGCCCCCCATCGTCAAGCGACTGATGTTCTTCGGCCCCCTCGTGCACGACAACGGCTTTCGGGCGGGCGCACACACCGCCCCGGTGGTCACTCCCCGCGCGTCAGGGGGGCCGGTGTTTCCGTGATCGGAGAGCGACCCGGGTCCACGACGGAGGCGGATACGTGTCCGCCCTGTCCCAGTGGACGGATCGGCCCCGCTCCGCGCACGGGCCGGTCCTGGGGCGCCGCCGGGATCGCGACCTGCCGGACGGCCTGCTCGACGCCGTGCGCGGCGGTGACAGCCGAGCGCCGGTGCTCCGGGGCGAGCCGGGGATGGGGAAGAGCAGGCTGCCGGAGTACGTGACGGCCCGGGCCCTGGGGTTCCGGGTCGCCCGCGTCACCGGAGACCGGGAGCACCGAGGGCGACCTGACGCCCAAGGAGGCGCAGATCGTGCGGCCGGCGCGGGAAGGACCGACCGGCTCCGAGATCGGAACGCGGCTGTTCGTCAGCCCGCGTACGGCGGAGTGGCACCTGCGGAAGATCCTCGGCAAGCTCGGTGTCACCTCACGACGGCACCTGTGAGGACGGACTCCGGCGGCTGCCCGCCGTCGCACCGGTGGCGCGCAACTCGTGCCAGGCGCGCTCCGCGAAGCCCTCGGCCCCCATCCGGCTGAGGAGGACGTGGGCGGTGCTCAGCTGTTCGCGCGCGTCGGCGCGACGGTCCGCACGGCGCAGCCATTCGCCGTAGAGGAGGTGCGAACGGGCGCGGGTGACCTCGACGTCGGTACGGCCGAGCCGCTCGATCGCCTCCCGGTACAGGGCTTCGGCGGCGTTGCCCTCGCTCACCTGCGCCCGCACCATGGCCGTCGTGCCCAGGGCCCAGTCGGTACCACTGGCCCGCGCCGGCGTGTCGAGCCGCCGGGCGGCCTCGGCGGCGCGGGACGGCCGTCCGCTGCGCACGGCCGCCTCGACCAGTTCGGCCATCGACCGGACGGCCGGCCCCAGCTCCCCCGGTTCCTCGGCGCCCTGCTCCGCCGCAGCGTAGGCCTCCTCGTGGCGGCCGAGACCGTTGTAGAGAACCGCCTTCGCCCAGTGGCCGGAGCCGAGCGTCCCGTCCCGCGGGTCCTGGTGCCGGTCCGTGCCCCGGGCCATCGCGTCGACGGCCCGGAGCGTCGCGGTCTCCCGGCCCCTCCACGGCTCGGTCACCAGGGCGACGCGGTCGACGAGACGGCGACTGCCCGTCGCCTCACCGATGGTCCTCACCTGAGCGATCAGCGTGTCCGCGTGGTCGAGTTCACCGGCCAGCACACGGTTCGACACCAGACACAGGAGAGCGGACGGCAGCACGGACAGCGCCCCCCGGGCACGGGCGAGGTCGACCAGCCTCGTCGAGAGCACCGTCGCGCTGTGGAAGTCCCACACGTCGAAGGCCGTGCGGGCGGCGAGCGGGAACCAGCCGAGGCTCTCCTCGGGGGAGATCTCCTGCGTACGGAAGGCGGTCAGGGCCCGCAGCACCAGGGGCACTCCCGCCGCGTATCCGTCGACGGCCATCGTGGCCAGGCCGCGCAGGAGCAGACCGTTGCACTTCGGCGGCGGTCCCGGCGGTGCGGCGAGGGCCGCCCCGGCGATGTCCCGCAGCTCCGCGCCGCTCGGCGGAAGGCCGGCGGTGAGGGCGGCGTCGAGCGCGTCACGGTAGGACTCCTGGGCCAGCCCCGGGTCCAGCGGCTCCAGGCGTCCGGCCGCCCCGAGGAGCGACGGCAGCGCGTCGCCGGCGCTCTGGGACGCGAACACGACCTGGCCGCGCAGCAGTTCCGCCTCGGCGGACTGACGCTCGTCCATGGGGCTGATGGCGGCGGCGTCCAG
>NZ_NCTE01000448.1 GCF_002114215.1 Streptomyces sp. 13-12-16 | reverse complement strand
GTCCCGGGGCGGTCCCGGCTCCGCTCCGCCGGCCGCCGCCGCGGGTACGGACAGGCGTCGGCCGGACGCCTGCCGGGCCGGCCCGGCCTGCTCGCCGTCGACCGCGTCGGGCAGTCCGACCACCGCGGCCCAGCCGTCCGGCTCGACCAGCGATTCCACGGTCGCCATGAGATCTGCGAACATCCGGTCGACGTCCGCTCCCGCGAACAACTCCTCCACCAGTGAGAAGACGACCACCAGCTCTCCGCGCAGCTCGAACAGCCGCACCTCCAGGGCCACCTGGGGCGTCCGCAACTGCTGGTGGTGGCTCAGCAGGTCGATCGCGCCCAGTGGCCCGGCCTCCTGGGGCACCTCGCTGCCCAGCGCCGCGTCCACTCCCAAGGTGGACTGGAAGACGACGGGTGCCACCGGGCGGTGGGTGCCCCGGCGGCGGCCCAGTTCGCGGGAGACCTCCACGCCGGTGATCAGGTTGTGGGCGAGCGCGTCGCCGATGTCCTGCTGCGCGCGGCCGGCGAGGTCGGCGAAGACGGGGGCCCCCGGCAGGTCGACCGGCAGGAGCATGGTGGACGAGAAGGCCCCCACCAGGCGGGATACGTCGGGGTGGAGCGGAAGGCGGTTCAGCTGGAGGGTGTTGAGCAGGAAGCGGCGGTGGCCGCAGGCCCGGGCGACGGCGGCGGCGAAGGCGGCGAACATCGCCGCGGACGGGGTCACACCGTGCTCGGTGCACAGCCGACGCAGCTGCGACCAACGCTCCGGGTCGAGCACCGCCTGCCGGGTGCCCATCAGGGTGGGGCGCACCTCGGCGGGGTCGGCCACCAGCGGCAGGGCCGGCGGCAGCGGGAAGTCGTCGAGGCGGTCCCACCACCAGTCGCGGTCCTGCTGCCATGCCTCGGTGCCGGGCAGGTCTCGCAGGGTCGTCACGTAGTCGCCGTAGTCGATGTCCAGGGGTGCGAGGACGGCGTTGTAGTCGGAGACCAGGGCGAACAGGTCGCGGTAGAAGACGCCGGAGGACCAGCCGTCGATGATCAGCAGGCTGGTCGAGGAGTGCAGCCGGGCGCGGTCGCCGGGCATCAGCGTCAGGCGCATGTCCAGGCCACAGCCCCGGGACGGGTCGGGGCCCTCGGTGCTCATCTCGTGGCGTATCTCCGCGAGCCGTGCCGCGGCCGTCTCCTCGTCGGCGTCGCGCAGGTCGATGACCTGGAGCTGCGGTATCGCCTCCGGATCGTCCAGGGGCAGGATGCGCTGCCGGCCGTCGGGCAGGATGCGGGCCCGCAGGACGGCCTGGTGCTCGGCCAGTCTCTCCAGTGCGTCCTGCAGTGCCTCGGGGGCTTCGTCGGCGTCGATGTCCTCCAGCCCGATGTCCACGTAGTGGTGTGCGGAGCGGTAGGACAGCTCCCAGGCGTCCTGCTGGCCCACGAAGTAGCCCTGCTGGAGCGGCAGGAGCGGGAACGGCGCGTCCGGGTCCTCGCGCCGGCGCAGGTCCAGGGGCAACGGGCGCAGGGCACCCGTCCCCGATCCGGTACTGCGTTCGTGGACGAGGGCGGCGAGCTGCGCGGCGCTCTGTTCGACGCGGACGTCCGCCAGCGCCAGCGGCGTGCCCAGCCGTTTGCGCAGCATCGCGGCCATCCGGACGGCCAGGACGGAGTCGCCGCCCAGACTCAGGAAGCTGGCGTCCGCCGGTACGGCGGCCAGGTCGGTCTCCAGGGCGTCGGCCCATACGGAGCGGACGGCGTCGACCAGGTCGGCCGAGGTCTGCCCGGCGGTGTGCTCGGGTGCGGATGCGGGGGTCAACAGAGGGCTCCAGTCGGGTTGGCGGGGCGGATGATGTCGTCCACGGCGTGGATCCGTGGGAGGGGCAGGGCAGGGGGCAGGCGGCCGGCGAGCGCTGCACGGACACGGCCGGGATCCGGGCGGGCGCCGCGTGACCTGACACGGCCGGCGATGACGCGCTGGCCCGCCGAGGCGAGGGGATGCTCCTCGTACGGCAGGACGGGCAGCGGGTCGAAGCCCGCCGCGTCCAGCTGCCGTGCCCATTCCCCGGCGGTGAGGAAGACCCGGTCCTGGCCGGCCCGCAGGTCCGTGAACCACTCCTGTTCGCCGGGCGCGGGCGACATCAGCAGGCACATGGAGGTGAGCGCCTGGTAGTGCTCCCGGCACGACTCGACCAGGACCAGCAGCCCGCCGGGCACCAGCAGTTCCCGCAGGGCCGCCAGACAGCGTCCGGCGTGCCGTGCGTTGTGCAGGACGTTCGCCGCCAGGACGACGTCCTGGGATTCCGGCTCCAGACCCTGTTCGAGCGGGTCGGCCTGGATGTCGAACAGGGCGTGCCGCAGGCCGGGGTGCTCGCCGAAGACGTCCCTGGCCGCTCGCAGGAAGAACGGGGAGACGTCCGTGAACAGGTAGTCGACGGGCGTGTCGCCGAGCGCCTCCAGGACGGTGCTGGTGGTGCCGCCCACGCCGGCGCCCGCTTCGAGGACGCGCAGGGGTGCCGGCTCCGTCCGGCGGCGGGACTCGCCGGCGATCAGGGACGCGGCGGCGTGGTTGACCCAGCGGCTGGGGACGCTGTCGCGGTAGTTGCCCTGCGCGGTGCCCGTCTCCCCGTCGGGGAAGAGGACCTCCTGCAGGGAAGTGCGGTCCTGGAGCAGCAGCGGGAGCCGTTCGGCCGCGGCCCGGAAGAAGCGGGTCATGGACGCCGGGTAGCCCAGGCCCGCACAGGCGCCGTCCAGCTCGCGCAGCGCCCGGGCGTGGTCGCGGCGGTCCGGCACCGTGAGGGAGTGGTGGCGGCCCGTCGCCGCGTCCAGGCGGAGCCGGCCCTCCGCGGTCAGGGTGCGCAGCCAGCGCCGTACGATCCACGCGTGCCGGGGTGCGACCGCCAGGGTTTCGAGGATCTCCTCGGTGCGGGGCCGTCCGCCATCGCGGAACAGACGGGTCCGGTCCAATACCCGGGCCATCGTCAGCAGCGCCGTCTCGTCGAGCTGCCGCATCAGTGCCGGGAGAACGGTCGGGTCGGTACCGCGGACGGCGGCGTCACCGGTGTCCGCGGCCCGGCGGGCGGCGCGGACGTCGTCCCGGCCGGGACCGGATGACGGCCGCGCCAACGAGGGCGGCCCCGTCACCAGCAGGGTGCCCTGTCCACCACCGCGCACCAGCTGCCACTCCGTCACACCGGGCAGCCCGGTGAGGGTCTCGTCGGTGAGTGCGTCGTTCACGCGTGACCGTCCTCGATGACGTCCACCACGGTGATCGCCGGTGGGACCGTGTCCGGTTCGGCCCGGCGCAGGTGGTCGCGCAGCACCTCGGGCAGACGCCGCCGGACGAACAGGGGGAACGGCTCGTGGGCTACTGGGCCGGAGGGCGCCGGGAGGCCCTCGGCCGCAGCGGGCGCGCAGTCGGCGGGAGCCGCCACGGCCAGCGTGCGCGGGTCGGCGGCGTCGAGCAGTACGGCGGCGTCCGCTCCCCGCAGTGCCTCGCGCAGGGCGTACGGGGTCACCGCCCCGGGGGCGTCGTGGAGCAGGGCGTTGGGGATGCCGTGGACGACGACGGGACCGCCGACGAGCGCGTCGCGCAGCGCTTCCGTGACATCGCTCCCCCGGTGTCCGTCCCAGGGCGTCCGGCGCACGTGCCGGGTCCCCGCTCCGTCGGTGTGCGGGCCGACGCGCAGGACGACGTCGTAGCGGTAGCGGGTGAGTTCGGTGTCCTCGGCCATGGTGCGGGCGTGCACGCTCATGCGGACCGGGCGGGGCCGGTCCGCGAGCGCGGCGGCGACGGCCGCGGGGGTGAAGGACAGTTCCTCGTCCGCCTCGGCGGCGGCCGCGGCCCTCGCGGCGATCACCGTGCCGTCCGCCTCGGGGTCGCGGGCCCGTTCCAGCCGTGCGAAGTGGTCGAGCAGCAGGCCGGAGTGCCGGATGTCCCCGACGATCACGGTGCCGCCGTCCTCGACCGCCGACAGCGCCCCGTGCAGGACGGTGGTCAGGTAGGCCAGGTCGGGGAAGCACTGGGTGACCGAGTTGAGCAGCACGCAGTCGGGGAGCGCCCCGAGGCCGAAGGCGGCGTCCATGGCGTCCCGTACCCGGGGCGCGGCCGTCTCATGGGCGGCGGCCCGGACGAACGCGGTGCGGGACAGGCCGGCCGCGGTGAGGCGGTCCACCGCGACCTGGGCGACGTCGGTGCCGGCGTACCCGTCCAGGTGCGGGTGCAGGCGGTGGGCGAGCAGCCCGGTGCCACAGCCGAGTTCCAGGACCCGCCTCGGACGCTGGGCCAGGACGAGGTCCACGGTGCGGTCCACCCAGTCCCGCATGTGGGCTTCGGGCAGCGGTGCTCCGGTGTCGGAGGCCCGCCACCCGGACAGGTCGAGGTCGTCGGCGTGCCGCCCCTCGGCCGTCTCGTACGTCCACTCGTAGACCTCGGCCCACTGTTCGAGGTGCTCGCGCATCAGGGGGCCCGGCTCGGGTGCGGCGGTCACGGCGTCCGGGTGCGGGACGACCCGGACGCCGCCGTCGGGTGCGGGGCGGGCCCGGGCCACCCAGGGATGGGCGGCCAGCAGGTCCGCGATCCGGCCGGTGTGTTCAGCCGTCGTGTGGTCGGACACCGGAGTGCTCCGTTCTCTCGTCGAGGGGGTGGTCGGGGGTCGTGTGCGGCCGTGGGATCAGGCGGCGCCCGGTCAGGTGGAGGACGCTGTCGGCGCGGGCGGCCGTGCCGGCGTCGTGCGTGACGGTCAGGACGGCCGGGCCGTCCTTTCGCAGCCGGTCCAGCAGGTCGAGGACGAGTCGTGCCGAGTCCGGGTCCAGACCCGCGGTGGGCTCGTCCAGCAGCAGCACGTCGGGCCCGGCGGCGAGCGCCCGGGCGAGGACGACCCGGCGGCGCTGGCCACCGGAGAGCGCCGCCGGTCTGCGGTCGGCCAGCCCGGCGAAAAGTCCCACTGTTTCGAGGAGCTCCCGTACGCGTTCCCGTCCAGCCGCTGCGGTCGTGCCGTGGAACACCTTCAGCGGCCGGGCCACCGCCCGGCCGACGGTGTGCGCCGGGTTGAGTTCCGCCACCGTGTCCTGTCCGGCCAGCTGGACGGCGCGCAGCATCCGCCGGTCGCGCGAGCGGGTCCCGGCGGGCAGCGGGCGCCCGTGCAGCAGGAGTTCCCCGGCGGCCGGCGGGCGACGGCCCGCGAGGGCGTGCAGCAGGGTCGTCTTTCCGCTGCCCGACCGTCCCGTGACGGCCAGCCAGCCGCCCACCGGCAGGTCCAGGTCGCCTGCGTCGAGCAGCGGTGTGCCGTCCGGGGTCCGCAGGGTCAGGCCCCGAGCCGACAGCACGGGTGCCGGGGGCGGGGCAGGTTCCGCCGCCGTGCGGGGCGGACGCCCGGCCTGTGGTGACGCGGGATCGGCGATCGGGCGGAGCGGTTCCTTCCGCGAGGTGCGCGTCATCCGTCCGCGCACGGCGGCGGTCACACGTGACCTGTACCGCGCGGTGGCACCGGCGGCCGGGTGCGCGTCACCGGCGAGCACCAGTGTCCGGTCGGCCAACTCCGCGGCCAGCCGGGCATCGTGTGTGACCAGGACGACGCACCGACCGGGGATCCCACGGCGGGACCGCACCTCTTCGGCCACCAGGTCGGCCGTCGCGCGGTCCAGTGCCGAGGTCGGCTCGTCCAGGACGAGCAGCTCCGGATCGGCGCACAGGGCCCGGGCCAGGGCAACCCGTTGGGCCTGTCCGCCGGAGAGTTCTCCCGCCCGGCGGGAGGCGAGTCCGGGCGGGAGGCCCAGTCGGTGCATCAGGTCCTCGACCCGCCGGGCGCGGGCGGCGGCATCACCGGGGAACTCCTCGCCGATCAGCCGGTCCACGCGCCACAGCGGATGGAGGGCCGCGCCGGGGTCCTGCGCCAGCCAGCCGCACCGGGCGCGCCGCCACCGCCGGGCCGTCCGGCCGGGCGACACG
>NZ_NCTE01000447.1 GCF_002114215.1 Streptomyces sp. 13-12-16 | reverse complement strand
CGCCCCGAGGCCGGTAACGGCATGAACATCCTGCTCGTCGGCACCGACGGCCGGGAGAGGATCGGCGAGGAGGAGCGGGAGAAGTACCGGCTCGGCGGGACGCCCTGCCACTGCACCGACACGATCATGATCGTGCACATCTCGGCGGACCGCGAACGGGCCGCCGTGGTCAGCCTGCCCCGCGACTCGTACGCCGTGACGCCCCCGCACACCGACCGGGTGAGCGGCGAACGGCACAAGGGGCACCCCGTCAGACTGAACGCCGCGTACGCCGAGGGCGGGCCCCGGCTGACCGTGCGCACGGTCGAGAAGATGACCGGGGTGAAGATCGACCACTACCTGGAGGTCGACTTCACCAGCTTCATGAAGACCGTGGACGTGGTCGGCGGCGTCGAGATCTGCACCGACAGGCGGCTGAAGGACAGCCGCACCGGCCTCGACCTGCCCGCCGGCCGGCACACCCTCGAAGGCGGCCGGGCCCTGCAGTACGTCCGCTCCCGGCACGTCGACGGCGCCTCCGACCTCAGCCGGATGAGGCGCCAGCAGCACTTCATGGCGGCCCTGGTGGAACGGGTCACCTCCTCCGGGATCCTGCTGAACCCGCTGAGGTTCCGGGACGTGACCCGGGCGGTGCTCGGCTCGGTCCGCGCCGACAAGGGCTTCGGCACCGGCGAGCTCCTGGACCTCGGCCGGGCGATGCGGAACTTCTCGCCCTCCTCCTCCGAGTTCACCACCGTGCCGATCTCCGACATGGGACACACCGTGAAGGGCGCCGGCGCGACGCTGAAGTGGGACACCGGGAAGTCCGAGCGCATCTTCGACGCGCTGCGCCGGGACGAGCCGCTCTCCGTGCGCCGCACCCCCGACGCGGCGCTCCGCGTCCCGGTGGACCCCCGGCAGATCCGCGTCCAGGTCGAGAACGGCACCCGCACCGCGGGCCTCGGCCGGCGGGTCGACGCCGCGCTGGCGGCGACCGGCTTCGACACCACCCGCGCCCCGGCCAACGCGGCGCGCCAGGACGTGAGGCGGACGGTCGTCGCCTACGACCCCCGCTGGGACCGCTCCGCGAAATCCCTCGCGGCGGCCCTTCCCGGCAGCGAGCTGCGCGCGGTGGAGGGCCAGGGCGCCACGCTGAAGGTGATCGCGGGCGCCGACTTCGAGAAGGTCCGCAAGGTGCGGGCGCGGGACCCGGGGCAGGGCGAGTTCGGGGTGGTGCGGGGCGACGAGGTGAACTGCTCCTGAGCCCTTCCCGGACGGGCCCGGCAGCACCCCGAAGAAGCACGGGGCTGTACCGATGTACGGCCCCGCCGCGCGGGCGCGACCAACCGCTGCGGTGCGGCGACACCCCAGGGGCGCGGGACCGTGCCGATGTGCGGCTCCGCCG
>NZ_NCTE01000446.1 GCF_002114215.1 Streptomyces sp. 13-12-16 | reverse complement strand
CGTGCGGCCGGACTCCGGCGTGGTCGTACCGGCCCCGGAGGCGTTCTTCCGGTCCCCGGCGTCGGCCGTCCGCGAGGAGGCGTCCCCGGTGCCGTCGGCGGTGGCGTTCGCGGCCGTACCGGCCCCGGAGGCGTCCTTCCGCCCGGAAGCGTCCGACGCCTCGTCAGCGGCGCCCCCGCTGCCGTCCCCGGTCCCGGATTCGTCCGGGTCCGCCGAGCGCACCCACGCGGCCACCGCCTCGCGCAGGCGGCCGGTCTCCTCGCCCGTGCCGGAGGGCGTCTCCTCGCGCGCCGACAGCACGCGGGTGGCCGTGTCGACGTTCCCGCGGCTCTTCGAGGACTCGGCCTCGCGGCTCACCGCCAGCCGGGGATCCCGCTTCTCGGGAACCGGATCCGCGCTCCCCGACGTCGTTTCTTCCGACGACTCGCGCTGCTTCGACCTGTCGGGGGACTCGCCCGCCACCGATGCCTCCTCCATGTGCCGCACGCCCCGCGTGCGCCAACCGAACCGTGAACCGCCCGCCCGCGACAGCACTCCGCAGCGCTGTCCGAACCATGTACCAGTGTCCTGTGTGCGGACTTCCCCCACGCGGTAGACGAGAACGACATAGCTACTGGTTCCACTACGAACCGGTCACGCACCCTCGACAGACCAATGTGAGAGGGGTCACCCTGTCATTCATCCACGCGGGGAGGCATGGATGGGCAGGAGCCGCAGAACACTTCCGGAGGAGCTTCTGCTGCTGGCATTGGACCCGACCACGGGTACCACTGCACAGCCGCAGTCGCTCGACCTCGGTCTGGCCGGAGCGCAGCTAGTGGAGCTGGCGCTGGCCGGACGGATAGCCCCAGACGGGGATCGTATCGCCGTGGTGGTGCCACGGCCGACTGGAGACCCAACACTGGACTGCGCGTTGGAGTTGCTGCGAAGGCGCGGCGCTCCGGTACGGGCGGTCCACTGGATCGGCGGGCCGCGTCTCGGGCTGCGCCAGACCTATCTCTCGCATCTGGAGCGGTGCGGCATGGTGCACGCCGTGGCCGGACAGATGTGCGGGGTGCTGCCGACGACTCGCTACCAGGCGACGGACACCGAGATCAGCCGGGAGATCAGAACCCGGCTGGACTCCGCGATCCGCACCGGCGTCCCGCCGGACCCGCGGACCGCGGCACTCGCCGCACTGGCGCACGCGGTGGGCCTCGGCAAGCACCTGTACCCGGGGAACGAGGGACGCTCCTCGCGTTCCCGGTTGCGGGATCTGATCCGGCACGACCCGATGGGCGGACTCGTCGCGCACGCCGTGATGGACGTCCAGAACGGCGTGGCGGCCCAGCCGCGCCGCAACTCCGCCCCGGCGGGCCGGCAGGCCCCCGCCGGCG
>NZ_NCTE01000445.1:10112-12215 GCF_002114215.1 Streptomyces sp. 13-12-16 | reverse complement strand
CGCCCTCGTAGCGCAGTTCGCCGTACGGGTCGTCCTCGACGATCCACAGTCCGCGCCGGGCGGCGGTCTCCGCGACGGCGGCGCGGCGGGCGGCGGGCAGGGTGCGGCCGGTGGGGTTCTGGAAGGTGGGCACGGTGTAGAGGAGCTTGGGGCGTTCGCGCGCCACCAGTTCGTCCAGGGCGTCCGGGTCGAGGCCGTGCTCGTCGCCGGGGACGGCCACCACGTGTGCCCCGGCCAGGGAGAACGCCTGAAGTGCCGCCAGGTAGCAGGGGTCTTCGACCAGGACCGTGTCGCCGGGTTCGAGCAGCACGGTGGCGAGGAGGGAGAGGGCCTGCTGGGATCCGGTGGTGACGAGCAGGTCGTCGGGGGTGGTGGGCAGACCGCGGGCGGCCGTGCGGGCGGCGAGTGCCGCCCGCAGCGCGGGCTCGCCCTCCGTCGTGGAGTACTGCAGGGCCCGCGCGGGTGTCTCGGCGAGCACCGCGCGGTACGCCGCCGCTATGCCGTCGGTGTCGAACAGTTCGGGGGCCGGGAGCCCGCCCGCGAAGTTGATCACCTCGGGGCGGGCGGTGACGGCCAGGATGTCCCGTACGGGCGAGCCGCCGACCGTGCGGGCCCGTGCCGCGAACGGCGGTGTGGGGGCGAGGGCGGGGGTGGCGGGCTCGGTGACGGTCATGGCACGGCTCCTCGGACTGCGGTGACGGCGCGTGCCCGCAGCCTAGGAAATCGCGTGCCCTCTACACGCGGCTTTCCGCGATCCGGACGGTCCGGACGGTCTCGGCCCTTCGTGGCGACGGCCCCGTGGACGTGCGTGCCGACGTCCGTCTCGTCGTCGACGCCCTCGTGGCGGACCCGCTCGACGGGGTCGGGGCGCCGGTGGTGCGCGGGGACGGGGCGGCGTGGTCGGGGCGCCGGTGGTGCGCGGGGACCGCGCCCGGGTGCGCGGCACGGACGTGAAACCCCGCTCGGTGTACGTCCGATGCGCCGCCCGCGCGTTCCCCGGGTCGAGCTCCTCGGTGAGGTGGCCGAGCACCACGCGGCTGCCGGGGGGGCAGCGCCCCGACGGGTTCGCGCACGATCGGGTACGCCTCCCCGTCCCCGACGAAGTGCGGGACGGCGACCGGGCACAACGCGATCGGGCGGTCGAAGTCCTGTGTCTTCGCCGCCCGTTCGAGAACGGCGGCCGGGTCCTTCGGGCCGGTGTTCGACGACCTCACGCGCGGCCGGACCCGTTGGCGCCCGGCCGGCCCTATCCGAGGTTCGTCGTGCCCTCCGGGACCCACCCCTCGCCGCCCAGCGGGAACTCGTACGCCGGGCGCCCGTTGTTGCCGCTGGTGCGGAAGGGGCGGCCCTTGTCGTCCACGGTGAGCGTGCCGCTGCGGGAGCCGCTGGACCACTTCAGCTCCAGGTACCAGCTCACGTCGTAGGCGGAGGCGTCGGCCGTGATGTAGTAGACCTCGGGGTCCGACTCGCTCACCGAGAACGGGAAGTCCCGCTGTCCGGCCTCCGGCGTCACGACCGGGCGGGCGGCGTCGAGGGCGACCGTGAAGGAACGCGTGGGCACGCCGGCGCCGCAGCCCACGCCGGGGTAGCCCATCACGAAGTCGTTCCAGGGCAGCGGCGAACGCTTGCCCGCCACCCGCACGTTGAGCTCTTCCACGACCACCGTCTCGTCCCCGGTCCCCTGCACGGTGAGCCGCACGTACTGCTCCTCCGACGAGACGGCCCCGAACGAGCTGACCCACGCCGTCGCGTCCTGCTCCGTCGGCGGCGGTTTCACCTCGCTCGCCGGCCTGTTGACCAGGTACCGCTGCGAGCAGGGGTCCTTCCACAAGTACGGTTCGGTCCGCACGGTCAGCGGAACGGCGTCCCCGGCGCCGTCGTCCGCCTGGCCGGCGGAGGCGGTGGCCGGGGTCCCGGGTGTCTCCTTCCCGTCCTTCGCGGAGGGGGACGGGGACGCGGAGGACGAGGGGGAGGAAGAGGCGGAGGCGGAGGCGGACGGTGACGGGGTGACACCCTTGTCCTTGTCCGTATCGCCGTCGGCCGCGGCTCCCACCGGGCTCTTCCGGTCGCCCCCGCCGTCGCCGCCGTCCGGCAGGCCCCCCA
>NZ_NCTE01000445.1:0-10028 GCF_002114215.1 Streptomyces sp. 13-12-16 | reverse complement strand
CCGGTCCCCCCCGCCGTCGCCGCCGTCCGGCAGGCCCCCCAGGGCGAACGTGCCCCCGCCGAGCACGGCGGCCACGGCGATCCCCGCCAGGACGGCGGTACGGGTACGGCGGCGGGGGCGGGGGCGGACCTCGCCGGGGCCGGTGACCGCCGGGATCTCGGCCTCCGGGGCTCCCGCTCCCGGGGTCCCCGCTCCTGGGATCCCCGCTCCCGGGGTCCCGGTCTTCTGGGTCCCCACGTCCGGGGTCCCCGCTCCCGGGATCTCAACCTTCTGGGCACCCACGTCCGGGGTCCCCGCTCCCGGGGTCCCGGCCTCGGACTGACCGGCCATCGGCTGCCCGCCCGCCGGCTGCCCGGCCGCCGGACCGCCGTCCGCTTCCCGGTCCCGGACCGTCGCGTCCTCCGCCGGTTCGGCCGCGGGTGCCGGTGCGTCCACGGACGCCGCTCCCCCGGCGGACGCCGCTCCCTGCGACGGCGCGCCCTTCCGCCCCCGGGTCACGTCCGCCAGCACCCACTTCCGGTGCAGCTCGACCAGTTCCTCGGGGCGCGCCTTGCACAGCCGGGCCAGCCGCTCGACGGGCGCGTACTCCGTCGGCACCGCGTCCCCGTTGCAGTAACGGTGCAGGGTCGACGTACTCATGTGGAGCCGTTTGGCGAGCACCCCGTAGCTCAGCCCGGACCGCTCCTTCAAGGCCCTCAACTGCGCGGCGAATTCCGCCGCGGCCGTGTTCTCCGACACTGTTCCTCCCGCCCCCGTATCCCATTCCGCCGTTCCAGGGGACGGTCGTTTCCCCAGGTCACAGCGTTCCGCGCGTTCCAGCGTCCCGGATCCCCCGCCAGGTGTGGCGACCGGGACGGATCGGCGGACAAGCTCTGGTCATCCAAGCACGCCGCTCCCGGCTCCCGGTCGAGTGGCCACGCCGAACCCCTGAACCACGTAAAGGAATTCACCATGCGCACCTCTCGCATCCGCCTCGTCGCCGCCGCCGGAGCCGTCCTCGCCGCCCTCGCCCTCACCGCCTGCGAGGACGGCGCGGGCACGCAGGACGAGGGTGCCTCCCAGCCCGCGGGGGCGGCGGAGAGCACCGAGGCCCCCTCGGGCGGCTCCCAGGCGGACAAGGGCCGGAGCACCGGTGGCGGCACCGCGGAGCAGGACGAGGCCGGCGGCAAGAGCGACGGCAAGACCGGCGACAAGGGGACGTCCGCCGGCACCGGCGGGAACTCCGGTGACTCCGGGAACTCCCGCGTCACCTGCAACGGATCCAACACCACCGTCGACGCCCGGCCGGTCTCCCGCCCCGTCAACCACATGCTGATCACGGTCAAGAACTCGGGTTCGGGGACCTGCGACCTCACCTACTACCCGGTGCTCCGCTTCGACGAGATGCAGTGGGTGCCTCAGCCCGTCGAGGCGTCGAAGCCGCAGGCCGTGGTCACCCTCGCCCCGGGTGAGACGGCGTACGCGGGCGTGCTCCTGTCGGCCGCCGACGGCAGCGGGGACGGCGGCACCACCGCCCACAAGCTCACCGTCGCCTTCCAGGGCTCCACCCCGAACAGCGACGGCGGCCCGTCGGCCATCCCGGCCCTGCCGGCGGACGGCGTGTACTACGACAGCAGCATGGCGGTGACGTACTGGCAGCAGTCGATGGACGACGCCCTCACCTACTGAACCCGTCGAACCTACTGAACGGCACGCAGCTTCTGGGCCACCTCGGTGGCCCAGTAGGTGAGGATGTTGCGCGCACCGGCCCGCTTGATGCCGGTCAGCGCCTCCAGGATCGCCCGGTCCCGGTCGATCCAGCCCTTCTCTGCGGCGGCCTCGATCATCGAGTACTCACCGGAGATCTGGTACGCCGCCACCGGCACGTCCACCGAGTCCGCGACCCGGGCGAGGATGTCCAGGTACGGGCCCGCCGGCTTCACCATCACCATGTCGGCGCCCTCCTCCAGGTCGAGCGCCAGTTCGCGCATCGACTCGCGGACGTTCGCCGGGTCCTGCTGGTACGTCTTGCGGTCGCCCTGGAGCGAGGAGGCGACGGCCTCCCGGAACGGCCCGTAGAAGGCGGAGGCGTACTTGGCGGTGTAGGCGAGGATCGCGACGTCCTCCCGGCCGATCTGGTCGAGGGCGTCGCGGACGACGCCGATCTGCCCGTCCATCATCCCGCTCGGCCCGACGACGTGGGCGCCCGCGTCGGCCTGCACCTGGGCCATCTCGGCGTACCGCTCCAGCGTGGCGTCGTTGTCGACGCGCCCCTGCTCGTCGAGGACCCCGCAGTGCCCGTGATCGGTCGTCTCGTCGAGGCACAGGTCGGACATGACGAGCAGGTCGTCCCCGACCTCGGCCCGCACGTCCCGCAGGGCGACCTGGAGGATCCCGTCCGGGTCGGTGCCGGGCGTCCCGACGGCGTCCTTCTTGGACTCCTCCGGCACGCCGAACAGCATGATCCCGGAGACGCCGGCCGCCACGGCCTCCGCCGCCGCCTTCTTCAGGCTGTCCCGCGTGTGCTGCACGACACCCGGCATCGCCGCGATCGGCACGGGTTCGTCCGCGTCCTCGCGCACGAAGGCCGGGAGGATGAAGTCGGCGGGGTGCAGCCGGGTCTCGGCGACCATGCGCCGCATGGCGGGGGTGGTACGCAGACGCCGCGGCCGCGTGCCGGGGAAGGATCCGTACGTCGTCATACCACCTACGCTACGCCCGCCCCTCCCGTGCCTTTACCGACGCGGAGTCGGCCCGGTCCTCCGGGGGCCGGACCCGGCGTCTCCCCTGACCACGGCCACCTCACGCGCGTCCCCTCAGGCCGCCGTGTCCCACTCCCCGGGCAGGTCCTCCTCGTCCGGCGGCCGGTGCGCGGCCTTCTCGCGGGCGCGCAGGACGGCCCAGGCGAGGAGGGACGCGCAGGTGAGGTACCAGGGCAGCGGCCACAAGGCGGGCCACCAGCCGGCGGACGGTGCGAGGAGGAGGTCGGCGGCGGCCGCGGCCATGCCGGCGGCGAGGTTCCAGCACAGCAGGCGTCCGGCCCACCGGACAGGGCCGGTGAACCGGTTCGGGGTGGCGGGGCGCCGCGTACGGGAACGGCAGAAGGGCAGGGATCTGCCGGATTCGCTCATCGCGCGAAGGTCCTTCACGGAAAGGGGGCGAACGTGGCCGGATCGGCCGGACGCGGTCAGTGTGCAGGCCGTGGGACCGCTCCCACAGAACCGTCACGGGGCGGACACACCCTCTGAGACAACTTCCCGCCAGGCGTTTTCCCGCATCCGCCCCGAGGGGGCCGGGCGATCACTGTCCGCACGGCCGGGTGGGCCCGCCGTGAACCTGTCCGAAAAAGCCCCCTGAAGAGCGGCAAACGTTCCGGGTTGACCCTGACTTGAAGCTTTTCGGTCGATGCCACCCTGCGAAAAGGGCTGAGAGTGGACAACTTCACGCTTCCATCAGTCCACTTCGCCCAAGAACAGCCCTGGTTGCCACCGGTAAGCGGTGGGGCCGATTCCAGCCCGTATGCATATGACGTTCGAGGGCACGCCGCGTCACTTTGTGTGCGTCCTGTGACACCTTGTGGGGCGCCGGTGACCGTGGGGGTCTCCGGTTCCGACTGCCCGTCTGTCGTACTCCTGACTCCCTGTGGGGGAAGCTGATGCACTCGCGTGCCGTGCGCACGCCGTCGTGGCGTGCCCGGAGAACACACAGAACCGCTCTCGTCGCGGCGATCACCACGGCCGCCGTGGTGATCGCGGCGGCACCCGGCCTGGCGGCGACGCCGAAGCCCGTGCTGCCGGAGCCGGAGAGCCCGTGGACCGAACCGACCAAGGTCGAGGCCCCGGCGACGCCGGTGGGTTCGACGAAGCCCCCGGCCTCCCGCGCGGAGGCGGAGCCGTCCGCGGAGGTCGCCGCGTGGCGTACGGCGCAGGAGGCCCGCGCGGCCGGGGAGGACACCACCGCCCGCGCGGCCGCTGCCGCCGGGACGGCGTACGTCCCCGAGGGGCAGGGCGAGGTGCCCTGGCACCGCATCCTCGACACTCGCCTGAACGACGCGCTGGTGGCGCGGGTGAACGTCTCCGACGGCAACCTGATGCTGGCGGCCACCGACTTCGACATCGCCGGGGTGGGCCAGAAGCTTCGACTCACCCGCACCTACAACTCCCTCGACGCCCCCTGGGGGAAGGTGTCGCAGCGCTGGTGGCAGGCCTACGAGCGCTACCTCCAGGTCGGCGACGGCGAGGTCGTCGTCTTCGACGCCACCGGCGAGACCCTGCGCTTCGAGGAGACGGGCACGGGCGGTTACACCACCCCGGCCGGCTACTCCAAGGACCTGAGGAAGAACGCGGACGGCACCTACACGCTGACCGACCGCAAGTCCGGCACCAGGGACACGTACGACGAGCACGGCACCCTGCTCAAGGTCACGGACAGGAACGACGGCACGATCACCGTCGACCAGCACGACGAGGGAGCCGAGCACAAGGGCTTCAAGCTCACCGAGACCCGCTCCGGCCGCTGGATCGACCTGCTCAAGACCTACGGCGACCAGTGGCAGGCCAAGGACCACACCGGCCGCACCGCCGTCCTCGACCTCGACGCGGCCGGCAACCTCACCAAGGTCACCGACACCGCCGGCAAGGCCACCACCTACGCGTACGACTCCTCGCGCCGGGTGACGAAGGTGACCACCCCCGAGGGAACGGTCACCCTCTTCACCTACGACGGCCACAACCGCGTCACCTCCGTGCAGCGGGCCACCGAGTCGTCCTCCAGCGGCCACACCGGCCCGACCTGGCGCTACGACTACAGCGCGGCCACCCCGTCCGACGCCGGCACCACGACGGTCACCGACCCCGACGGCGACGAGGCGATCTACACGCACAACGCGGACGGCGAGGTCACCAAGGTCACCGACCCCCTCGGCCACTCCCGGCACGCCACCTACGAGAACCACCTGACCCAGACCGCCATCGACGCGATGGGCACGGGCGCGGACGGCACCGGCGGCAACACCACCACCTACGGCTGGGACGGCCGCAACAACCCGGTGAAGGCCGAGCTGCCGATGGGCGCCACCGCCCAGGTCTCCCAGTACCGGACCATCGCGGGCACCGACCTGCCCGACGACTTCACGACCGCCGACGGCCGCAAGGACAGCTTCACGTACGACGCCAACGGCAACACCCTGTCGGTGACCACGTCGGGCACCGCCGGCGCGACCCGCGAGTACACCTACAACGAGGCCGACCCGAAGTGCGGCGGCTTCGAGGGCCAGCGCTGCACGGCGAAGGACGGCAACGGCAAGGTCACCTCGTTCACCTACGACACCAAGGGCAACCTGATCAAGGTCAAGCCCCCGGCGCCGCTGGGAGAGACGACCTACACCTACGACGCGCTGGGCCGGGTGGAGACGGTCAAGGACGGCCGGGGCATCACCACCGTCTACGGCTACGACTCCCGCGACCGCGTGCGCGAGGTCTCCTCCACGAACCTCACCGTCACCTACGCCTACGACGGTGACGGCAACGTCACGACCCGCACCGACGCCTCCGGCACCACCACCTGGCAGTACGACAAGCTCAACCGTGAAAGCGTGCGCACCCTGCAGAACGGCGCGCAAACGGCCCTCGCCTACACCCCCGGCGGCGACGTCGACCACTACACCGACCCGACCGGAAGGACCGACTACACCTGGGACGACGCAGGCCGCCTCGACCACCTGGTCGCCCCGGACGGCAAGAAGACCGACTTCGACCACGACGACAACGACAAGCGCACCACGACCGTCTACCCCGGCGGCACCACCCAGACGGTCACCCTCGACAAGAACGGCCGCCCGGAGAAGATCAAGACCACCTCCGGCACGCAGACGTTCGTCGACCTGACCTACAGCTACAAGAACACCGCGGGCAAGGACACCACCAAGGTCCGCACTCGCACCGACAACCTCACCAAGCTCACGACCACCTACGACTACGACTCCCAGGACCGCCTCCGCCACGCCCTGGAGGCCGACTCCATGGGCGCGCGCAAGGCGTCCTGGCTGTACTGCTGGGACAAGGCCGGCAACCTCACCAGCCACGACGGCAGCAAGAGCACCTGCCCGGGCGCCACGACCTACAGCTACGACGACGCGAGCGAGCTGACCGGCAAGAACGGCTCCACCACCGGCTGGTCCCACGACGAGCTCGGCAACGAGACCACCGGTGCGAGCACCATCGCCCGCACGAACGAGACCTGGACGGACCACAGCCAGCTCTCCGGTATCACCGCAGCCGGCAGGACCTACGACCTGGTCCACGCGGGGACGGACAACTCCGAACGCACCAAGCTCGGTTCGACCTGGTTCCACCACACCGCGCTCGGCCTGGCGTCCACGACGACGAACGGCGTCGACACCGGATTCATCCGTGAACCGGCGGGCACCCTGAACTCCATGACGACTGGGGGGAAGTCCTTCTACTACCTCACCGACGCCACCGGCAACGTCCTCGGCCTCGTCGACGACGCGGGCAAGCGCACCCACACCTACGCCTACGGCCCCACCGGCCTGCCCCGCACCACCCCCACCGAGGCCGTCCCCCAGCCGTACCGCTACGCCGGCGCCTACCTCGACCCCACCGGCCTGTACAAGATGGGCCACCGCTACTACGACCCCGCCCTCGGCCGCTTCACCCAGCCCGACCCCTCCGGCCAGGAGGAGAACCCCTACCTCTACGCCGCCGGCGACCCCGTCAACCGCGTCGACCCCACCGGACTCCTGTGGGACGACATCGCCGGGGCGCTGAAGTCGGGAGCGAAAACCGTGGGGCGCTGGGCGAAGCCGACGCCCGGCTATGTCGCCGCCTGCTACACCACGAATTCGATACTGGACGAAGACGGTAGCGACTGGAGCGAAGAAATGGGGGACTTGTGGGCTTGCGCTGATCCCACCGGCGGATTCATCCCCGACTGATCAGGGCAAGGCAGGAGGGCGGGGGCCGGGATCCCCCGCCCTTCCCACCTCTCCGCACGACGTCTTGACAACGGGAGGAAGGCCATCTCATGGAGAACTCCAAGAAGATACAGGTCGCCCTCTGGGTGATCGCGATAGCAGTTGGCGTCATCGTCGGTATCTGGACGGTCGACTGAGCCCTCACGGGTGCCACCGCGGGTGCCCGTGCCGTCGTGCCGGCGTCCGGTACGGCTGGAACCGCCGGCGCCGGTGCCGGGTCGTGCCCATGGTGACGGCGGCGACCGTCCGGGAACGCTCGGTCCGCCCGCCCCGACGCCCCGGACCTGGACGACGAACACCGCGCTCCTCCCCCGCGCCGGCCCGCGCGCCCTGCCGCTGGACCCGTGGGTCCCAGGCGGACTGATCGTCGGCTGCGAGGCCCTGTCCATCTCCCACGCCCCCGGCCACGACCGCAGCTCATGCCGGACAATCCAGGGGCGCCCGCCCGAGCCGTGGCGGGGGCACCGGCTCACGGGAAAGGACCGACATGCGGCTTCGCTGTGCCGTGCTCGACGACTTCCAGGACATCGCCACCACGATCGCCGACTGGAGCCCCCTCCACGACCGCGTGGAGGTGACCTCCTTCACCGAGCACTTCACCACGGAGGACGAACTGGCCGCGGCGCTCGCGGACTTCGACATCGCGGTGACGCTGCGGGAACGCGTCCCGTTCCGCGCCTCCCTGCTCGACCGGCTCCCCCGGCTGAAGCTGCTCGTCGCGTCCGGCATGCGCAACTCGGTCATCGACTACGCCGCCGCCGAACGCAACGGCGTCACGGTCTGCGGCACCCAGAGCTCCCCCACCCCGCCGGTGGAGCTGACCTGGGCGCTGCTGCTCGGGCTGGCCCGCGGCATCGTCCCGGAGAACAACGCCCTGCGCACGGGCGGCCCCTGGCAGTCGACGGTCGGCGCGGACCTGCACGGCCGCCGCCTCGGCCTGCTCGGACTGGGCAAGATCGGCAGCAGGGTGGCGCGGGTGGGCCTCGCCTTCGGCATGGAGGTCACGGCGTGGAGCCCGCACCTCACCAAGGAGCGCACGGACGAGGTGGGCGTCGAACTGGCCCCCTCGAAGGAGGAACTGCTCCGCACCGCCGACTTCGTGTCGCTCCACCTCGTCCTGGGTGACACCACCCGGGGCATCCTGGGTGCCCCCGAACTGGCCCTGATGAAGCCGACCGCCCACCTGATCAACACCTCCCGCTCGGCACTCGTCGACCAGGACGCGCTGCTCACCGCGGTGCGCGAGGGCCGTATCGCGGGCGCGGCCGTCGACGTCTTCGACACGGAGCCGCTCCCCGCCGACCACCCGATGCGCACCGCCCCCCGCCTCCTGGCCACCCCGCACCTCGGCTACGTCTCCCGGCTCAACTACCGCACGTACTACGGCCAGGCGGTCGAGGACATCGAGGCCTACCTGTCCGGCACCCCGATCCGCCGCCTCGGCTGAGGCCGCGGGGCGCTAGAGTGTGCGTGTTGGCCTTCGACGCCCCCGCGGGAGCGTTCGAAGGCTTTTTTCATGCCTTCCGACACCTCCGAACCCACCACCACCTACCGCGCGTTGCTCGGCAACCGCGAGTTCACCGGCCTGTACGCGAGCTTCACCCTCACGGTCGCCGCGAGCACGCTGTCGGGCTTCGCGCTCGCCACGCTGGTCGACCGGCAGACCGGCTCCCCGTTCCTGACGGCCGTGAGCATGTACGGCGCCACCTTCGCGACCGTGCTCGGCGCGATGACGCTGATGTCGGTCGCGGACGGGAACCGCCCCCGCCGCACCCTCGTCGCGCTCCAGTGCGTCTCGCTGCTGGGCGTGGCCGCGCAGGCGGTCCCCGGACTGCCGCTGGCCGTCCGCTTCGCCCTCCTCCTGGTGCTGGGCTTCTTCCAGTCCCTGGGGACCGGCACCCGGATGGGGCTGCTCGCCGAGGTGGTGCCGGCCTCCGCGTACGTCCCGGCGCGTTCGCTGATGAACATCACCTCGGGCGGCATGGCCGTCCTCGGCTACGCGCTCGGCGCCGTACTGCTGCGGTACCTGAACCCACAGGACGTCTTCGTCGCCGCGACGGCCCTGACCGGCGCCGGACTGGTCGTGGTGGCGACGACCGTCCGGGAACGCTCGATCCGCCCGCCCCGACGCCCCGGCCTGCGGCAGACCTGGACGGCCAACACCGCGCTCCTCTCCCGCTCCGGCCCGCGTGCACTGCTGCTGAACCTGTGGGTCCCCAACGGACTGATCGTCGGCTGCGAGGCCCTGTTCATCTCCTACGCCCCCGACCACGCCGGTGTCCTCCTGGCCGCCGGATCGGCGGGCATGCTCCTCGGCGACCTGACCGTCGGACGGCTCCTCACCGCCGAACGGCGACGCCGCTGCGCGTTCGCCCTGCGCCTGCTGCTCGCCGCCCCGTACCTGCTGTTCGCCCTCCACCCTCCCCTGCCGGTGGCGACGGCCGCCGTGTTCGTCGCCGGTGCCGGTTTCGCCGCCACCCTCCCCCTTCAGGAGCGGCTCCTGACGCTGACCCCCGACCCGGTCCGCGGCCAGGTCCAGGGCGTCGAGTCGGCCGGCCGCATGACGTGGCAGGGCATCGGCGCCGCGCTGGCGGGCGGCATCGCCCAGCACCTCGCCCCCGCCACGACGATCACCGCGCTCGCCGCGGTCTCCGTCACCGTCACGGTCCTCTCCCGCCCCTTCGTGGCCCGCACCTGAGCCGCCGCCCGACGGGGGCGGCGGGCAGGCCGGGCACCAGCGGCTTTTGGACCGGTCGGGCCGGCTCCTTTTGGCTCTGCCCATCGGACCACGGCCGTAGCAGGCTGGGAGGACCGTCGACCTCCCGGAGGGTTCTCTTGAGTCCCGCGTTCCTGCTGACCACCCCGGTCGTGGTGGTCACCCCCGGCACCGGCGTGGTGTACACCCTCGCCGCCGGGCCGTCCCACGGCCGCCGGGCCGGCGTGGTGGCCGCGCCCGGCTCCCCCGGCCTCGTGCTCCGGCGCGGCGCGGTCTTCACGGCGCTGACCCTCGTCGTCTTCGCCGCGTACGGCATGGGCGCCGCGGCCGTGCGCGACC
>NZ_NCTE01000444.1 GCF_002114215.1 Streptomyces sp. 13-12-16 | reverse complement strand
CCATGACCTCCGCACCCGCGCCCACCGTGGAGCTCTCCGCAGCCCCCGCCCTCGCGCCGCTCCTCGCACGCGGCGCCCTGCTGTCGCCCTTCAAGCGCCCCCGCCCCGACGCCGCCCACCCCCGCGCCCGGCTGGTGCTGCCCGCCCTGCGCGTCGACACCGGCCGGCTCGCCGCGTACGAGCGGGTGTGCGGCTTCCCGACCGGCTCCGCGAGCCCCGGGGACGCACTGCCGGTGACCTACCCGCACGTGCTGGGCTTCCCGCTCGCCATGCGGCTGATGAGCCGGCCGGACTTCCCGCTCCCGCTGCTGGGCCTCGTCCACACGTCGATACGGATCACCCGGCACCGCACCACACCGGCCACCGGCGCGTACGAGCTGACCGTGCACGTCGACGGGCTGGCCCCGCACCGGCGCGGCACGGAGGCCGCCGTGGTCACCGAGATGCGGGACGGCGGGGACGTCGTGTGGGAGTCACGGAGCACGTACCTGGCCCGCCACCGGACCACCGGCCGGCCCGCGGGGCCCGAACGGCACGGCCGGGAGGAGCGCGGACCGCTGCCCGCCGTCGACGAGTGGCGGCTGGCCGGGGACGTCGGACGGCGCTACGGTGCCGCGTCCGGCGACCGCAACCCGATCCACCTGCACCCGCTCACCGCCCGGCTCTTCGGCTTCCCCCGCGCCATCGCGCACGGCATGTGGACCGTGGCCCGCTGCCTCGCCGCCCACGGCACCCCGGACGCCACGGAGGTCCGCGCGGACTTCCGGGCGCCGGTGCTGCTGCCGGGGACGGTGACGTACGCGGCGGAGGACGGACGCTTCGAACTGCGCGGCGACGGCGGCCGGGTTCACGTCACCGGGGAGGTCAGCCCGCTCTGAGCCGCCTCCGGTCCGGGCTCCTCGTCCGGCGGGGTCCAGCGGCGGCCGGCCATCAGGTCGCCGAGGCCCGCCCAGGCGAAGTTCATCAGGGTCGCCGCCGACTGCCGGGCCGTGACACCGGGGGTGGCGTTGGCCCAGTCCGCGAGGGACTCGGCGGCACCGACCAGGGCCTCCGCGAGCCCCGAGACCTCACGCTCGGGCAGATCCGGGTCCCGGTGGGCGTCACGGGCGGCGACGAGGATGAGCTGCGTCACGAACGCCACGATCTCCGCACGCATCGCGGCGACCTCCGCGGCGAAGACCTCACCGTGGGTACGGGCCTGGAGGTGCAGCACCGCCCAGCCGTCCGGATGCCGGGCGGTGTGCGTGAAGAACGCCGTCAGCCCCGACCAGAGCTGCCGGTCGGCCGGCAGCTCCGGACGGGCACCGGCGCGCACGGCCTCGGTGAGGGCCTTCGCCTCACGCCGGATGCACGCGGTGAACAGGTCCTCCTTGGAGTTCAGGTACAGGTACACCAACGGCTTGGACACGCCCGCCAGTTCGGCGATCTCGTCCATCGACGCGGCCATGTACCCCCGTTGACCGAAGGTCCGCACGGCGGCGTCCAGCATCTGCTGTTCACGGACCGCACGCGGCATCCGCTTCGTCTTCACGGCACCCATGGGACACAGCGTACGGTCCGTCTCCTGCCGCGGGTCCCGGCCGCCGTCGTTCCCCGGCCCCGTCCGGTCGCCGGGGACCGGCCGCTCACCCGCCGCCGGCCGCGGCAGGAGCTGCGCGGCGAACGGCGTGGACAGCGCCGAGGTGTCGGTGCCGCCGCCGGTGCGGACCACCACCGGCTGCGGAGCCTTCCCGGCCGGCCCGGCACCCACCTCCGGGCGCCTGCGGGCCAGTTCGGGCACCGTCCGCGCCGCCGATGCGCACCGGGCGGAGCAGGTGGTCGGCGACCTGCTCCAGGGTGTCGAGCACCTGCTGCTGGTAGCGGTGCTCGAGGATCTCCGGCGCCCGCGCCGCGGTCACCGCACGGATGTCGAGGGCCTGTGCCTCCGGCAGCGCCGCGTTGGCCCTGGCCTCCGACTCGGCCCGGCCGTAACGCTGCCGGGCCGGCGCCCCGGCACGGTTGGTCTCGCGCTCCACGGCGGTGTCCATCCGCGCCTGGTACCGGGCGATGTCGGGTGAGGCACGCGGTCCAGGTGATTCCACACCACCGGGCGGACAGGGGCGAGGGGCGCTCCCAGCAACGGTCACCTGTCGGTGGTCGCCGGAAAGCGCCCCTCGCCCCGCCGGCCGGCGGACGTCAGCCGCACAGGCAGGGGTCGGTCTCGTGGCCCAGGCCGATGACGTCGCGGTCACGCAGGGCGCCCGCGTACGCCTGGAGCTCGTCCACCTCGCCCTTCAGGTACTCGCCCCAGCCGTCGGCCGTGCGGGCACGGCCCACCTGGAGCGGGCCGGTGCTCGTCCAGCCGTCGCGGAGGTGGGCGGTGGCCCCGGTGTTCGTGTAGCCGTCGGCGTACAGCTTGACCGTGTCGGTCGCGTCGTCGTAGACGACGGTCAGCTGCGTGCCGTGGCCGCTGCTGCCGTCCGGCCTCGTGACCTGCGAGACGACCTTCTCCGGCGCGCCCGCCTCATCGCGTTCCGGCATGACCAGCTGCCAGGCGAACGCCGACGGGTCGTAGCGCAGCTTGAACGCGTCGGTGTGCTCGCCGGCCTGTGAGAGGACCGTCATCGGCCGGGTGGCTTCGGCCTCCTCGATCCTGGCGACGACCCCGAGGGTGAAGCTGTCACCGGTGTCCACCACGGGGGTGTCGAGGACCGCGTGACCGCCTTCGCCGTCCAGCGCCAGGTGCCCCTCGCCGACCAGCGGGTACGGCTTCCACGGGCAGTCGGGGTCGAGGTCGGGGATGCAGGAGTCGTCCGGACCGCGGTAGATCGACGCGCCCGCTGCGAGCCGCAGCGGCGCACCACCCTTGTTCTCGGGCGTGGTGCCGTCGTCGGCCGTGCCGAACGACCAGTGGCCGAGCAGGTTCGGCTTGCGGTGGGCCAGCTCGGTCACCTCCTTCGGGACGACGAGACGGTCGTACGCCCGGACGTCGCCGATGTCACCGTGCCAGCGCTGCCGGTAGCCGTTCTCGCCACGGATCCGGCCGATCTGGAACGCGCCGTCCGCCCTGACCGGAGCGGCCTCGGCCTTGCTGCCGACCTCGTGGCCGTTGACGAAGAGCTGGGCGTAACCGGTCTCGGTGTCGTAGACGCCGAGGAGGTAGGCCCATTCGCCGGCCTCCGGGGCGCCGCCGGTGACCTTCGCGTCACCGAGGGTGAAGGACCAGGAGGCGGTCGCGTCCCGCGGGGCGTCCAGGGCCAGGGCGTAGGCCGTGCCGGACGCGGTGTCCTGGCTCAGCACGGTCATGCGGCGGTCGTCCTCCGCCGGGCGCACCCAGGCGCCGACGGCGAAGGTCCTGCCGCTGTCGACGGCCGGGGCGTCCGTGGTGAGGAAGCCGTGACGGCTGCCGTCGAGGGTGGCCGTGGAGGTGAGCGGGGTGCCCGGGGGCACGGGACCGCCGAAGGTCACACCGCGTCCCGCCCGGGCCGCCTCGCCCGCCTCTGCGGCCGCCGTGGTGGAGCCCGCCTCGTCATCGAGCTTCCAGCGGGAGACGGGCGCGCTCGCCGCCTTCGGGTAGAAGGAGTAGTCGGTGCGCCCGCTCACCCGGCCGGAGCGGTCGAGGGCCTGGACGCTGAGACGCTGCGGGGCGTTGCTCAGCGGGGCGAAGCGGACGGTGGCCGGGCCGCCGAGCTCGGCGGGGCGGACGGTGCGCTGCGGGCCGCCGAGGAAGGTGTACCGGTACTCGACGACGTCCGCCGAGGGGGAGTCCATGGTGAAGCTGCCGTAGACGCCGACCCCGCCGGTCCACCACGTCTCCTCCGGGTACTCCGGTGAGCTCACGACGGGAGCGGCCGGGCTTTCGTCGTCGTGGACGAACCGGCACGCGGCGCCGGGCGCCTCCGAACTCCAGGGGGACTTCGCCGTACCGTCGTCGGCCCGGACGTGCCAGGAGATGACCGTGTCGGACGGGATCTCGGACGGCACGGTGATGCGGTGGACCCGGTCCGCGTAGGTCGGCTGGGTGGTGAAGGAGCGGCGCTGTTCCGTGCCGTCCGGGTCCGACCACCAGATCTCGAACTCGGCGGTGACGTACTCCGGGTATCCGATGCGGTCGTCCTCGGCCGGATCGGTCAGCCGGGCCGTGAGGACCGGAGGGCTTCCGACATAGGCCGGCTCGTCGCCCGACGCGCAGTCCTTGAACTCGGTCTGCAGGTCCTGGACGGCGGGCGGCAGATTCGCCTGCTCCGCCGCGTACGCGGTGCCGGGCGTGACCACCCCCGCCACTACTGCCGCAAGGCAACTGCCCAGCAACAGGCCTCTCTTGTTCCATCTCCCCGACATCAACGAACGCCCCTCCCCGGATGATGCCCGATCATCGAACAGTCGAGCGACAGGAGGCTAACAGCGGCCATCCGCATCGGCGATCAGGTTTTCCGACGGGTCGCCGGAAACGGAGCCGTACGGAGAAGACACCGCCGAAGCACGGGAAGAGACGGGCGGGTGAGGTCCCCGGGTCCGTTTGTCCGCGGTCCCGGGGACGGGGACGGTCAGGCCGCCGCGGGGACCCGCCTGGGGTCGTCGGCCGGGGCCCCGTCGGCCGGGTCCTCGTCGACCGGCGAGGAGTGGACCGAGTCGTACGCCTTCCGGTCGAGCAGTCCCTCACGGGCGGAGACGATGACCGGGACCAGAGCTTGGCCCGCGACGTTCGTCGCCGTGCGGATCATGTCCAGGATCGGGTCGATGGCGAGGAGCAGGCCCACGCCCTCCATGGGCAGGCCCAGGGTGGAGAGGGTGAGGGTGAGCATGACCGTCGCGCCGGTGAGACCGGCCGTGGCGGCGGAGCCCACCACCGAGACGAACGCGATCAGCAGGTAGTCGCCGACGCCGAGCTGGATGTCGAAGATCTGGGCGACGAAGATCGCGGCGATGGCCGGGTAGATCGCGGCGCAGCCGTCCATCTTGGTCGTGGCGCCGAACGGGACGGCGAAGGAGGCGTACTCCTTCGGTACGCCGAGGCGCTCGGTGACCTTCTGGGTCAGCGGCATGGTGCCGACGGAGGAGCGGGAGACGAAGGCGAGCTGGATCGCGGGCCAGGCGCCCTTGAAGAACTGCACCGGGCTGACCTTGGCGACGGTCGCCAGCAGCGCCGGGTAGACGCCGAAGAGGACGAGCGCGCAGCCGACGTAGATGTCGGCGGTGAAGGTGGCGTACTTGCCGATCAGGTCCCAGCCGTAGGTGGCGATGGCGTTGCCGATGAGGCCGACGGTGCCGAGCGGGGCGAGGCGGATGACCCACCACAGGGCCTTCTGGAGGAGTTCGAGGACGGACTCGCTCAGGGTGAGGATCGGCTGGGCCTTCTCGCCGAGCTGGAGGGCGGCGATACCGGCGACGGCGGCCATGAAGACGATCTGGAGGACGTTCAGCTCGGTGAACGGCGTGATGACGTCGGTCGGCACGATGCCGGTCAGGAAGTCGATCCAGGAGCCGGACTTCTCCGGCGCCGCGCCGTCCGCCGGGGTGAGGCCGGTGCCGGCGCCCGGGTTGGTGACCAGGCCGATGACCAGGCCGATCGCCACCGCGATCAGCGAGGTGATCATGAACCAGAGGAGGGTGCGCGAGGCCAGCCGGGCCGCGTTGTTGACCTTCCGCAGGTTGGTGATGGAGACCAGGATCGCGAAGAAGACGAGCGGGGCGACGGCCAGCTTCAGCAGGCCGATGAAGGTGCCGCCGACCTTCTCCAGGGTGGTGACCAGCCAGGAGACGTCCTGGCTGCGGGCGAGCCAGCCGAGCAGGACGCCCAGGACGAGGCCGGCGAGTATCTGGGCCCAGAAGGGCGCGCGTATGGGCAGCTTGAACTGCGTGTTCGTGGACACGGACATGCTCCGTTGAGGGGGGACGCGTGCGGAAGGTGACGTGGTACGGGGAACGCGGGTGGCGGCGGAACGTCAGGGACGACAGTTCGCGGCGGTGACCCGGCAGAGGTCCACGTGCAGGCGCGCCACGAGCGGAACACTCCGGGGCGTGGGGAACACGGCTGCTGACTTCACCCGAAGACCGTAACACCTGAGCTTTGAGATCCTCAAAGCCTTACTTTGACAGGCGGGGGGCCGAAGGCGCCCATACAACGCAAAGCGCCCCGGTTTCCGGGGAATTTCGGAGACCGGGGCGCCCGAGTGCGGTGCGCGGGTGTGACGGACGTTACGAGGTCTGGCCCTGCGCCTGCCCCTGCGTGCGGGCGGCCTCGTCGGCCGTGTCCTCCATGTTGCGGTTGGCCTCCAGGTTGGCCTTGGCCCGGTCCACCCGCTGCACGATCCGCTCGGAGGCCCGGTCCCGCTCCTTGCGGAGCGCGACGAAGCTGATCGGAGCCGAGATCAGCAGCGCGAGCAGGACGATCCACAGGCCGTTGGAGTCGCCGAGGCCGCGCGGGGCGAGGCCGGAGTAGACGAGGCCCCAGACGACCACGAGGCAGCCCACGAAGATCCCGAGGCGCATCAGCGTGTAGCGGAGCATCTCATCCACTCTTCCCTGCGTACGGTCAGAACGTCCCAAAGGGACGATGTCCAGTGAAGCACGACCGGACGTGGATCTTTCAGCGGGGTACGGGGCTCAGGTCAGCGGCAGCAGCATGACGACGTCGTCGCGGTCGTCGCCCGGGGCCACGCGGATGGCGTCCGGGACCCGGCCGACCTCCTTGTAGCCGCAGGAGGCGTAGAAGCGCTCCAGGCCGAGGCCGCCGCGGCAGGTGAGCCGTATCGCCTCGATGCCGTCGAGGGTGCGGGCGGACCGCTCGGCGGCGGCGAGCAGGTCGCGGCCGTAGCCCTTGCCCTGGTGGCGGGGGTGGACCATCACCGTGTAGAGCCAGAGCCAGTGGGTCATCAGGTGGTGGGTGTTGAAGGTGAGGAACGCCGTCGCGGCCACCCTGCCCTCCTCGTCGTGCCCGACGAGCAGGCGGGAGCGTTCCTCCGCCATCGACACGAGCTGGCGCACCAGGCCGGGGCGGATGTCCTCACGGGTCACGGGCGGTACGAAGCCGACCGCTCCGCCGGCGTTGGTGACGTCGGTCCACAGGTCGAGGATGCCGTCACGGAGTCCGGGGGTGACGACGGGATCCAAGGTGAAGGTAAGGGGCACATGGCGATACTAACCGTTACCCCAGGGCTTGTGCAGCCACTTTCAGGTCGGCCACCAGCCCGCGGTACGCCGTCTCCCTGTCGTCCGCCCGCAGCACCGCCGAGGGGTGGACCGTGGGCACCAGCCGCTCGGGGCGCCCGTGGATCTCCTCCTCCAGCACCGTGCCGCGCACCCGGGTGACCCGGAACGAGGAGCCGAGCAGCGCCTTTCCGGCGGTGGCGCCCAGTACGACGACGAGCTCCGGCTCGACGAGGGCCAGCTCGGCGGCGAGCCAGGGGCCGCAGGCGGTCGCCTCGCGCCGGGTGGGGGACTTGTGGACGCGGCGCTTGTGGGGTTCGGCCCGGGTGAACTTGAAGTGCTTGACGGCGTTGGTGACGTACGCGTCCGCCGGGTCGATGCCGGCTTCCGCGAGTGCCCGGTCGAGCAGTTTGCCCGCGGGACCGACGAAGGGTTCGCCCCGGCGGTCCTCCTGGTCGCCGGGCTGCTCGCCGATGAGCATGATGCGGGCGTGGGCGTTGCCGGTGCCGAACACGGTCTGCGTGGCGTCCCTGTGCAGGGGGCAGCCCCGGCAGTCGGCGGCCGCCTTGCGCAGGGCGGTGAGGCCGCCCCGCGCGGGGACGAAGGGCTCCGCCGTGTAGGCGTCTTCGGAGGCCATGCGGGCCGGGTACCCGCCGTGGGGGTTCGGACCCGTCCCGGCCGCGGCGGGGGTCGATCGCGCCCACGCGGCGGAGCCGCGCATCGACGCGGCTCCGCGCTTCCCGCGCACCGGGTGGTGGGTGACCGGGGGGCGGGAGCCCCCTGGTGGGGGCAGAGGGGCGGGGCCCCTTCAGACGCGCATCGGCTGGGGGGACTCCCGGCGCGCCGGGTCGGGACCGTCGTACTCCCGGATCACCTCGTACCGGGTGTTGCGTTCCACCGGCCGGAACCCCGCGTCGCGGATGAGGTCCAGCAGATCCTCACGGGTGAGTTTGTTCGGCGTGCCGAAGTCGTCCGCGTCGTGCGTGATCTTGTACTCGACCACCGACCCGTCCATGTCGTCCGCCCCGTGCTGCAGCGCGAGCTGCGCCGTCTGCACGCCGTGCATCACCCAGAACACCTTGACGTGCGGCACGTTGTCGAACAGCAGCCGCGACACCGCGAACGTCCTCAGCGCCTCCGCCCCGGTCGCCATCTGCGTCCGCGCCTGGAGCCGGTTGCGTACCTTGCCGTCCTTCACGTCCACGAAGTCGTGCTGGTAGCGCAGCGGGATGAAGACCTGGAAA
>NZ_NCTE01000443.1 GCF_002114215.1 Streptomyces sp. 13-12-16 | reverse complement strand
CGTCCGTCGTCGGCGGGGTCACGCCCCCTCGGGCACCCGGTCCAGGAAGCCGTACACGGCGCGGACCCGGCCCTCGGCGTCGAGCGTGATCACGTCCGAGCCGGCGACGGGGGCCGAGCCGTCCGCCCGGCTCACCAGCTCCCAGGAGAAGCGCGCGGTGTCGTGGTGGCCGTCGACGTTCCCCACGAGCCGGAAGACGAAGCCGGGGAACCGCTCGTGGGCCGCCGCGATCACCGCGGTGATCGCCTCGTGGCCGCGGGCGTCGGACATCGGGTCGGTGTAACGGCCGTCCGCGGTCCACACGTCGGCCACCGCCTTGGCGAGTGCCTCGGCACCGTCGGCGTTCCAGGCCTCGAAGTAGCGGGCGACGGCGGCGTCGTAGTGGTGGGCGGCTGTGGTCATGGCGAGTCCCCCCGGGGAGGTCGTGTCTGCTGGTCGGACGGCGGGTCCCGGTCGCGGCGACCCGGTGCCCCACCTTGCCGGTGCCCCGGGCCGCGGTCGATTACCTCCGGGGTCATGCGCGGCCCGTCGGCCGCACCCGCACCATTTCGGCCAGCGGCGGCGGTGAATATGCCAGGAGACTGGCCGGAAACACATGGTGACAGTGTTTCAGCGGTGAACATACTCGACTAGCGAGAGCGCTTCACACCGCGCGACGGCGCCCTCACGCACAGCATGCGAGCCACGAGGCGGGCAGCCGGCCCGGCCCGGCGGGCGAGCAACGCAGCGGGGGAGGGAACGTGCACGACGAATTCCTGTGCCATGTCACCGCGTACGGGGTCTGCGACGGCCGGCGCATCGGCGTACCGCTCGGCACCTACCGGGCGCCCACCCTCGCCCTCGCCCTGTGGTGGCTGCGCGACCGTGCCCTCTGGATCGCCGAGCGCCTCGACCCGCGGCCCGACGCCGAGCACTTACCGCCGGGGGCGCTCGTCCCCGTCGCCGACGGCGTGCCCGACGTCCCCGCCGTACTGCGCGCCTGGTGCGGAGACGTCGCCCGGCAGGAGGAGGTGGCCGAGACGCTCGCCGCCGGGCGGATGGTGCGCCTCGCCACCGGCGACGACACCACCGAGTACGAACTGCTGGCCGAGTCCGTGGACGCCCTGCGCATGCAGCGCGCCGCCCGGGTCCTCGGTGTTCCCGTCGCCTGAGGAAGCGCTGGGCAGCTGATCGAAGGCGGGCCGCGGTCACCGGGTGGGGCCGGCCGCGGGATCACCGGTGTGTGTGTCCGCGTCCGCGGGACCGCCTCCGGCACGCCGTCGGCAGGTACCCGGTGAGCGGTGATCGAGCCGTTGCCGCCACGGCGGGATCCGCGCCGGGACGGTCGGCCGCTGAAGTACCCGCGCGGGCTGATCCCGCAGGGTCCGGCCCCTGGAGCGCCGTCT
>NZ_NCTE01000442.1 GCF_002114215.1 Streptomyces sp. 13-12-16 | reverse complement strand
GGCCGCCGCTCCCGCCGCCCCGGCCGCCGCCGGCGGTGCCGAGAGCCACCCCGGCCCGGCCCAGTACCTCGGGGACTCGGCGGACCGCACCGGCTTCGGCGGCCTGGAGGCCGTGGACGAGATCTCCATGGTCGCCGTCCCCGACCTGATGGCCGCCTACCAGCGCGGCGCCATCGACCTGGAGGCCGTCAAGGCCGTCCAGCTCGGCCTGATCGCGCACTGCGAGCTGATGGGCGACCGGGTCGCCGTCATCGACCCGCCCCCCGGCCTGAACGCCCGTGACATCCGCGTGTGGCGCCAGGAGACCGCCGGCTACGACTCCAAGTACGCCGCGCTCTACTACCCGTGGGTCAAGGTCTTCGACCCGGCGAGCGGCCAGACCAGGACCGTCCCGCCGAGCGGTCACATCGCCGGCATCTGGGCCCGCAACGACTTCGAGCGCGGGGTGCACAAGGCGCCCGCCAACGAGGTGGTGCGCGGCGCCGTCGACCTGGAGCTCCAGATCACCCGCGGAGAGCAGGACCTGCTCAACCCGATCGGCGTCAACTGCATCCGCGCCTTCCCCGGCCGGGGCATCCGCGTCTGGGGCGCGCGCACCCTGTCCTCGGACCCGGCCTGGCGCTACCTGAACGTCCGCCGGTACTTCAACTACCTGGAGGAGTCGATCCTGATCGGCACCCAGTGGGTGGTGTTCGAGCCCAACGACCACCAGTTGTGGGCCAGGATCCGGCGCAACGTCTCCGCCTTCCTCGTCAACGAGTGGCGCTCGGGCGCCCTCTTCGGCGCCCGGCCGGAGGAGGCGTACTACGTCAAGTGCGACGAGGAGACCAACCCGCCGGAGTCCGTCGACCTCGGCCGGGTCATCTGCGAGATCGGCATCGCGCCGGTCAAGCCGGCCGAGTTCGTGATCTTCCGGCTGGCCCAGTTCTCCAGCGGCAGCGGGGAGCTGGAGGAGTAGGGGAGGTCCTCTCCCCCTCTCCTCCGCGGTCTCCGCTCCCCCTCCTCCGAAGGAAAGTAAAGACAAATGAGCCTGCAGCCGGGTGACGCCCTCACGTCACACAATTTCGGCCTCCAGATCGACGGTGTGATGGTCGAGTACCTCGCCGAGGTCAGCGGCCTCAGCCTCGAGCAGGACGTCATCGAGTACCAGCAGGTCTCGGCCCAGGGCAAGCCCGTCACCAAGAAGATGCCGGGTGTGAAGAAGGCCGGCACCTGCACGGTCGTCCGCGGCATGACCCAGTCCGCCGCGTTCAACCAGTGGATCAACGAGTCGGTCAACGGCGCGATGGCCACGGCCCGCAAGAACGCCACCATCATGGTGATGGACTACCAGAACAACCCGGTCAAGCGGTACAACATGCGCAACGCCTGGTGCAGCAAGATCGACACCAGCACGGTGAAGGCCGGGGAGGCCTCCGCGCTGACCGAGACCGTGACCATCACGTTCGAAGAACTGGTCATCGAGTAATGCGCCGCACCACCGCCCGGCCGGGGTCCCTCCCGGCCGGCGCCGCACCCGCCTCCGTCTC
>NZ_NCTE01000441.1 GCF_002114215.1 Streptomyces sp. 13-12-16 | reverse complement strand
GGCGGGGCGCCCGGTCCGGGCGGGGACTCGCCCGGCGCCGTCGCACCGGTGCGCACCGGGCGGCGGATCGGCGCGGTCGCGCTGGGCATCGCCCTGGTGGTGCCGCTCGCCCTGCCCGCGATGAACGGCGGTCTGCTGGACCCCGCCGGTACGGGGGTCGGCTCGGGCTCCGGCGGGGGCGGCACCATCTCCGCGGTGAACCCGCTGGTGTCGCTGCGCGACTCGCTGAACCAGGACGAGGACCGCCAGGTCATGTCGGTGCGCTCCGAGATGACGGACGTGTCGGACCTGTACCTGCGGATCGTGTCCCTGGACGACTTCGACGGCACCACGTGGAAGCCGTCGAAACGGTCCATCACCACCGTTCCCGACGGCACGTTCCCGACCCCGCCGGGTCTCGGCCCCGACGTCGCGCGCACGGAGATCGGCACGACGATCTCGACCGCCGACTCCTACGGCCAGGACTGGCTGCCGATGCCGTACCCGCCGAGCGGGGTGAGCATCCGGGGCAACTGGCGCTACGAACCCGTCGGCATGACACTGGTCGGCGACCACGGGCAGAACACGCGCGGTCTGACGTACGAGGTGCGCAGCCTCCACGTGCAGCCCACGGCGGAGCAGCTGGCCGGTGCGCCGCAGCCGCCGCCCGCGCTGGAGCGCGAGTACACCGAGCTGCCGGACTCGCTGCCGGCCGTGGTGTCCCGCACCGCCCGCGAGGTCACCGAGGGCGCGACCAACGCCTACGACCAGGCGGTCAAGCTCCAGGAGTACTTCACGCTGTACGGCGGCTTCGAGTACGACACCGAGGTCGACGTCGGCAGCGGCTCGCAGGCGATAGCCCGCTTCCTGCGGGACAAACAGGGCTTCTGCGTGCACTTCTCCTTCGCGATGGCGTCGATGGCCCGTTCGCTGGGCATACCGGCGCGGGTCGCGGTGGGCTTCGCGCCCGGCACCCGGCAGCCGGACGACACGATCGCGGTCACGCTGCGGGACGCGCACGCCTGGCCCGAGCTGTACTTCGAGGGTGTGGGCTGGACCCGGTTCGAGCCGACCCCGACCCGTGGTTCGACGCCGCCCTACACCGTGCAGGACACCGAGGAGAACTCGGTGCCCGATCCCGCCCGGCCCTCGCAGACCGCGTCCGCGGAGCCGTCGGCGGAGCCCTCGGAGAGCGAGAGCTGCACGGCGGAGCGGAGGAAGCTGGGGGCGTGCGAGAGCGAGTCGCCGCAGGCGGCCCTGCCCGCGGGCGGTGACGGGCCGAAGTGGTACGCGCTGCTGGCGTGGGCGCTGGCCGGTCTCGCGGTGCTGGTGCTGCCGCTGTCGCCGATGCTGTGGCGGATGCGGACCCGGGCGGTGCGGCTGGGCGGGCACGGCCGGTCGGAGGCGGAGACGGCGCCGTACGTCCTGGCCGTCTGGGACGAACTGACCGACACGGCGTGGGACCACGGCATCGCGCCGGACGAGTCGCTGACCCCGCGCGGGACGGCGGACCGGATCGTGCGGCTGGGCCGGCTCGGGCCGGATGCGGCGGCGTCGGTGCACCGGGTGGCCGACGCGGTGGAGCAGGTCCTGTACGCGCCTCGGCCGCGGCCTGTGGTGGGGCTGGCGGACGAGGTGCGGGGGGTTGCCGCGGGGCTGCGGGCCTCGGCCGGTGGTCGGCGGGTG
>NZ_NCTE01000043.1 GCF_002114215.1 Streptomyces sp. 13-12-16 | reverse complement strand
CGGCGCGCCGACGAGGCGGCGGACGAAGCCGAGGACACGGCCCGCCGCACCGGCTGCACCATCTCCGCACCGCCCCGCAGGACCCCGTACGGCGAGGCCCCGCACCACCCCGGCCTCCACGGCGGACCCGGCACCGGCACGGCCGTACTGGCCGCCGGCCGCCCGTACGCCGTCCTGACGGAGGGCGGCTGCGACGAGGAGGCCCGCGAGCAGGCCGAGGAGGCCCGCGCGGCCGAACGCCGGGCCTACCTGGAACGCAAACGCGCCGAGGAACCGGAACGCGCCCGGCGGGCCCTGGAGGACAGGAAGCAGTGGCCGGACCCCGAGCGCAACGCCACCGGCGACCCGCGCAACTACAACCCGCCGGACTGGGCCGACGACCTCGACAGCCGCACGTACGGCGACGCCGACCAGGGCGACGGCTTCTGGGCGAGCCGCGACCGCAACCCCCGGCCCAACTGGCGCAACGAGTCCTGGCTGCGCTACCAGGAGCAGATCACCGGCACGCAGCGCGGCTACGAGTACGTCGTCCCGCACACCGATCCGGACGTACCGGACGTCGAGTTCGACGGCTGGGACTCCTCCCGCCGGACCTACCTGGAGGCCAAGAACGGCTACGACAGCTTCCTGGGCGCCGACCGCACGGAACTCACCCCGTCGGGCCGGGAACGGCTGCTGACCGAGGCCCGCAGGCAGGTCGCGGCGGCGCGGGGCAAGGACATCGAGTGGCACTTCTCCAACGAGGAGGTCGCCGACGCGGCCCGCGACGCCTTCGAGGACGCGGGCCTGGACATCGAGGTCGTCCACACGGTGCCCGGACCGATCGCGGGCGACCGCCGCCCCGAGGCGTTCGACTGACGGGGCGGCAGACCGCGTACGACCTAGGGTGTGAAGCGGGCACGGGAAGAGAGGGAACGGGACATGCGACGCGTGGTGCGGGGCTTCTGGGGCCCCCGGCAGGAGTCGGCGGAGGAACTCGCCGCACGGTGGAGCACGATGCTGGACCGGTTCGCCCGGCTGCTGCCACAGGTGGCGGGGACATGGCGCACCGCCCCCGCGTCCGGACCGGCCGAGGTACTCCAGCCGGACGAGCCGTCCCTGCTCACCGCCCTGCGCACGGCCCGGACGGTCGACGGCTGGTCGGCGGCGGACGGCACCTCGCTCCGACTGCTCGCCGAGAACGCCGCCCCCGGCTGGAAGGTGGAGATCGCCGCACTCGCGGGCGGGACCCCGGAGTACCTGCTCCAGTCACTGGTGACCACGATCGTGTCCCCCGACGGGGCGCCGGACCTCCCCGACGCCGAACTCCTCACCGCCGTGGCGGAGTCGTGGCACCCGGACTACGGAGACGTGAGCGACCGGGCGGTGACGTCCGCGCTGAAGAAGGAAGCGGGCTTCAGGATCGGGACGCCGTCGGTCGGCTGGGTGGGCTACCTGTCCGCCGGCCGAGCGGCCCGTACACCCGCCGCTTCGTTCCCCGGCGGCAGGACGCTCCCCACCGGTGGCGTGCTCCTGACCATCGCACCCCCCGGAGACACGGCGACCGTGGTCGAGGCGTACCAGGCCCTCCGGGACTCGGGCGCACTGGAACCGCTGCCCCACCCCATGACCAGGCCGGCACTGTGACGCCCCCCGCGGGCGCGCCCTTCGACCTGCCCTCCGCCGTGTCAGTCGTCGAGACCGCCCTGTCGTCCCCCCTCCCGGCCTCCGGCCCCACCACCGACGAGGGCGAACCACTGACCGGTGAATGGACATCGACACGCGGCGAAGGCTTCCTGCTCCTCCCCCTCTGGCGGAGCACCCCCCTCACGGGTGTGTACGGCCGCGAATGGAGCGAGGCGGAGGAGAGGGCGGAGTCGCACCTGGCCGCACTGACTTCGCACCTGGACGCCCACTGGGGCCCCCACCGCACGCTGAACATGCGAGCCCCCCTGCTCCGACGCGGCTCCGACGAACGGGTCCCCGAACCCTTCCGCACCCTCTCCGCCAAGGACTGCTACGGCGACCTGGCGCTCTGGGGCCCGCTGCCCACCCGGCTGCCGTCCCCCCGCTGGGCCGCCCTCTCCCTCAACCAGTCAGACGGCGATGCCCCCTTGATCCTCACGGCCCTGATCACCGACCACCCGCTCACGGAACCGCCGGACCCCGCAAGTTGACCCCGTTCACTCTGGTGCCTCGACTTGCGCACCGGATAGCTTTGACTTCGCTGAAGCCAAGCCTCGCCCTACTGGGAGCCGACTGTGACCCGCCGCCCCACCCTGCTCGCAGCGCTCGCGCTGACCGCCACCGCGGCCCTGACGCTGTCCGCATGCGGAAGCGACGACGACAGCCCGACCAAGGACAACGACAAGATCGCGGGCGCGGACACGGGGGGCGAGAAGTCGGCCTCCCCGAGCGAATCGGCCCCCGCCTCGGCAGACCGCCCGAAGATCGAGCTGCCGTCCGACCTCTCCTACACCTTCGACTGGCCGAAGACAGGGGACAAGGAGAAGGACGCGGTCCTGGCGGACACCGAGCAGTTCATCAAGGCCGTCGACATGGCAATCGCTGAACAGGATCCTCTCAATGAGGCCTACCGCTTCTACTCGGAAGGTGAGGCTGCGGCCGGTAGTCAGAAGTTCGTGCAGGAGTTCGTCGACTACAAGGACCGGATCACCGGCGCCAAGCGCTACTACGACGCGAAGGTGAAGGTCAACAGCGACGGTACTGCGGGTCTCGTTTACTGCGAGGATCAGAACAAGGCTCACAACAAGAGCCTCAAGACCGGTAAGACACAAACGACTCCGGAGTCCGGGGACAACTACGTCCTCTACAACAGTCGGCTTCGGGTCAACAAGCAGGGCGTCTGGATCACCGAGACGCTGACGTCACAACGGGGAAGTGCTGTATGCCAGTCCTGAACTACCGTCATTCAGTGGTGGTCGCAGTCACGGCGGTGACCGCACTGATACTTTGTCCGGGACAAGCATTCGCCGGCTATGGCCATGGTGGCAGTACCAACGGCGGCGAAACGCAAGTTGGTGGCGGGAAACAGGACGACAGCATCTCCGCCACGGCGGGAGCCGTGGTGTTCAACCGGTCCAACAATGGCTCAGGCCCGAAGGCCGGCCCCGTGGCGTCTGCCACCAACTGGACCCCGCCCGCATGCTATTACGCGCCCAAGTACACCCCGGAGCAATTGCAGGAGTACCTGGAGCCGATCTGGGAGGCCGGGTCCACTGGTCATGAGTGGGACGCCCAGCAGCGCGACCGGTATGTCGAGGGCCACCCCTACAAGGACTTCAACAAGGACAAGACCGGCGAAGGCTACTGGTGGGACTCCTATGTCACGCCCGGTCGGGAGGGCGATCCGGGCGCGCTGGATTGTGACAAGCCCACCTTCTGGGTGGACGAGAACGACGACCCGCCGGCCGATATCCCGCAGGCGATCACCACGGAGGTCCTCGCGCAACTCGCCTACGCGGAGATCCGTGTTCCCACGACAGAAGTGGATCTCGCTCCGAATGGGACAACCAAGGTGAATCTCCCCACCTGGGCGTGGCTGGATGCGGTGGATTTCAAACCGGTGTCGGTCACGGCTTCCGTTCCGCTGCTGGGCATCCAGGCGACCACGACGGCCGAACCGGTGTCCGTTCAGATAGATCCGGGCACGCCGGATGCCGAGACCTACCCTGCTTCCGGAGTCTGCGAGATCCAGAACGGACGCATCGGCGAGCCGTACGCCAAGGGCAAGGCGGACGAGACGCCTCCATGCGGGGTGAAATACCTGCGCTCCTCAGGCGGTGACTCGTACCGGCTCGAGGCCACGGTCACCTGGAAGATCCACTGGACGGGTACCGGCGTCGCCGGCGAACAGGACTTGCCGGACGGCACGTTCGGTGGAGAGCAGGAAGTCGTGGTCCAGGAAATCCAGGCCATCAACCGCTGACCCCGAGCTTCGCCCTGTCAGGAGCCGATTGTGCACCGCCGCCCCACCTTGCTCGCAACGCTCGTGCTGACCACCATCGCGGCCCTGACGCTGTCCGCCTGTGGAAGCGATGACGGCGACAGCACCGCCAAAGACAGTGACAAGGCCGTGGACACGGGCGGTGAGAAGTCGCCCTCCCCGGGCCCCAGCGCGTCGGACGCCGACGGACGCCCGAAGATCACCTTTCCTTCCGACGCGAAGAATGTCTTCGAGTACGAGAAGACAGGCAACGCGGCGAAGGACACGGCCCTCGCGGACAGCACGCTGAGTGTCAACTCCATCGATGAGGCGATCTTTGAGGGCAGCACGGACACCGAGGCGCTCGGCTTCTACAACACCGAGTCTGCTCTGAGCGCCTCGATCACGTATGCGCTCCGGTACATCAACGAGGAGGAAACGTGGGTCGGCGAGACTCGATACTTTGATTACAAGGTGAGCCTGTCCGGGGATGACGGGGCATACGTCACCTACTGCTCGGACGAGAGCAAGTCGTTCATCAAGGACAAGAAGACCGGAAAGGTCGATTACACGCCGACAACGGCGAACGCTTACGTCCTTTACAACACCAAGCTCGCGAAGAACGCCGAGGGCGTCTGGCAGACCACCGACGTCTCGTCGAATCGGGGGGACAAGGCGTGCCAGCCGTAGTTCGATTTCCCTTCCGGGGGCACGACTGCCGGGGGAAGCCGGAAGCGCATCCAGGGATTCGTCGATCACAAAAGTGGTGTATGGGGCACCGGGTGCCTGACGTCTCCGAGAGGGGAGCGACAAGTGCCGGCTCTGAGCCTGGTCGCGTGAGGTGGTCTTCGGTGAGTCGCCGGCCCCCTGCCGGGGGCCGCCGCAGCCGCCTCTCCGGTCGTGCGCATCCGTCCCACCAGGAGCGCGGATGGCTCACGTCAGTTTCAAGAGCCCGTCCCGGGTGTAGGACCCACCCATGACCACACTTGGCGCAGTCTTCCGTCCCCAGCTCGCCCCCGAAAGGCTCCGTGCCGTCGCCGAGCTCGCCGACGAGGTCGGGCTCGAGGAGCTCTGGTTGTGGGAGGACTGTTTTCGGGAGGGTGGCATTTCGACCGCCGCTGCCGCGCTGGCGTGGACCGAGCGGGTCCGGGTGGGGGTCGGGCTGCTGCCGGTGCCGCTGCGGAACGTCGCCATGACCGCCATGGAGGCCGCCGGTCTGCACCGGATGTTCCCGGGGCGCGCGATCCTCGGCGTCGGGCACGGGGTGCAGGACTGGATGGGGCAGGTCGGGGCGCGGGCCGAGTCGCCGCTCACCCTGCTGCGGGAGCATCTCGTCGCGTTGCGCGCCCTGTTGGGAGGGGAGAGGGTCACCACCGAGGGGCGGTACGTCAGGCTCGACGGAGTCGCCCTCGACTGGCCGCCGCAGGGGCCGGTGGAGGTGCTCGCCGGTGCCACCGGGCCCCGTACCGTGCGGCTCACCGGGGAGGCCGCCGACGGGACCATCCTCACCGCCGACACCTCGCCCGAGGGGGTGCGGCAGGCGCGCCGGCTCATCGACGAGGGGCGGGCCGCGACGGGGCGCACCGGCGGACCCCACAAGGTCGTCGTCTATCTGCTCGCCGCCACGGGGGCCGGGGCCGGTGAGCGGGTGCGGGCCGATCTGGTCGCCGAGGGGGTGGACGGGGAAGCCGAAGTCGGGGTCGCCGGGGACGCGGGGGCCGTCGCCAAGGCCGTACAGCGGCTCGCCGAGGCCGGGGCCGACTCGGTGATCCTCCAGCCGACCAGTGGTGAACCGGACCCGGAGGGCTTCGTGCGGTTCGTGGCTGAGGAGGTACGGCCGTTGGTGCCGTAAAGCCGGAGGACAGGCGGTGGCCGCTGCGTGCATGATCGGTGCATGACGGAAAAGGCGGCCCGCCGCACCTTCGACGACCTGGTCGCGGAAGGAGCCTCCGTGCCCACCGAGGGGTGGGACTTCTCCTGGTTCGAGGGGCGGGCCAGCGAGGCCCGGCCCTCGTGGGGATATGCCGGGGCGATGGCCGGCCGGCTGGGCGGGGCCGGTGCCGTGCTCGACATTCAGACCGGGGGAGGGGAGGTCCTGGACTTCGCCCTCGCCAACGCCCCCCGGCGGCCCCGGCTCGCCGTCGCCACCGAGGGGTGGCCGCCCAACCTGGCCAAGGCCACCGCCCTGCTCCGGCCGCGCGGCGTCGCCGTCGTCGCCTCGCCCGAGGACGCGCCGCTGCCCTTCGCGGACGGGGCCTTCGACCTCGTCGTCAGCCGGCATCCCGTCGAGGCCCGCTGGGAGGAGATCGCGCGGGTGCTCGAACCCGGTGGCGTCTACTTCGCCCAGCACGTCGGACCCGGCAGCGTCCACGAGCTCGTCGAGTACTTCCTCGGGGCGCAGCCGGACGAGCGGCGCGACGCGCGGCATCCGGACCGTGAGCGGCGCGCGGCCGAGGCCGCCGGGCTGGAGATCGTCGAGCTGCGGGCCGAACGGCTGCGCGTGGAGTTCCACGACATCGCCGCCGTCGTCCATTTCCTGCGGAAAGTGATCTGGATGGTCCCCGGGTTCACCGTCGAGGCGTATCTGCCGCGGCTGCGCGCCCTGCACGAGCGGATCGAGAGCGAGGGGGCCTTCGTGGCCCACAGCACCCGGCATCTCTTCCACGCCCGCAGGGGCGGAGCCGGCCGCGCCCCGCGTCCGTGAGTTTCCTCATCGTTATGGGGTGCGACTGGTCCGCGGAGCAGGGCATCGCATAGGTTCGGACCAAGGTGATTCGCGTCGGCAAAGCTGCGCGGGGCGTCGGTACCGCGCAGTGGAGGGGGCTGCGCGGTGTCCGATCCGGCCTCCTCGGGTCAATCCGGTGTCCGCGCCCGGGTCACCTGTCGGAGGGACGGCCGGAAGTGTGGTCATCCGGTCGGCGGATGGTGTCACATCCGGCACAGGACCCCCTCACCACTCGATTTTCGCGCGATTTCGCCGGTTTTCAGCCACATCGAGGCCCTGAACGGTGCCTTCCGGGGCCGTCTGCGCGTCGTCGGGCGGTTTCGGAGAGTAGTTGTGGCGCGCCGATGTACGCAGCATCACTTACGAAGGGTTATGGTGGAAACCCCCCCTCGGGCCGGTCCGTCTCCCCCCCACGGACCGGCCCGTTTTTTCTTGGCCCCGCGGCGGGCGGGACGAGCGCCCGACGGGACGGTGGTCCGGGCAGCGGTCCGGGACGGCGGGCAAACGCAACCACCCGGACTTCCGTCCCGGGCTTTGGGGGCCTCCGCCCCGGCAGGGGTACGCTTCGCCTTCGGGGACCGCCATACGGACAGGGGTCGCCCGCGGCCGAGACCGGGCCGCCTGCCGCGCCACGCGGCGGGGAGCGCCGCGCCTGTCCGATCCGTACGGAGGGGCTGACGAACACGTGAACCTGCGCGACAAGCTGCGGGGCCTGCTGGTCAGGCTGTACGCACGCCGGGTGGAAGGCCACCTGGACACCGCTCAGGTGCCCAAGCACATCGGCGTCATCATGGACGGCAACCGCCGCTGGGCGAAGGCCGCGGGTTCCAGTACCGTCCACGGCCACCGGGCCGGCGCGGACAAGATCGGGGAGTTCCTCGGCTGGTGCAGTGAGACGGACGTCGAGGTCGTCACCCTCTGGCTGCTGTCGACGGACAACTTCGACCGGCCGAAGGAGGAGCTCGTCCCGCTCCTCGGCATCATCGAGGACGTGGTGCGCACCCTCGCCGCCGACGGACGCTGGCGGGTCCATCACGTCGGCACGCGCGACCTGCTGCCGTCCGGGATGCAGACCACCCTGAAGGAGGCCGAGCAGGCCACCGCGGACGTCGACGGGATAGTGGTCAACGTCGCCATCGGGTACGGCGGCCGCCAGGAGATCGCCGACGCGGTGCGGTCCATGCTGCTGGACGCCCACGAGCAGGGCACGCCGATGGACGAACTCGCCGAGGCCGTCGACATCGACATGATCGGACGTCACCTCTACACCCGCGCCCAGCCCGACCCGGACCTCGTCATCCGCACCAGCGGTGAGCAGCGGCTGTCCGGATTCATGCTCTGGCAGACCGCGCACTCGGAGTACTACTTCTGCGACGTGTTCTGGCCGGCCTTCCGCAAGGTCGACTTCCTGCGCGCGATGCGCGACTACGCCGCCCGCCACCGGCGCTACGGCGGCTGAACATCCCGCGCATCCTCCGCAGGTCACACGGAGTTCACCGGCGCGCCGTCATATGCCGTGGCATGGCGGCGCCCGTTCGAGGGCATAACCCAGGCAGGTCGACACCCGAACCACGGGTGTCGGATCTCAGCGGGCGGCGCAGAAGCCGTCCGCCCGGGAGGCCCTTTGCACCAGCCCGACCGTGCGGTCACGGCACGGAAGAAGCGGCGGAGGGCCGGTTTTCGGCCCGCTGTGCATGAGGGCCGTCGACCGGTCCAGTCCCGCCTCGTCGCTCCCCGACCTCATCCGAGGGGGTACGTCCTTCCGTGGTGACCAGCGCAAAGCGCCACAAGCCCGACCGGCGCACCTATGTTCTCGACACCAGTGTCCTGCTGGCCGATCCCAACGCCCTGAGCCGTTTCGACGAGCACGAGGTCGTGCTCCCCATCGTCGTGGTGACAGAGCTGGAGGCCAAGCGGAACCATCCCGAACTCGGCTATTTCGCCCGGCAGGCGCTGCGCCTGCTGGACGACTACCGGGTGCGGTACGGCCGTCTCGACGCCCCCATTCCGACCGGGGACCTCGGCGGGACCGTGCGGGTCGAGCTCAACCACTCGGACCCCAGCGTGCTGCCCAGTGGCTACCGCCTGGGGGACAACGACTCCCGCATCCTCGCGGTCGCCCGCAACCTGCAGGCCGAGGGGTTCGACGTCACCGTGGTGTCGAAGGACCTCCCGCTCAGGATCAAGGCGTCCTCCGTGGGCCTCCTCGCCGAGGAGTACCGCGCGGAGCTCGCCATCACGGACTCCTCCGGCTGGACCGGAATGTCCGAACTGACCCTGCCCGGCGAGCAGGTGGACGTCCTCTTCGAAGAGGGGCACGTGTATGTGCCCGAGGCCTCCCGCCTGCCCGTGCACACCGGGCTGACCATCCAGTCGGAGCGCGGCAAGGCGCTGGGGCGGGTCACGCCCGAGGGCAACGTCCGGCTGGTGCGCGGCGACCGGGAGGCGTTCGGCATCAAGGGCCGCAGCGCCGAGCAGCGGATCGCGCTCGACCTGCTGCTCGACCCGGACGTCGGGATCGTCTCCATGGGCGGCCGGGCCGGCACCGGCAAGTCGGCACTGGCCCTGTGCGCCGGCCTGGAGGCGGTGCTGGAGCGCCGTCAGCACCAGAAGGTGATGGTCTTCCGTCCGCTGTACGCGGTGGGCGGGCAGGAGCTCGGCTATCTGCCGGGTTCCGAGGCGGAGAAGATGAGCCCCTGGGCGCAGGCGGTGTTCGACACGCTGTCGGCGGTCACTAGCCGGGAGGTCATCGAGGAGGTCACCGCCCGCGGCATGCTGGAGGTCCTGCCGCTCACCCACATCCGGGGCCGCTCGCTGCACGACGCGTTCGTGATCGTGGACGAGGCCCAGTCGCTGGAACGGAACGTACTGCTGACCGTTCTGTCCCGTATCGGGGCCAATTCGCGGGTCGTCCTGACCCATGATGTCGCCCAGCGGGACAACCTGAGGGTCGGCCGGTACGACGGTGTGGTCGCCGTCGTCGAGAAGCTGAAGGGGCATCCGCTGTTCGCGCACGTCACCCTGACGCGGTCCGAGAGGTCCCAGATCGCCGCGCTTGTGACCGAAATGCTCGAAGACGGGCAGATCTGACCCGCGGTATCCAACAAGAGTCGGTTACCGATCGGTTGGCGCCGTCCGGAAAGGCGTAGAGCCTAGCCGGGCGGCGTCGGCGCGTGTGCGGCTTTCCGGGATTCCCCGGGGCCAAACGAGGTGTGAGCTTTCACACGCAACGGAGAATTGCCTTGCGGCGTCGGGTTACGGCAGAGTCTCACTCCTGTCAGGCCCCGCATACGGCACATCTGTACCCCCAGCGGTACGGCACCACAGTCTCAACTCCATAGCGTCGTCGTATGCCGCCCGAGCACCACGCGGCGCTCCTCCCGCAGGAGTTGCCCACCGGGCCCGTGCCTCCCGTGACCCGTAGTTGGGGAGGCCAGTGCCAGGGGCACGATTGCGTCCGCGAGGGTCACCGAAGCGGGCGATGCTGGAAGGAAACCGTGTGAGCCGGATCTCGGTCCGGGGATTCGCAGTGGCTTCGGCCACGGCGGTCACCGCTGTCGGAAGTGTCGTCGGCGTTGCCTCGGGCAGCACCGCGCAGAACAACGACGCCGAAGCGACGGCAAGCGGGACCACGCTGCTCGCGGACATCCCCGCGGGCCAGCAGGCCCAGGTGCAGACCGCGTCCCTGACGCAGCAGGCCGAAACGATGGCCATCGCCGCGGACGCGAGCGCCAAGAAGGACGCCGAGGAGGCCGCCCGCAAGGCCGCCGCCGACACCGCGGTCGCGAAGAAGAAGGAAGCGGACGACAAGGCGAAGCAGGCCGCCAAGGATCGTGCGGAGGCCAAGGCCGCCGCCAGCCGCTCCGCGACCCGCGACGCGTCCAGCTTCCCGGTCCAGTCCTCCTACACGATCGCCGAAGTGCAGGCGATGGCCCGGCAGATCGTCCCGGCGGACCAGTTCCAGTGCTTCAGCACCATCGTGGACCACGAGTCCAGCTGGAACTACATGGCCGACAACCCCACCTCCGACGCCTACGGTCTGATGCAGGCGCTCCCGGGTTCCAAGATGGCCTCCGCCGGAGCCGACTGGGCGACGAACCCGGCCACCCAGATCAAGTGGGGTCTCGGCTACATGAACGAACGCTACGGCAGCCCGTGCGAGGCCTGGACGTTCTGGCAGGCCAACCACTACTACTAGGCCGACCGGGAGTCCGCCGCCCCGGCCCCGCTCAACCACGGCACAGCCCCACACCGTCCTACGGTGCGGGGCTTTCGCCATGTACGGTCTGACCGACGACTCCAGGGGTGAGTGGTGGGGAGAAACGGGGGAAGAGGACGGATCATGTCGCGAGTGCCAGGATGGCTCGGCCGGGTCGGAGCCGGGCTGACCGAGGTCAGCAGGAGGTTGGAGGAGCGCCGCGCCGAGGTGGAGCGGGACCGCCCGTCGGACGCCGACCCCGAGCCCGGACGGGTGAAGACCCCGCCCCCCGATCCCGAGCCGCCGCTCGAGTTCACGACCGCCGTCGTCCCGGCCCGCCCCGATCCGGCGCAGGCCGTGCCCTGGGGGGTACGGGTCGCGGCCGAGGCCGGCTGGCGGCTGCTGGTGCTGGCCGGCACGGTCTGGGTGCTCATGCGGATCATCAGCGCCGTGCAGCTCGTGGTGCTGGCGTTCGTGGCCTCGCTGCTGATCACCGCGCTGCTGCAGCCGACGGTGGCGCGGCTGACGCGGCTGGGCGTGCCGCGCGGGCCGGCCACCGCGCTCACGGCGCTGTTCGGGTTCGTCGTGATCGGCCTCATCGGCTGGTTCGTGACCTGGCAGGTCATGGAGAACATCGACCACCTCTCCGACCAGATCCAGGACGGCATCGACGAGCTGCGCAACTGGCTGCTGAACAGTCCCTTCCACGTCACCGACAAACAGATCAACGAGATCGCCAAGAACCTGCGGGAGGCGGTCGGCGCCAACACCGAGCAGATCACCTCGGCGGGTCTGGAGGGCGTGACCGTCGTGGTCGAGGCGCTCACCGGCATCCTGCTGGCGGTCTTCTCGACGCTGTTCCTGCTCTATGACGGCAAGCGGATCTGGCAGTGGTCGCTGAAGCTCGTCCCGGCCGCGGCCCGTCCGGGTGTCGCCGGGGCGGGTCCCGCCGCGTGGCGGACGCTGACGGCGTATGTGCGCGGCACGGTGATAGTGGCTCTGATCGACGCGATCTTCATCGGCCTCGGCATCTACTTCCTCGATGTGCCGATGGCGGTGCCGCTCGCCGTGTTCATCTTCCTGTTCTCCTTCATCCCGCTCGTGGGTGCGGTGGTGTCGGGAGCGCTCGCGGTGGTCGTCGGGCTCGTCACGCAGGGCGTGTTCACGGGCGTCATGGTGTTGGTGGTGGTGCTGGCGGTCCAGCAGATCGAGGGGCACATCCTCCAGCCGTTCATCCTGGGGCGCGCGGTCCGGGTCCATCCGCTCGCGGTGGTGCTGGCGGTCGCCTCGGGCGGGATGGTGGCCGGTATCGGGGGAGCGGTGGTGGCTGTGCCGCTGGTCGCGGTCACCAATACCGTCGTCGGCTACCTGCGTGCGTACACGCACGAGACGGCCGCGGTCCAGGCTCCCCGGCCGCGGGGGGCGACGGCGATGTCCGAGCCGGACGCCCCGCTGCCGGCGGTGTCGGAGGCCCGGCCACCGGCACCGGATGCGGAGGGGCGGCCGGGGGACGCCGACGAGGAGTAGGCGCGAGCAGCGCCGTACACCTACGACGCTGCCCCCGCAACTGCGGCCAGCCGCGCCGCTCCTCCGCGGGCGCTCGCCCCGCCCGGCCGCGGGCAGTCGTGCCGCCCTGGGGGTACCTCCCAGGCCCTTG
>NZ_NCTE01000440.1 GCF_002114215.1 Streptomyces sp. 13-12-16 | reverse complement strand
CGCCGCGGCCGGGGTGCCGTCGGACGTGCCGGGGTCCGGCCGGGCGCCGGGCGCGTCGATCCAGTGGCGCCGGCGTTCGAAAGCGTACGGCGGCAGCGGTGCCCGCCGGGGCGTGCCCGGCACCGGGGGGAGGGCGCTGTCCACGCCCGCGCTCCACAGCCGTCCCAGCGCTTCGGTGAGGACGAACCCGTCGGACGCCTCGGCCTTGGCGTGCCGCATGGTGGTCACCGTCACCGGTGCCTCGTCGGTGAGCCGGCCGGTGGCGAGCTTGGTCAGGGTGTCGCCCGGGCCGATCTCCACGAGGACGGGGCGCAGCCGGCCCCACAGGGCGGTGATGCCGTCGGCGAACCGCACGGTGTCGCGGGTGTGGTCGATCCAGTGCCGTACGGAGGTGGCCTGCGCGTCGGTGACCCAGGTGCCGGTGACGTTCGTGACGTACGGGATGCGCGGCGGACGCAGGGTGACCTGGCGCAGGTGGGTCTCGTAGGCCGGCAGGACCGGGTCGAGGACGTGGGAGTGGGCCGCGACGGGAATGCGCAGGCGGCGGAACGGGATCTCGCGGCGGGTGAGTTCGGCCTCGAAGCGGGTGATCGCGTCGAGGTGCCCGGCGACGGTGCAGGCGCCGGGTCCGTTGACGGCGGCGAGGGACAGACCGGCGTCGAGCAGCGGCCGGACGTCCTCGGCGGGGGCGGCGACGCCGACGGTGGCGCCGCCGGCGGAGCCGATGAGCCGGATGCGTTCGGTGACCAGGGGCAGCATGTCCGCGAGGTCGATGACGCCGGCGAGGCATGCGGCCGTGTATTCGCCGAGCGAGTGGCCGATCAGCGCGTCGGGGCGCACGCCGGACTCCATGAGCGTGCGGGCCAGGGCGTACTCGGTGACGACGAGCCCGAGGAACGCGGAGGTGTCGTCGGGCCGTCGCTGCTCGAAGAGGGCGGTGCGCAGGTCGGCGCCGAGGACGGGCCGCAGGATGCGGGCGCACTCGTCGACGGTGTCGCGGTAGACGGTGTGGTCGCGGTACAGGTCCTTGCCCATGCCCGGGTACTGGGTGCCGCCACCGGGCAGCAGGAACGCGACGCGGGTGGGGTCGTCGGAGAGCGGCGGGGTGGCCGGGGCGGCGGAGCGCAGCGCGTCGAGGGCCTCCTCTCGGGTGGCCGCCGTGACGGTGAGCCGGTGGCGCAGTGCGGGCCGGTCGGTGCGCAGGGAGTGGGCCACGTCGTCCAGGCGCAGCCGTGGGCGGCGTTCGAGGTGCCGGGCGAGCGCCTCGGCCTGGCCGCGCAGGGCGCCG
>NZ_NCTE01000439.1 GCF_002114215.1 Streptomyces sp. 13-12-16 | reverse complement strand
CGGTTCCCTCCGGGCCTGGCGTGGCGACGCCGCGGGCCAGGGCGGCGTAGCCCAGGGCACGCGGGGTTCCCCAGCGTTCGGCGGGTCCGGCGCCGTGCCCGGCCGCCGCCCGGGCCTCGTCGAAGCGGCCCGACTCCGCCAGCAGACAGGCGGCGTCCACCCACCAGGGGGCCAGGACCGGATTGTCGAGTCCCGTCCGGTCCAGGGAGTCCCCGCAGGTGCGCAGCAGCTCGAGAGCGCTCTCCGGGTCGCCGCACTCGTACCGTGCCCGCGCCCGCGCCATGAGGTACCAGTGGTACTCCCATGCGAAGGCCTCGATACGCGGGCGCTTGATGGTGCCGAGCACCTCCTCGGCCCGGCCGGGCTCACCGTGCTCGGTGAGGGCGAGCGCGCAGGCGATCTGCGGCAGGACGGCGCTCTCGCCCCAGTAGTTCCCCTCCCCGAGCAGGTCGAGGGCGCTCTGGGCGTCCGCCAGGGCCTGGGGGACGCCGCCCTGGTCGAGGTGGACGAAGGCGCGGGTGGAGAGCGCGAGGACGTACGTCCACACCGCCGCGGTCCGCCGGCTGTCGCGCAGCACCGTCTCCAGCGCGTCGAGCGCCTCGCCGGTCTCGTCGGCGAGGGAGAGCGCGAGGGAGGCGGGCAGCAGCGACCACGCGCCGAGTTCCGCGCCCGGGGAGCGCAGGGCACGCCGGGCCTGGCGGACCGACTCGGCGGCGGAGCGGCCGTCCGTCGCGGTGAGCACGGTGAGCATGGCGAGCTGCTGGCGCTGGGCGGGCGTGTCCCCGGGCGGCGGGGGCAGCAGGGCGGCCCGCTCGCGCACCGCGGGCAGGGTGCTCTTCTCGTCGGCGCCGACGATCAGCAGGGTGGCTTCGGCCAGGGTGAGGAGTTCGCGGTCGGCGGGTTCGGGATCGGTGCCGAGCGCGGCGTGGAGGGCGTCCAGTGCCTCGGTCAGTACGCGGGCGCCTTCGGGTGACCGCTGGACGCGCAGACAGGTCAGGGCGAGCCGGACCGCGATCGTCGCGCGGGTGCGGACGTCGCCGGTGAGGGCCAGTGCCTCGTGCAGCAGTGTCAGTGAGCGGGCCGGGTCCGTCTCGGAGAGGACTTCGGCGAGTCGCGTCCGGATCTCCGGTGTGTCGGGCCCGGTCTCCATGACGCGCTCCAGGTAGCGCGCGGCGGCCTCCGGGGCCCCTCGCTGCTCCGCCTGCGCGGCGGCGTCCAGGAGGACGGCGGTCATCCACGGCTGGTCGGCCCGTGGGAGGAGCAGCAGCTGGCCCGCTATCTGCTCGGGGGACCGTCCGACGTCGCTGAGCAGTTGGGCGGCCCGGGTGCGCAGACCGGCGAGGGCCCCGGAACCGACCGTGGAGAGCACCGCGGCACGCACCATGTCGTGCACCGGTTCGATCCGGTCGGGCTGGACGAGGCCGGAGCGGCGCAGGACGTCCACGGCCTCCTCGGCCTGCACGGCGGACACCCCGGCGAGGGCGGCGAGGTGTTCGGGCCGTTCCGGGCCGAGTACGGCCAGGGCCCGGGCCACCTCGCGCACTCCGGCCGGCTGGCCGTCCAGTGCCTCGCGCACGGAGGCGGCGACGGCCCGCCCGCCGAGCTCGGTGACCCGCCGGGCGCCCGTGTCGTCGGGTCTCACCCCGGTGGTGCGCAACTTGTGCAGGATCCGCTGGAGTTCCAGGGGGTTGCCACCGGTCACGGCGGTGAGGGCGCCGACGAAGGACGGCCGCGGCGGAGCCTCGGGGAAGGTCCGGCGGACGAGTGTCTCGACGTCGCGGGCCGAGAGTGCCGGCACGTGCAGCGCCAGGGACCGGTGGTGGGCCACCAGGTCGGCCAGCGCCGGGCCGGCCGTACACTCGCAGGCGGTGCGCCGGGCGAGCACGACGAGCAGCGGCATTCCGTCGGCACGGCGCAGGAGGAAGTCGAGCCAGCGCAGGGACCGCTCGTCGCACCAGTGGACGTCGTCGAGGGCCAGCGTCAGGGGGCGGTCCGCCATGAGACCGGCGGCGAGCCAGTACAGGCCGTTCAGCGCGGGGTAGGTGGCGCCGGGCGCGGTGTCCCCGTCGACGCGGTCGGGGGCGAGGGCGGGCAGGGCGTGACGGGCGTTCCCGGCCAGCAGCGCCGAGGCGCGGCCGCGGCGGGCGGTGAGGTTGAGCGGTCCGAACAGGGCGCGTACACCGCTGTACCCGCTGCCGGAGTCGATCGCCCTGCAGGCCCCGTACAACACGGTCATGCCGTCGCAGGGCCCGCCGTCGTCGAGAGCGGCCCGCAGCAGTGAGGTCTTGCCGACTCCCGCCGGGCCGTCGAGGACGATCAGCTGGGGCTGCCCGGCACAGGCGGCGGCGGCTCCGGCGGCGAGCTTCCCCAAGTGGGCCTCACGGCCGACCAGGGGATGGGACGGGCCGGTGGCCCGTGCCCGGTTCGTCACGTGGTCTCCCTTGCGTCGTGCTGAGCCGGGACAACGCTCCGATGGGCAGCCCTCCGTCGTCGGCAGATACGGAACGCTCGGTGCGCCCACCGTACAGGTAACTCCGCTTCCCTCGGCGCAGGTTCGCCCCGTGCCTCGCGTCCGGTGTCCCGTCCGGCCGCGCGGGGCAAGTCTAAGGATTTCCTGGTTACGGCCGTGAGATCAAGGTGGGGTGCGGTCGGCGCCGCCCGATTCGGGCCCCGGCCGACGGGCCGCACACGGACAACCCCGTCCCGCCTGTCCGTCTGCCGGTCGTGCCCGCGCGGCCGGTCGGCGGCTTCGGCGGTCACCTCGTGAAAGGGCCCTCATGGACTCCGCCGCCCGGCCGATCCTCTTCGTCGGTCTCCCCGAGAGCGGACTGCTCAACCCCTTGCTGGTGCTGGCCGGGGAACTGGCCCGGCGTGGGGTGCCCGACCTGTGGTTCGCCACCGACGAGCACCGGCGGGACGACGTGGCGGCGCTGGCCGCCGACTCGGCGGTGTCGTTCGCCTCGCTGGGTGAGGTGGTGTCCGAGCTGTCGGCGGTGACCTGGGACGACGCCGTGTACCGGGAGGTCACGCAGTCCTCGCGGTTCAAGGCGCACCGCGCCGTGGTCCGGCAGTCGTACAAACCGGCGCTCCAGGCGCGCAAGTACCGCGCTCTGGAGAAGGTGGTCGAGGAGGTGAGGCCGGCGCTGATGGTGATCGACTGCGTGAGCGGCTTCGGCGTCGACCTGGCGCTCACCCACCGCATTCCGTACGTGCTGTCGGTGCCGTTCGTCCCGAGCAACGTGCTGACCTCGCACAACCCGTTCGGCGCGTCCTACACCCCGAAGAACTTCCCGGTCCCCAACTCCGGTCTGCCGCTGGAGATGACCCCCCGGCAGAAGCTGGCGAACACACTGTTCAAGTGGCGGACGCTCCTCATGTTCCTGCACCCGTCGATGGGCAAGGTGCTCAAGGAGGACGCCGCGATCCGCAAGGAGCTCGGCATCGCCCCGCCCAACTCCATGACCCGGGTGGACGCGGCCGAGATGGTGCTGTGCGCCTCCGTCCCGGAGCTGGACTACCCCTTCGACGTCCCGGAGAAGCTCCGCCTGGTGGGCGCCCTGCTGCCGCCGCTGCCGGAGTGCCCGGACGACGAGGGTCTCAGCGGCTGGCTGGACCGGCAGTCCTCGGTGGTCTACATGGGTTTCGGCACCATCACCCGGCTGACCCGCGAGGAGGTCGCGGCGCTGGTGGAGGTGGCCCGCCGGATGTCGGACCGCCACCAGTTCCTGTGGAAGCTCCCGAAGGAGCAGCAGCACCTGCTGCCGCCGTCCGGCTCACTGCCCGGCAACCTGCGGGTGGAGAGCTGGGTGCCGTCCCAACTGGACGTGCTGGCCCACCCGAAGGTGTCGGTGTTCTTCTCGCACGGCGGCGGCAACGCCTACCACGAGGGCGTCTACTTCGGTAAGCCGCAGGTGGTGCGGCCGCTGTGGGTGGACTGCTTCGACCAGGCGGTGCGCGGCCGCGACTTCGGCATCAGCCTGACCCTGGACCGGCCGGAGACCGTCGACCCGGACGACGTCGTCGACAAGCTCACCCGGGTCGTCGAGGACCCGTCCTTCCGCGAGCGGGCGGAACGGCTGGGCGCGCTCCAGCGGGCGGCCGGCGGGCGCAAGGCCGCGGCCGACCTGGTCCTGGGCCTGCTGCCGAAACCATGACCCCGGACCGCCCGTCGGCCGGTGCGCGGCCGGCCGTCCCCTCCTTCCAGCCATCGCACGCACCATCGCAGCGAGGACGCATGTCTTTCACCCACCCCGTCTCCCGGCCCGCCCTCGACGGGCGCGAACTGGAATACGTCACCGACGCCGTCACCGGCGGCTGGATCTCCTCGCAGGGCCCCTACGTGCGGCGCTTCGAGGAGGCCTTCGCCGAGTGGAACGGCGTGGCGCACGGCGTCGCCTGTTCCTCCGGCACGGCCGCGCTGACCCTGGCGCTGCGCGCGCTGGGCGTCGGTCCCGGCGACGAGGTGATCGTGCCGGAGTTCACCATGGTGGCCTCGGCCTGGGCGGTGACGTACACCGGGGCGACGCCCGTCTTCGTGGACTGCGGCGACGACCTGAACATCGACGTCTCCCTGATCGAGGAGAGGATCACCCCGCGCACCAGGGCGCTGATGCCGGTGCACGTCTACGGGCGCCGCTGCGACATGGACGCGGTGATGGACATCGCGCACCAGTACAACCTGCGGGTGGTCGAGGACTCGGCGGAGGCGCACGGGGTGCGGCCGGTCGGGGACATCGCGTGCTTCTCGCTCTTCGCCAACAAGATCATCACGGCGGGCGAGGGCGGGATCTGTCTCACCGACGATCCGCGGCTGGCCGGGCAGCTCGCGCACCTGCGGGCCATGGCGTTCACCCGCGACCACAGCTTCCTGCACAAGAAGCTGGCCTACAACTTCCGCATGACGGCCATGCAGGCGGCCGTGGCGCTGGCCCAGGTGGAGCGGCTGGACGAGATCCTGGCCGTCCGCCGCGAGATCGAGGCCCGCTACGACGCGGGGCTCAAGGACGTCCCGGGGGTCACGCTGATGCCGCCGCGGGACGTGCTGTGGATGTACGACCTGCGTGCCGAGCGCCGCGAGGAGCTCCGGGCCCACCTGGCGGACCGCGGTATCGAGACCCGGCTGTTCTTCAAGCCCATGAGCCGGCAGCCCGGCTACCTCGACCCGGTGTGGCCGTCCCTGAACGCGCACCGCTTCGGCGAGGACGGCCTGTACCTGCCCACCCACACGGGACTGACCGCCGCCGACCAGGAGTACATCACCGGCGCCGTCCGGGAGTTCTACTCCGCGGGCTGAACCGCCGGGACCCGACCGCGGCTTCGCGCGGCACCCCTGGACACCTCAGGAAGAGGAAGAAGGAACGGACATGACGACCGGCATCGGCCCCACGGTGGTGGGCTTCCCCCGGCGCACGCCGGAGGAACCGCTGCCCCTGTCCCAGTACGCGAGTCACCGCGAGCAGAACGGTCTGGTGCTGTCCCACCTGCCGAACGGCGCGCCGATCTGGCTGGTGACGCGGCACGAGGACGTGCGCGCGGTGCTGACCCACCCGAAGATCAGCGCCAATCCGGACAACGAGGGCTTCCCCGACGTCGGCGAGACGATGGGGGTGCCCAAGCAGGACCAGATCCCGGGCTGGTTCGTCGGGCTGGACTCCCCCGAGCACGACCGGTTCCGCAAGGTCCTCATCCCGGAGTTCACCGTGCGGCGCGTCCGCGAGTTGCGCCCGGCGATCGAGCGCATCGTGGACGAACGCATCGACGCGATGCTCGCCGCGGGCGACCGTGCCGACCTGATCGGCGACTTCGCGCTGCCGGTACCGTCCCTGGTGATCTCCTCGCTGCTCGGGGTGCCGCCGGCGGACCGCGACTTCTTCGAGTCCCGCACCCGCACCCTGGTCGCCATCCGCACCTCCACCGACGAGGAGCGGGCCACCGCCACCCGGGAACTGCTGCGCTACATCAACCGTCTGATCGCCATCAAGGAGAAGTGGCCCGGCGACGACCTGATCAGCCGGCTGCTGGCCACCGGGCAGCTCACCGCCGTCGAACTGTCGGGCGTGCTGCTGCTCCTGCTGATCGCGGGGCACGAGACCACCGCCAACAACATCGGCCTCGGTGTGGTCACCCTGCTCGCGAACCCGCGGTGGATCGGCGGCGAACGGCTGGTGGAGGAACTGCTGCGGCTGCACTCGGTGGCCGACATGGTGGCGCTGCGCGTCGCGGTCGACGACGTGGAGATCGCCGGTCAGCTCATCCGCAAGGGCGAGGGCGTCGTCCCGCTGCTGGCCGCCGCCAACCACGACACCGAGGTGTTCGGCTGCCCGCACGCCTTCGACCCGGAGCGCTCCGAGCGGCGGCACGTGGCGTTCGGCTACGGCGTCCACCAGTGCCTCGGCCAGAACCTGGTCCGGGTCGAGATGGAGATCGCCTACCGCAAGCTGTTCGAACGCATCCCGACGCTCGAACTGGACGTCCCGCCGGACGAGCTGGCCTTCAAGTACGACGGGATCCTGTTCGGACTCCACGAGCTGCCGGTGCGCTGGTAGGCCACCGGCTCCCGGGTGCCGCCGGACGGTCCCGGCGGCACCCGGTCCCACCGCCGCCCGAGTACCCACCCCACGAGGAGCAACGAGCATGCGCGTCACCGTCGACAGAGAGCGGTGCGTCGGAGCGGGCCAGTGCGCGCTGAACGCGCCGGAGGTCTTCGACCAGGACGAGGACGGGATCGTCACCCTGCTGGTGAAGGAGCCCGAAGGGGCGGACGCGGACGGGGCCCGTACCGCGGGCGACCTGTGCCCGTCCGGCTCGGTCACCGTCCATGAGGACTGACCGCCCCGGCGGCGGGGCGGACGGCCCGGCGGGACGCCCGGGTGTCCACGGACCCGGCCGTGCGGGCGGCGGTGAGGGGCGGAAGGACTTCCGTGACGGGACGGGCCTTCGGGCCGGCCCCGTCACGGGTTCCCCGGCGGGCCGTGCGGGGTCAGAGGCCCGGACGGCCCGCCGGGGCACAGCGGGCC
>NZ_NCTE01000438.1:5943-14231 GCF_002114215.1 Streptomyces sp. 13-12-16 | reverse complement strand
TGCTGGTCGAGCGCGGCGCGCACGGCCTGCCGGGCGGTGGCCCGGTCCAGGCGCGGCGGGCCCGCGACGGGACCGCCGTCGACGGGGCTGACGGCGGGCAGTGCCCGGCCGTCCGGCTGCCAGGCGGCGTTCCAGAGGTTGAGGACGCGGTCGTCCCGGAAGGCCTCGGGGGCGACGGTGAGGCAGCGCTGCCAGGCGTCGGCCCAGGAGGTGCCGGATTTGAGGGTGAGGGTGGGTGGCATGCGGTTCGCTCCGCTCTCGGTGCACGGTCGAGAGAAAGGGGGGTCCCAGGGCTTCAGCCGTCGGCGTTCAGGACGGCGAGCACCTGCCGGGCCGCCTCCGTGGGCGTGTCGCCGACCCTGACTCCGGCCGCCTCCAGCGCTTCCTTCTTCGCCCGCGCCGTACCGGACGACCCGGAGACGATCGCGCCGGCGTGGCCCATGGTGCGGCCCTCGGGGGCGGTGAAGCCGGCGATGTAACCGACGACCGGCTTGGTGACGTGGTCGCGGATGTACGCCGCCGCGCGTTCCTCCGCGTCGCCGCCGATCTCACCGATGAGGACGATCAGGTCGGTGTCGGGGTCGTCCTGGAAGGCGGCGAGGCAGTCGATGTGGGTGGTGCCGACGACGGGGTCCCCGCCGATGCCGACGCAGGTGGAGAAACCGGTGTCCCGCAGCTCGTACATGAGCTGGTAGGTGAGCGTGCCGGACTTGGAGACCAGTCCGACACGGCCCGGCTTGGTGATGTCGGCCGGGATGATGCCGGCGTTGGACTGGCCGGGGGTGATCAGGCCGGGGCAGTTGGGGCCGATGACGCGGGTGCCCTTGTGCCGGGCGTGGGCGAGGAAGGCGACGGAGTCGTGGACGGGGATGCCCTCGGTGACGACGACCGCGAGGCCGATGCCGGCGTCGGCGGCCTCGACGACGGCGTACTTGGCGAAGGCGGGCGGTACGAAGACGACGGTGACGTCGGCTCCCGTCGCGTCCATGCCCTCGGCGACGGAGCCGAAGACGGGGATCGCGCCGGGGGCGCCTCCCGGGCCGTCCGGGCGCCGGGGGACGTCGAAGTCGACGCTGCGGCCGGCCTTGCGGGGGTTCACCCCGCCGACGACGTTGGTGCCGGCGGCGAGCATCCGCCGGGTGTGCTTCATGCCCTCGCCGCCGGTCATGCCCTGGACGAGGACCTTGCTCTCCTTGGTGAGGTGGATCGCCATGTCGTCCGGTCTCCTCAGGGTGCGGTGGCGAGGTGGGCGGCCCGGCGCGCGGCGCCGTCCATGGTGGTGGCCTGTTCGACGAGCGGGTGCCGGCGCCCGTCGAGGACGGCCCGTCCCCGGGCCGCGTTGTTGCCGTCGAGCCGTACGACGAGCGGTCTGGTCAGCCGTACGGTGTCCAGGGCGCGGACGATGCCGTCGGCGACCGCGTCGCAGGCGGTGATGCCGCCGAAGACGTTGACGAGGACGGACTTCACGGACGGGTCGGAGAGGACGACCGACAGACCGTCCGCCATGACCTGCGCGGAGGCGCCGCCGCCGATGTCGAGGAAGTTGGCGGGGCGGGCTCCGCAGCCGGCCACCACGTCGAGGGTGGACATGACGAGTCCGGCGCCGTTGCCGATGACGCCGACCTCGCCGTCGAGCTTGACGTAGTCGAGGCCCTTGGCGGCCGCCGCGGCTTCCAGCGGGTCGTGGTGGGTGCCGTCCTCGGCTCCCCGACGCGCTCGGCGGAAGACGGCGTTGTCGTCGAGGGTGACCTTGCCGTCGAGGGCCATGATGCGGTCATCGGCGGTGCGGACGAGCGGGTTGACCTCGACGAGCAGGGCGTCCTCGCGGACGAGGACGTCCCACAGCCGGACGAGCACGTCGACCGTCCGCGGCGGCAGTCCGGCCGCCTCGGCGATGCGGGACGCCGTCGCCGGGGTGACTCCCTCGGCCGGGTCGACGGGGATGCGGGCGACCGCCTCCGGGCGGGTCGCGGCGACCTCCTCGATGTCCGTGCCGCCCTCGGCGGAGGCGATGGCGAGGAAGCGTCCGGCGGCACGGTCGAGGACGTAGGAGACGTAGAACTCCTCCGCTACGTCGACGGGCCGGGCCAGCATCACCGTGCCGACCGTGTGGCCCTTGATGTCCATGCCGAGGATCTGACGTGCCGTGAGTTCGGCGGCGGCCGGGTCGGCGGCGAGTTTGACGCCGCCCGCCTTGCCCCGTCCGCCGGTCCTGACCTGCGCCTTGACGACGACTCGGCCGCCGAGCCGGCGCGCGATCTCGCGGGCCTGTTTGGGCGATCCGGTGACCTCGGCCGGTGGCACCACGATGCCGTGTTCCGCGAAGAGTTCCCTTGCCTGGTGTTCGTACAGGTCCATCTCGGCTCCTGTCTGCGAAGTCGCCGGAAGGTCCGGGGAGGGGCCGGGACCGGCGACCGAAAAGTGCCGCGCACCCCCTGGACACCACCCATCGGATGCGGGATAACAAGCTTCATACAGTATTCGTCGACTGTATGCAATGTACCGCGAGAGCGTTCCCCACCCCCTAGGAAGGGACAAGGACTTCGCCATGCCCGACGACACCCAGGACGTCATCTCAGGCGGTCACCTCGTCGCCAAGGCCCTCAAGGCCGAGGGCGTCGACCGTATCTACACGCTGTGCGGCGGCCACATCATCGACATCTACGACGGCTGCGTCGACGAGGGCATCGAGGTCGTCGACGTACGGCACGAGCAGGTGGCCGCCCATGCCGCCGACGGTTACGCGCGCGTCACCGGCAAGCCCGGCTGCGCGGTCGTCACCGCCGGTCCGGGGACGACCGACGCCGTCACCGGAGTCGCCAACGCCTTCCGCGCGGAGTCCCCGATGCTGCTGATCGGCGGTCAGGGGGCGCTCAGCCAGCACAAGATGGGGTCGCTGCAGGACCTGCCGCACGTCGACATGATGAGCCCCATCACCAAGTTCGCGGCGGCCGTGCCCGACACGGCGCGTGCGGCGGACATGGTGTCCATGGCCTTCCGCGAGTGCTACCACGGTGCCCCCGGCCCCTCCTTCCTGGAGATCCCGCGCGATGTACTGGACGCCAAGGTGCCGGTGTCCAGGGCGCGCGTGCCGCAGCGGGGCGCGTACCGGGCGTCGACCCGGTCGGCCGGTGATCCCGAGGCCGTCGAGAGGCTGGCCGATCTGCTGGTGCACGCGGAGAAGCCGGCGGTCCTGCTCGGCAGCCAGGTGTGGACGACCCGGGGCACCGAGGCCGCAATCGAGCTGGTGCGCACCCTCAACGTCCCCGCGTACATGAACGGCGCGGGACGCGGCACGCTCCCGCCCGGCGACCCGCACCACTTCCAGTTGTCACGGCGGTACGCCTTCTCAGGCGCCGACGTCATCGTGATCGTCGGTACGCCCTTCGACTTCCGCATGGGCTACGGCAAGCGGCTCTCCCCCGACGCGACGGTCGTGCAGATCGACCTCGACTACCGCACCGTCGGCAAGAACCGCGACATCGACCTCGGGATCGTGGGCGACGCGGGGCTGGTGCTGAGGTCGGTGACGGAAGCGGCCTCCGGACGGGTGAACGGGGGCGCGTCCAAGCGCAAGGAGTGGCTGGACGAGCTGCGGGCGGCCGAGCAGACCGCCCTGGAGAAGCGGCTGCCGCAGCTCCGGTCGGACGCCTCGCCCATCCATCCGTACCGGCTGGTCAGCGAGATCAACGACTTCCTCACCGAGGACTCGGTCTACATCGGCGACGGCGGCGACATCGTCACCTTCTCCGGACAGGTCGTGCAGCCCAAGTCACCCGGGCACTGGATGGACCCGGGGCCGCTCGGCACCCTCGGCGTCGGTGTCCCCTTCGTGCTCGCCGCCAAGCAGGCACGGCCCGACAAGGAGGTCGTCGCCCTCTTCGGCGACGGCGCCTTCTCCCTCACCGGCTGGGACTTCGAGACCCTCGTCCGCTACGACCTCCCCTTCGTCGGCATCGTGGGCAACAACTCCTCCATGAACCAGATCCGCTACGGCCAGGCCGCCAAGTACGGCAAGGACCGCGAGCGGGTCGGCAACACCCTCGGCGACGTCCGGTACGACGAGTTCGCGCGGATGCTGGGCGGTCACGGCGAGGAGGTCCGCGACCCCGCCGACATCGGCCCCGCGCTGCGCCGGGCCCGCGAGTCCGGCAAGCCGTCGCTGATCAACGTCTGGGTGGACCCCGACGCGTACGCCCCCGGAACCATGAACCAGACCATGTACAAGTGAGGTGCACGCCCATGACCCCCAAGGCACTTGAGGGCATCCGCGTCCTCGACATGACGCATGTCCAGTCCGGTCCCTCCGCGACCCAGCTGCTGGCCTGGCTCGGCGCGGACGTCGTCAAACTGGAGGCGCCGACCGGCGACATCACGCGCAAGCAGCTGCGCGACCTGCCGGACGTCGACTCCCTCTACTTCACGATGCTCAACTGCAACAAGCGGAGCATCACCCTCAACACCAAGACCGAACGCGGCAAGGAGATCCTCACCGAGCTGATCCGGCGCTCGGACGTCATGGTCGAGAACTTCGGGCCGGGCGCGATCGACCGGATGGGGTTCACCTGGGACCGCGTCAGGGAGATCAATCCACGGATCGTCTACGCCTCCATCAAGGGTTTCGGGGACGGCCCGTACACCAACTTCAAGGCGTACGAGGTCGTCGCCCAGGCCATGGGCGGGTCGATGTCGACCACCGGCTTCGAGGACGGGCCGCCGCTGGCGACGGGGGCCCAGATCGGGGACTCGGGCACGGGGGTGCACGCGGTGGCGGGCATCCTCGCCGCGCTGTTCCAGCGGGAGCGCACCGGGCGCGGGCAGCGGGTGAACGTGGCCATGCAGCACGCGGTGCTCAACCTCTGCCGGGTGAAGCTGCGCGACCAGCAGCGCCTGACCCATGGTCCACTCGCCGAATATCCCAACGAGGACTTCGGCGACGAGGTTCCCCGCTCCGGGAACGCGTCCGGTGGCGGGCAGCCGGGCTGGGCGGTGAAGTGCGCTCCGGGCGGCCCGAACGACTACGTGTACGTCATCGTGCAGCCCGTCGGCTGGAAGCCGCTCAGCGAGCTCATCGGCCGGCCCGAGCTGGCCGACGACCCCGAGTGGGCGACGCCTCAGGCGCGGCTGCCGAAGCTGAACAAGATGTTCCAGCTGATCGAGGAGTGGTCCTCGACGCTGCCCAAGTGGGAGGTGCTGGAGCGGCTGAACGCGCACAACATCCCGTGCGGGCCGATCCTGTCCACCAGGGAGATCATCGAGGACCGCTCACTGGTCGCCAACGGGATGGTCGTCACCGTCCCGCACCCCGAGCGCGGCGAGTTCGTCACCGTCGGCAGTCCGCTGAAGCTCTCCGACTCCCCCGTGGACGTGGTCGCCTCCCCGCTGCTCGGCGAGCACAACGCGGAGGTCTACGTCGGTGAACTGGGCCTCGGGGACGAGGAGCTGCGCCTGCTCAAGTCGAACGGGGTGATCTGACGTGATGGCCGAGGACCGGACGCCGCGGGTCCGGGCGCTGCTGGACGCGGTGCGCGCCGAGGGCCGTACCGCGCTCACCGCGCCCGAGGGCAAGGTGATCGCCGACGCGTACGGGATCGCCGTGCCCGGCGAGGAACTGGCGGCCGACGTCGACGAGGCCGTGGCGTGCGCGGCGCGGTTCGGCGGGCCCGTGGTGATGAAGATCGTGTCGCCGGACATCCTGCACAAGACCGATGCCGGCGGTGTGATCGTCGGTGTGGAGGGCGCGGCGGACGTACGGGCGGCGTTCTGCCGGATCGTCGAGAACGCGCGGGCGTACGCCCCCGACGCCCGGATCGAGGGCGTGCAGGTGCAGGAGCTGCTGCCGAAGGGGCAGGAGGTCATCGTCGGCGCGGTCACCGACCCGACGTTCGGGAAGGTGGTGGCGTTCGGGCTCGGCGGGGTGCTCGTCGAGGTGCTGAAGGACGTCACCTTCCGGCTGGCGCCGGTGGACACCGACGAGGCGCTGTCGATGCTGGACTCGATCCGGTCGGCGGAGATCCTGCGCGGGGTACGGGGTCAGGAGGGGGTGGACCGGTGGGCGGTCGCCGAGCAGATCCGGCGGGTGTCGCACCTGGTGGCGGACTTCCCGGAGATCGCCGAGGTGGACCTCAACCCGGTGATCGCCACCGCGGGCGGAGCGGTCGCCGCCGACATCCGGGTGATCCTCTCCACCGGACGGCCGAAGGAGCGGCGCCGCTACTCGCGCGGGGAGATCCTCGCCTCCATGCGCCGGCTGATGCAGCCGCGTTCGGTGGCCGTGATCGGGGCCTCCAACGAGCCCGGCAAGATCGGCAACTCGGTGATGCGCAACCTCGTCGACGGCGGCTTCGCCGGGGAGATCCATCCGGTGAACCCCAAGGCCGATGACATTCTGGGCCGCAAGGCGTACAGGAGTGTCACCGACGTGCCCGGTGAGGTGGACGTGGCGGTCTTCGCGATCCCCGCCAGGTTCGTGGCCCCGGCGCTGGAGGAGGTGGGGCGCAAGCGGATCCCGAACGCCGTGCTGATCCCCTCCGGGTTCGCGGAGACCGGTGAGCACGAACTCCAGGACGAGATCGTGGCGGTCGCCGAGCGGCACGGCGTCCGGCTGCTCGGGCCCAACATCTACGGCTACTACTCGACCTGGCAGGACCTGTGCGCCACGTTCTGCACGCCCTACGACGTCAAGGGCGGGGTGGCGCTGACCAGTCAGTCGGGCGGCATCGGGATGGCGATCCTGGGCTTCGCGCGGACCACGAGGACGGGGGTGTCGGCGATCGTCGGGCTGGGCAACAAGTCGGACCTGGACGAGGACGACCTGCTGACCTGGTTCGGCCAGGACCCGCACACCGAGTGCATCGCGATGCACCTGGAGGACCTCAAGGACGGGCGCGCGTTCGTCGAGGCCGCGCGGCAGACCGTGCCGAAGAAACCGGTCGTGGTGCTGAAGGCGGGGCGCACGGCGGCGGGCGCGAGGGCCGCGGGCTCGCACACCGGCGCCCTGGCGGGCGACGACGCGGTGTACGACGACATCCTGCGGCAGGCGGGCGTCATCCGGGCGCCGGGTCTGAACGACATGCTGGAGTACGCGCGCGCGTTGCCCGTGCTGCCCACGCCGCGGGGCGACAACGTGGTGATCATCACCGGGGCCGGCGGCAGCGGGGTGCTGCTGTCGGACGCGGTGACGGACAACGGGCTGTCGCTGATGGAGATCCCGCCCGACCTGGACGCGGCGTTCCGGGAGTTCATCCCGCCGTTCGGGGCCGCGGGCAACCCCGTGGACATCACCGGCGGGGAGCCGCCGTCGACGTACGAGGCGACGATCCGGCTGGGTCTCGAGGACCCGCGCATCCACGCGCTGGTGCTCGGTTACTGGCACACGATCGTCACTCCTCCCCCGGTGTTCGCGGAACTCACCGCGCGGGTGGTGGCCGAGTTCCGGGAGCGCGGGATCTCCAAGCCCGTGGTGGCGTCCCTGGCGGGCGACGTGGAGGTGGAGGAGGCCTGCCAGTACCTCTTCGAGCGCGGGGTGGTGGCGTACCCGTACACCACCGAGAAGCCGGTGGCCGTGCTGGGCGCCAAGTACCGGTGGGCGCGGGCCGCGGGGTTGTTGGGGGGCGGCTCATGAGGTGAGGCGGCGGGGGCCGGCCGACGGGTGCGCGTCGGCCGGCCCCGGGACCCGCGCGCGCACGAAAGGCATTGGACAGGGGGCGCTGGCCAGAACTTTCGACGCTAGGGGTGCAAACGACATGACAACCACCGATGTCACACGGGTCGTCGCCTACCGGGAGGTGACCGACAGGAACGGACGCGTCTATCGCGTGGGCGAGTCCGACATCGACATCATGGGGCGCAAACGCAAGTGGATGGTGATCCTGCCCTGGATCGGCATGATGGGCATCTCCTCCGCCGAGTACGCGTTCGCGTCCGCCGAGGACACGCTCCACGAGGCCCACCACTGGTCCAGCGGCAGCATCTACTGGATGATGACCGCCTGGGTGTTCTGCCAGGCCGCGGTCGCCTTCCCGGCGGGGCGGCTGCGGGAGAGCGGCAGACTGCCCGCGCGGTGGGCGATGATGCTGGGCTCGGCCGGCACGCTGCTCGGCTATCTGTCGCTGGCGTTCGCGCCGCACGTCGCGCTCGCCTTCATCGGGTTCGGCGTGTTCAGCGGCATGGGCGCGGGCATGGTGTACGCGACCTGCGTCAACATGGTCGGGAAGTGGTACCCGGAGCGCAGGGGCGGCAAGACCGGCTTCGTCAACGGCGGTTTCGCCTACGGCTCGGTGCCGTTC
>NZ_NCTE01000438.1:0-5744 GCF_002114215.1 Streptomyces sp. 13-12-16 | reverse complement strand
GAAGAACGGGGGGCCGGCCGCCGTCGACCCGCTGAACCCGCCGGACGACCCGCGGGCCCGGCGTTCGCTGGAGAAGAACCCACCGGCCGTCAAGCAGTACTCCCCGATGGAGGCGTGGAGGACCGGACGGGTGGCGCTGATGTGGTTCTGTCTCGCCTGTACCTCCGGCGTGAACATCTTCGGCATCGCCTTCCAGGTCGACATCGGTGAGGACGCGGGCTTCGCGGCCGGCATCGTGGCCACCGCGATGTCGCTGAAGGCGATCGTCAACGGCACCGGGCGCGGCGTCATCGGCTGGCTCTCCGACCTCTACGGCCGCAAGCAGTGCCTGCTCCACGTGTGCGCGATCCTGGGCCTCGCCCAGTTCGGCATCATCTGGTCGGCCGAGATCAAGAACCTGCCGCTGTTCCTGCTCTTCTCCGCCGTGTCCGGTTTCGGCGGCGGTGCCATCTTCCCGATGTTCGCCGCGCTGACGGCGGACTACTTCGGCGAGAACAACAACGCCACCAACTACGGGATGGTCTACAGCTCCAAGCTCGTCTCCGGTCTGGGCGCGGGCATGGGGGCCGTGGTCGTCGGCGCCTGGGGCTACAACGGCGCCTTCACCCTGGCGGGCTGCATCTCGATCTTCGCCGGGTTCGTGGCGCTGTTCCTGCAACCACCGGGACGCCCGGAGAACAAGCGCGTCACGCCCAACCCCCGGCCGCTCGGCGAGGGATGACCTGGCGGAGCCTCCCCCGCACGGACCGGGCGGCCCCTCCCGCAGCACGTGGGAGGGGCCGCCCGGTCCGTGTTCCGGGTCAGCGGCGCCGCTTGCGCAGGGCCGCCATGTTGTCGTAGCTGATCTTGGCCTCGCGCAGCGACTGCGCGGGGTCGGTGGCGCTCGGTGAGTTGTCGTCCTCGACCATCGGGTTGTGGTAGTTCCGCTGTCCGACCCGCGAGAAGAACGTCGTGTAGTCGATGACGCCGGTCCCGAAGGGCACCATGTCGTAGCCCATGCCGTTGGTCGTGCTGACGACGCCGTCCTTGGCGTGGAACAGCGGGTAGCGCTTGTTGTTGCGGGCGACCAGGCCGGCCGGGTCGAAGACGTTCTTCCTGGTCGAACCGTCGTGGGCGGTGTACGTGTGGAACTTGTACTGGGCGACGTGCGCCCAGAAGATGTCCATCTCCAGCCAGACCGTCCTCGGGTCGGTGACCTTCAGGAAGTACTCCAGCTTCCGGATTCCGGAGCTGCGGGTCGGCCGGCCCTGGTCGTCCAGCGGGCCGCCGTCGAGCAGGAAGCCGTAGGCGCTGTCGTGGTTGTGGGTGTAGAGCTTGATGCCCTCGCACCGGGCGATCTCCCCGAGGGCGTTCCACTTGTCGGCGGCCACGTCCCAGTCGGCGCGGTAGGAGCTGCCGGTGGGGTCGCCACCGGTGCCCATGTGGTCCATGCCGAGGATGTTGGCGATCTCGAGGTGCTTCTTGAAGGTGTCCTTGTCCGCCGCGGTGAGCGGCCAGGAGCCCGGGATGAAGCCGTGGTTGCCCTGGGCGCGCAGACCGTAGTCGTCGAGCCAGCGGCGCAGCAGCTTCGCGCCCTCGACGGTTTCCAGGTCGGCGCCGCCGGGCGCGTTGGCGTGCTGGCGGTAACCGGCGAACTCCACCTGGCGGTAGCCGTGGCGGGAGAGCTGCTTGAACACCTCGCGGAAGCCGGAGGGCAGGTCCGTGGCGAGCGGGTCGCGGGCGGTGGCGTCACGGACGGTGTAGAGGATGATGCCGCGCTTGTGCGGCGGGACGAGCACCTGCCCGCGTCCGTGTCCGTGGTCGTGGTCTCTGTCCCGGCCGTGGGCCAGGGCGGGGGCGGCGCCGAAGACGGGGGCGGCGACGGCTCCGGCCGCCACGGCGGTGCAGGTGCTGAGGAAACGGCGCCGGTCCACACCGAGGGTGCGGCGCAGCCCTTCGTCCGGGGCGTCGGCGGCTTCGGTGCGTGAGGGGTCGGAGTACGAGGTCACGAGTGGCCTGCCTTCTCGGTCGTGGCCGGTTCCGGTCCCGCCGGGACCGGCCGTTGTCAGTGCCGTGTGTTTCACTCTCGGTAGTCGGATCTCGGGGGCCGTACCGGGTGGTGCGTCAGCCGAGTCCGGCCAGCCGGAGCAGGAGTTGTTTGACATCGGTGGCCGCGACGCGGTCTCCGACAGCGCGGGGGGTGGAGCAGATGAGGAGCGGACCGTCGTCGTCGCTCGCGGGGAGGCGGCCGTGGCTGCCGCGAATAGGTGAGGGGTCCAGGGGCACGACCGCCATGCGGTAGCGCATGCCGAGTTTCTTGCGCGCCAGCGCGGTGGCCGCCTTGACCTTCACGTAGGGGTCGAGGGGATCCATGAAGAGTTCGACCGGGTCGTAGCCGGGTTTGCGGTGGATCTCGACGAGCTGCGCGAAGTCGGGCGCGCGGTCGTCGTCGAGCCAGTAGTAGTACGTGAACCAGGCGTCGGGTTCGGCGACGGCGACGAGTTCGCCGGCGCGCGGGTGGTCGAGGTGGTGGGTCTTCTTGCCCTCGTCGTCGAGGAGGTGCTCGATGCCGGGCAGTCCGTCGAGGGCGGCGCGGGTGGCGTCGAGGTCCTCGGGGCGGCGCACGTAGACGTGGGCGATCTGGTGGTCGGCCACCGCGAAGGCGCGGGAGGCCATCGGGTCGAGGTATTCCATGCCGTCCTGGGTGTGCACCTCGAGGAGGCCGGCGCGGCGCAGGGCGCGGTTGATGTCCACCGACCGGTTCACGCGGGTGATGCCGTACTCGGACAGGGCGACGACGGTACGGCCCTCGGCGCAGGCGTCGTCGAGCAGCGGGGCCAGGGCGGCGTCGAGGTCGGCGGCCGCCTTCAGGGAGCGCGGGTCGTCGGGGCCGAAGCGCTGCAGGTCGTAGTCGAGGTGAGGGAGGTAGCACAGGGTCAGGTCGGGGTGGCGGGTGCGCATGATGTGGCGGGTGGCGTCGATGATCCACTGGCTGGAGACCAGGTCGGCGCCGGGGCCCCAGAAGTGGAAGAGGGGGAAAGTGCCCAGCTTCTCCGTGAGTTCGTCGTGCAGGGCGGGCGGCCGGGTGTAGCAGTCGGGTTCCTTGCGGCCGTCGGCGTAGTAGACCGGGCGGGGGGTGACGGTGATGTCGGTGTCGGCGCCCATGGCGTACCACCAGCAGATGTTGGCGACGGTGTAGCCGGGGTGGGCGCGGCGGGCGGCGTCCCAGAGTTTGTCGCCGGCGACGAGGCCGTTGTGCTGCCGCCACAGCAGTACGTCGCCGAGTTCGCGGAAGTACCAGCCGTTGCCGACGATGCCGTGCTCCGAGGGCATGGTGCCGGTGAGGAAGGTGGACTGGGCGGCGCAGGTGACGGCGGGCAGGACGGTGCCGAGCGGGGCGCGGGAGCCGGACCGGCCGAGCGTCTTGAGGTGGGGCATGTGGTCGAGGAGACGGGGGGTGAGGCCCACGACGTCGAGGACGAGCAGGGGGGTGGGGTCGGTCATGGGAGTTCCTTCAGGCCGAGGTCCGTCAGGAGGTCGCGGGCCAGGGTGAGTTCGGCGGCGATGCCGTCGGCGAGCTGGGTCCGGCCGCGGGGGCGCAGCTCGGGCGGGAGGGCCTGCCAGGTGTAGGTCTCGACCTCCAGGTGGCGGGTGAGGGGGTGCGGGCCGCCGACGAGCCGGGTCAGGGCGGACTTCAGCACGGGCAGCGTGGAGGTGAGGGGCTCGGTGGGGGCCGCGTGCAGGGGGACGTGGAAGTGGGCGCGCCAGGGCGCCGTGTCGGGCAGGGCGTCGCCGGCCAGGGCCTCGTCGAGGTCGTCGGTGCCGCGCAGACCGGCGGGGGTGGAGGTGCGGGTCTGGTGCAGGAAGCGGGGTTCGGCGAAGGCGGCCAGGGCCTCGCGGACCTCGGGGAGGTGGGGCTGTCCGGCGTGCAGGGCGGCGGAGAGCTGGGACTTGACCACGGGCACGCCGGCCCGGGCGAGGTCGTCCAGGGCGGTGTGCGGGTCTTCGAAGGAGGTGGCGAGGTGGCAGGTGTCGACACAGATGCCGACGCGGTCGTGGGCGATCGCGGTGAGCGGGGCGATGGCGTCCCGGGTGGTCTCGACGACGCAGCCGGGTTCCGGCTCCAGGGCGACGCGGATGGAGCGTCCGGTCAGTTCCTGGAGGGCGTCGAGGCGTTCGGCGAGGATGCGCAGGGCGGTGCGGGCCGTCCGTGCGCGCTGCTCGTCGTGGGCGGTGCGCCAGGCGAGGGGCAGGGTGGAGATGCTGCCGTCGGTGACGTCGTCGGGGAGGAGCCCGGCGAGGACGCGGGCCAGGGAGGTGGTGTGCTCCAGGCGCTCGGGGTCGGCCCAGTCCGGCTTGTAGACGCGGTACTTGACCTCTTCGGCGCCGAAGCCCTCATAGGGGAAGCCGTTGAGGGTGACGACCTCCAGGCCGCGCCGGTCGAGTTCGCAGCGCAGTCCGCGCAGGGCGGCGGGGTCGGTGACGAGGGCGTGCGCGGCGTCCTTGGCGAGCCACAGGCCGATGCCGAGCCTGTCCCGGCCGAGGCGGCGGCGGACCGGTTCGCAGTGGTCGCGGAGCTGGGCGAGGACACCGTCCAGGGTTTCGGCGGGGTGCACGTTGGTGCAGTAGGCGAGGTGGACGGTGGAGCCGTCGGGGTGGCGGAAGCGCATGGCTCACGCCTCCGTGGCGGGGGCGCCGGCCGGCTGCGGCTCGTCTCTCGGTGCGCCGCGCAGGATGGAGTTGCCCTCGTGGGTGGCGTCGGTGGCGTCGACGTCGAGGTTCAGGCGGCCGCTGAGTCCGTAGAAGGCGACGGGGTTGCGCCACAGCACCCGGTCGACGTCGTCCTCGGTGAAGCCCTCGGCGAGCATCAGGTCGGCGACCTTGCGGGTCTTGAGGGGGTCGCTCCTGCCCCAGTCGGCGGCGGAGTTCACCAGGACCTGCTCGGGGCCGTAGGCGCGCAGGATGGCGACCATCCGTTCCTCGTCCATCTTGGTGTCGGGATAGACGGAGAAGCCGAGCCAGGCGCCGCTGTCCTTGGCCTCCTTGACGGTGGTCTCGTTGAGGTGGTCGACCAGGACACGGTCGGCGGGCAGGGCGGACTCGCGGACGACGTCCAGGGTGCGGCGCAGTCCGGCGAGCTTGTCGCGGTGCGGGGTGTGCACCAGCGCGGGCAGGCCGTGGTCGGCGGCGAGCTGGAGCTGGGCGGCGAGGGCGGTGTCCTCGGCGGGGGTCATGGAGTCGTAGCCGATCTCGCCGACGGCCACCACGTTGTCCTTGACGAGATACCGGGGCAGCGCGTCGAGGACGGGCGTGCAGCGCGGGTCGTTCGCCTCCTTGGGGTTGAGGGCGAGCGTGCAGTGGTGGGCGATGCCGTACTGGGCGGCGCGGAAGGGTTCCCAGCCGAGGAGGGCGTCGAAGTAGTCGAGGAAGGAGGCCGGGGAGGTGCGGGGCTGGCCGAGCCAGAAGGAGGGCTCGACGACGGCTCGGACGCCCGCGGCGTACATGGCCTCGTAGTCGTCGGTGGTGCGCGACGTCATGTGGATGTGGGGGTCGAAGATGCGCATCAGGACTCCTTGCCGTGGGGGTCGTCCGTGCCGTGCGGCGGGGTGGCGGGGGCGGACTCGGTCAGGGCCAGGGCGCGGTGCAGGTCCCCGGGGACGGCGCGGCCGGCGGCGGTGCGTTCCGCGGCGTAGTCGCCGAGCATGCGGGCGAGTTCGCCGTCGCCCCGGGCGCGCCGGGCCAGGTCCGCCACGTGGTCGATGCCG
>NZ_NCTE01000437.1 GCF_002114215.1 Streptomyces sp. 13-12-16 | reverse complement strand
CGGCTGGCCCGGCTGGGGCTGGCCCGCGAAGGGCTGCTGCGGCTGACCGCCGAACGAGGCCGGCTGCTGCGCACCCGGGTAGCCGTAACCGCCGGGCGGCTGGGCGCCGTACGGCTGCGGGGCGGCGGGACGGGCGGCCGGGAGGAGCGCACCCTTGAGGGCGGGCACCAGGGGGGTGGCGACGGCGGCGGCGGCCATGACGAGCGTGGCGATGAGGGCCAGGATCAGACCGGTACCGGCGTCGGGGCCGTCGGAGGAACCGGGACCCACGTTGTCGATGCCGCCGGCCACGTCGAAGATGTTGCCGAGGGCGCTCCAGGCGGCGAACACCGTGAAGGCGATGCCGAACTGGCCGAGGTCGAGCCCCGCGACCTTCGGCGGCTGCGGCAGACCACGGACCACGACGATGAGCGCCGCGCCGATGATGCCCGCCAGCACCACTCCGAGCACGACCGGGCCGCTGCCCCACAGGCTGGGGAGGTCGTAGTCGTCGGGTGCGCCGTCGACGGAGTAGAGGTCGAGGAACGACGCGATGAACAGCAATACCGCTGCTCCGATCACCACGCCGTCGCCTCGAGTGAGGGAGCGGATATTCACTTCAGGTCCTTCGTAGGTCGTCTCGTCGTCGGAAGAGGCGTCGCTGTCACCGTGTCGCCCGGAGGTTCCGGTGTGAAGCGCGGGGGTGGCCCCTCATCGTCCGGACGACACTACCGTCCGTGCGCTCGGGCTGTCCGCCCGGATCAGCGCGCTGATCCCCACCCGCGCAGGAAACTCACGATTCCGTCGGAAATCCCTTGCGCCGCCTTCTGCCGCCAGGCACCGCTGGTCAGCAGTGCCGCGTCCTTGCTATCGCGCATGTTGCCGCACTCGATGAACACCTTGGGAACCGTTGACAGATTGAGACCGCCCAAGTCCTTACGCGTGACGAGACCGGTACCACCGCCGACGTAGTTGGACGGCGCGCTGCCGGTGACGCGCACGAAGTTGCCCGCGATGCGCGTGCCGAGGTCCTCGGACGGCCCGACGATGGCGCGGGTGTCGGCGGCACCGGCGTCGACGGCGCCGGGCAGGATCACGTGGAAGCCGCGGTTGCCGGTGCCCGAGCCGTCCGCGTGGAGGGAGACGACGGCGTCGGCCTTCGCCTCGTTGCCGATCCGGGCCCGCTCGTCCACGCACGGGCCGAACGGCCGGTCCCCGTCCTGGGTCAGCTTCACGGTGGCGCCCTGCTTCTCCAGGAGCGCGCGCATCCGGTGGGCGACGTCGAGGGTGAAGTCGGCCTCGGCGTAACCGTCGTCGGTGGACGTGCCGGTGGTGTCGCACTCCTTGCGGTTGGTCCCGATGTCCACCTGGCGGTTGATCTCGGCGGTGTGCTTGAAGTTCTCCGGGTTGTGTCCGGGGTCGATGACGACGACCCTGCCCCTGAGGGGGCCGCTCGCGGCAGCCGGGGCGCCGGGCTTCTCGTCCTCGGAACTCGCGGACGGCGCCGGCGACGACGTACGGGACGAAGCGGAAGCGGATGCGGAGGGAGAGGCGGAAGCGGCGGTGCTCCCCGGCCCCTCGTCGTCCCCGGACCCGCCCACCGCGGCGTACACCGCCCACCCGAGCAGCGCGCCCGGCACCAGCGCGGCGAGTGCCACGGTCAGGGGCCCGCGCCGGGACCGTCGGGGCTGGGGCGGATCGAAACCGGGACCTGTGTACGACACGCAGCCACCCTAGCGGTGCCGGACGCCCGTGCCGGTACGGCGCAGTACGCGCAGGGAACCGGTGGCCGAGACCTCGGTGAACGCGCCGGACTCCAGGGCGCGGAGGTAGACGCGGTAGGGAGCCTGGCCGGTGAACTCGTCCACCGGGTCGGGGAAGACGTCGTGGATGACGAGGAGGCCGTCCTCGGCCACGTGCGGGGCCCAGCCCTCGTAGTCGGCGGTGGCGTGTTCGTCGGTGTGGCCGCCGTCGATGAAGACGAGGGCGAGGGGGGAGGCCCACAGGGCGGCGATGCGCGGGGAGCGGCCGACCAGGGCGACCACGTGGTCCTCCAGGCCCGCCCGGTGCAGGGTGCGGCGGAAGGTGGGGAGGGTGTCCATCAGGCCCAGCTCGGGGTCGACCGTCTCCGGGTCGTGGTAGTCCCATCCGGGCTGCTGTTCCTCGCTGCCGCGGTGGTGGTCCACGGTGAGCGCGGTGACACCGGCCGAGCGGGCCGCGTCGGCGAGCAGGATCGTGGAACGGCCGCAGTAGGTGCCGATCTCCAGGAGCGGCAGCCCCAGACGGCCGGCCTCGGCCGCCGCCGCGTACAGGGCCAGGCCCTCGTCCACGGGCATGAAGCCCTTCGCCGCCTCGAACGCGGCCAGGATCCCGGGCCCGGGTGTCATCGACATGGGGCTTGCCTCTCCCGAGGTCGTACGTGTGTGCACGGACCCCATGCTGCCGTACCCCCTGGGCGGGTGGCGCGACAGGGGGTACCGGCGGGTAACAGGGGTCGGGCGGAGACCGTCCCGCCCGGCGGGGACAGGGCCGGGCCGACCGGACGCCCGTCGCCCCCGTGGCGGGCCGGGGCGGCGGGCGGGACGTGGCCGGCGGGGCGGGCGG
>NZ_NCTE01000436.1 GCF_002114215.1 Streptomyces sp. 13-12-16 | reverse complement strand
AGCCTTACAGCGCCGATGGTACTGCAGGGGGGACCCTGTGGGAGAGTAGGACGCCGCCGAACAAATATTGGGAAAACCCCCGTGCCATTCGGCACGGGGGTTTTCTGCGTTTCAGGACGGCTCCACCAGTTTCGTGTCGTACGCCAGGATCACCGCCTGGATGCGGTCCCGTGAGCCGGTCTTCGCGAGTATCCGGCCCACGTGGGTCTTCACCGTGGACTCGGCCAGGTGGAGGCGGGTGGCGATCTCGGTGTTCGTCCAGCCCTTTCCGATGACCGTGAGGATCTCGCGTTCCCGCTCCGTGAGGGCGGACAGACGTGCGTCGTCGGGGGAGACGTCCGCGGTGCCGTCGCCGGTCGGCAGGTGCCGGGCGTAGGCGTCGAGGAGACGGCGGGTCAGGCTGGGGGCGACGACCGCGTCCCCGGACGCCACGGAGCGGATGCCGGAGAGGAGTTCCTCCGGCCGGGCGTCCTTGACGAGGAAACCGGAGGCGCCCGCGCGGAGGCCGGCGTAGGCGTACTCGTCCAGGTCGAACGTCGTCAGGATGAGGACGCGGGTGCGGTCGCCGGTGGCGGCGATGCGGCGGGTCGCCTCGATGCCGTCCAGGCCGGGCATGCGGATGTCCATCAGGACCACGTCGGGGTGCAGTTCCGCCGTCATGCGGATCGCTTCGCTGCCGTTCGACGCCTCGCCCAGGACCGTCATGTCGTCCTGGCTCTCCAGGAGCATGCGGAAGCCGAAACGCTGGAGGGGCTGGTCGTCGGTGATGAGGACGGTGGTCACTGCGGGGGTTCCTCCGGAAGGTGCAGACGGACGCGCCAGCCCTGTTCGGGGTGCGGGCGTGGGCCGGCCTCAAGTGTGCCGCCGTACAGGGCTGTTCGCTCGCGCATTCCGGGGATGCCACGGCCGTCGGACGGGGTGGAGGGTGGTGTGCCCTTTCCGGTGTCGGTGATGGTGACGGTGACGGCGCCCCTGTCCCCGTGGACGATGGAGATCTCGGAGGCCGTTTCGGGGCCGGCGTGCTTGAGGGTGTTGGTGAGGGCTTCCTGGACGACCCGGAACACGGTGAGCTGGCGGCCAGGGGGGAGGGCCGCCCGCCCCTCGACACGGGTGTGAACGGGCAGGCCCGCGCTGCGGACGCCGTCGATGAGCTGGTCCAGGTCGGTGAGGCCGGGCTGGGGGGTCCGTTCGGCGGGGTGCGCGGTGTCGTCGTCGCGGAGGACGTCCAGGAGACGGCGGAGCTCGCCGAGGGCCTGGCGGCTGGTGGTGCCGATGGCGTCCAGGGCCTGGGCTGCGCGTTCCGGGGACTTGCCGGCCGCGTATCTGCCGCCGTCGGCGAGGCCCGTGATGACGGACAGGTTGTGACCGATGATGTCGTGCATCTCGCGGGCGATGCGGGCGCGTTCGGCGGCGGTGGCGATGCGGGCCTGCTGGTCGCGTTCGATCTCCAGGCGGCGGGCGCGGTCCTCGAGGGCCTCGGTGTAGCTCTGGCGGGTGCGGACCGTGATGCCGATGAGGACGGCGACGGCGATGGACGTGAGGTGCGAGCCGATCTGCTGGTGCCACTCGCCCTCGCCGTAGCGGGCCGTGGAGACCATCACGGGGGCGAGCACCAGGGCCGCCGCCCACCACAGGTTGCGCAGGGGGACGCGCAGGGCGATGTGGTAGATGACGAGGAGTTGCAGCAGGGCTGCCTGGAGCGCGGTGCCGGACCAGGCGTTGACCAGGGCGAACGGGGTAGTGGCGAGCAGGACCGCCGCCGGGTGGGTGCGGCGCAGGAGGAGCGGGGCGGACAGGCCGAGGCTCAGAACGAGGAGGAGCCAGCCGGGGGCGCCGGGGTTGTGGGTGACGTTGCGCCAGCCGTCGCCGACGTAGTCGATGAGGGCGGCCGTCACCCAGAAGCCGGTGACGTGCGCGTCCCACAGCAGGGGGTGGCGCCGGTCGAAGGCGCGCACCCGCTGGTTGACGCGTTGCATGTACTGGGTGAGGGGCTCCGTCGTCCGTACCCCCGTCGGAGACTCCCGCTCGTTCGTCACGGGGTCCATGGTGGCGGGTGCGTCCGCCCGGGGGAACACGATGGGTGCCATGGTCAGACGTCCCGGCGGCGCAGGGTGGTCGCGGCCAGGGCGAGGGAGACCGCCGCCCACAGGGTGAGGGCGAGCAGGGCCGCGCCCGGGGTTGCCGCATCCGGTCCGGGGCGGGCGGCGGTGGCGGACTCCAGGGCCCTTGCGGGGAAGTACTGGAGGGCGTCGTCGACGACGGCGTGGGGGAGCATGTGCAGCAGCTCCGGGACGATCATCACCAGGGCGATGTAGACGCCGATGGCGAGGGGGACCGAGCGGGCGACGGCGCCGAGGCCGAGGGCCATGACGGCGAGGAGGGTGAGGGCGGCCGCGTTTCCGGCGAGGCCGCGCAGGACGCCCGGGTCGCCCAGGGCGGCCGACTGGTCGGTGTCGGTGAGGAAGGCCTGGGCCAGGGGGAAGACGAGCAGGTTGGTCAGCAGGCACAGCGGGAAGGCGACGGCGGCGAGGACGGCGGCCTTGGACCACAGGACGGGCAGGCGGCGCGGGACGGCCGTCATCGTGGCGCGGACCTGGCCGGTGGAGTACTCGCCGGCGGTGGCGAGGACGCCCAGGACGGCCAGGGTGACGGTGGCGAACTGGGTGCCGAGGAGGACGAAGACGACCGTGTCGAGGCCGCCCTCGCCGGTGCCGTCGTAGGCGGCGCTGATGCCGGCGCCCATGCCGACGGTGAGGACGCCGGTGGCGGCGAGGTTGAGCCAGGTGGAGCGGAGCGTCCACAGCTTGTGCCATTCGGAGCGCAGGACACGGGCCGGGGTGATCCGGTGGGGCCGGTCGGCGGTGGCGGTGGTCACGCGGCTGCTCCTTCCCGGGCGGCGGGGTACTCGACCGCGTCGTGGGTGAGGTCCATGAACGCCTCCTCCAGGGAGGCGGTGTTCGGGGTGAGTTCGAAGAGGGGGATGCCGTGGGCGGCGGCCGTGCGGCCGATGTGCTCGGCGTCGGTGCCGTGCACGGTGAGGCCGCCGGAGGCGTCGGTGGTGACGGTGACGCCGGGTGCGGTGAGGTGGCGTACGAGGCCGGCGGCGTCCGGGGTGACGACCTTGACGGTGCCCGCGCCGGAGTGGCGTACGAAGTCGGTGACCGTGGTGTCGGCGAGGAGCCGGCCGCGGCCGATGACGACCAGGTGGTCGGCGGTGAGGGCCGTCTCGCTCATCAGGTGGGAGGAGACCAGGACCGTACGGCCCTCGGCGGCCAGGGACTTGAGGAGGGTGCGGATCCACAGGACGCCCTCCGGGTCGAGGCCGTTGACCGGCTCGTCGAGGATGACGGCGGCCGGGTCGCCGAGCAGCGCGGCGGCGATGCCGAGGCGCTGGCCCATGCCGAGGGAGAAGCCCTTGACCCGGCGGTCCGCCACCTCGGTGAGGCCGGTGAGGCCCAGGACGTGCTCGACGCGGCTCTTCGGGATGCCGTGGGTGAGGGCGAGGGCGCGCAGGTGGTGGCGGGCGGTGCGGCCCGGGTGGACGGAGCGGGCCTCCAGCAGGGCGCCGACCTCGGTGAGGGGCGCGGGGTGGGCGGCGTAGGCGCGGTCGCCGACGGTGGCACGGCCGCGGGTGGGGGCGTCCAGGCCGAGGATCATCCGCATGGTGGTGGACTTGCCGGCGCCGTTCGGACCGAGGAAGCCGGTGACGGTGCCGGGGCGGACGGTGAAGGACAGATCGGAGACGACGGTCCGGTCACCGTAGCGTTTGGTGAGGTCCTGTGCCGTAATCATGCTTCGATGCTCGTCCGCGCGGGGGCGGCGGGCGTCGGACCGCGGGCCGTATTCCGGGTGAGGACGGTGGTACCCCGGTACTACGGTGGCGGCCATGAACGCGATGTCCGTCGATGACTGTGTGATCCGGCCGGTGCGCGCGGAGGAGTGGGCCGCGTCGAGGGAGCTGCGGCTCACCGCGCTGCGGGACCCGGTCGCGCACATCGCCTACATGGACACCTACGAGGAGGCCGTGGCCCGGCCGGACTCCTGGTGGCAGGAGCGTACGGCGAACGGGGCGCGGCAGTTCGTCGCCGAGACGGCGGACGGGAGCTGGGTCGCCAACGCGGCCGTGCTGATCGAGGAGGCCGGTACGACGGACTGGACCGGGTCCGTCGTCGCGCGGCGGCAGGGGCATCTGGTGGGCGTGTACGTGGCTCCCGGGTACCGGGGGAGCGGGCTGGCGAAGGCGCTGTTCGGGACCGCGCTGGAGTGGGCGTGGGAGCGTGGGGCGGAGCGCGTGCGGCTCCTCGTGCACGCGGACAACGCGCGGGCGCTGGGGTCCTACCGCAAGGCGGGTTTCACCGAGACCGGGGTGACCATGTCCCTGGGGGACGGCCCGGACGACCTGGAACTGGAGCTGGCCGTGGAGCGGCCGGTGCCGGACCGGTAGCCGGGCCGGCAGGTCCGGCCGACGGAACAGGTCAGACCGGTAGTTCGGTGTGGGGCCAGCGGGACCTGGCCTGTTCGCGGGAGCGGAGCAGGGCCAGGGTGGGCATGCCGTGGTCCGTGCCGGTGGCGAGCAGGTCCGGGAGCTGGGGGAGGGGGGCCACGGCCGCCACGTCGTCCAGGACGAGGGTGAGTGGTGGGTCGAGCCGACCGGAGGATGACCGTTCGGCCATGCGCCGGCCGTGCTCGACCACGTGTGAGGCGAGGGCCGTCAGCAGGGGCATCGCGCCCGGGCTGGTACGGGGGTCCTCGATGGATTCACCCACGACGTAAAGCGTGCCCCCTTCGTGGACAAAGGAATCCAAGGCGAGGGCATCAGTTCGGTTGGGAGTGCAGGCCTCGCGGACATTGACCGTGGAGAGCGCGGCCAGGGCGCGGGTGGTCAGCTGCTGGGCCATGTCCCGGCGCTCGGGGTGCGCCGTGAGGGCCGCCTCGAGTTCGCCGGCGGCGCCGGGGGCGGCCTTGGGGCTGGTACGGAGGATGCGTACGGCGTCGTGGACCTGGAGGCCCTGGGACCAGCGGTGGACGTGGCGGATCGTACGGCCGTCCACGGCGGCGGCGTGCACGTAGCTGCGGAGCAGGGTCTCCGCGGTGTCGCCGACCGCCTGGTCGAGGCGTGAGGTGGGGCGGACGGGGGCGAGGAGGGCTGCCGCGCGGGCGGCGGCCGTCCGTTTGTCCTCGCAGCCGGCGGTGGGGGACCAGTGGAGGCGGGCCGGGGTGTCGCAGAGGTGGGTGGGGTCGTAGAGGTGGGTGGGGCCGAGTTTGGCTCGGGCGTCCTTGGTGTCGTGCCAGAGGGTGGGGTTGGAGGTGAGGACGAGGGCGGGGCCCTCCGCGTCGCGTACGGCCCGGGCCGCGGTGGTGTGGCGGATGACCGGGGGGCCGTAGAGCAGCCCCGCGCCTTCGGTGCGGGGGGTCTCCCACCCGCCTGCCTCTTCACCGTTGGTCGCGGGCTCCTCCCTCGCCGGGGTCTCCTCCTCGGGCCCCCTCGGGGTCGGTACCTCGTGCAGCTGCTTCGGCGTCGGCTGCGGTGCCTGTTCGGGCAGCCGCTCCGGCTCCGGCTGTCTCTCCCGTCCGGGCAGGTGCTCCGGCTGCCGCCGGGGGCTCCCCGTCGCCCGTTCCGCCCGGCGTCGTGCCCGTACGGCCTTCCAGCGGGCCACCGTGCCCACGGTGAACACCGTCAGGACGGTCAGGATCATCAGCTGGCCGATGAGCAGGCCCCAGAAGAGGCCGTACCCCGAGAGGTCGGCCTGCGGGGTGTCCGGCCAGGCGGCGGGGAGGCCCTGCGGGTCGGCGACGAGGTGGCGCATGGCCACCGGGGTGCGGGTGAAGGTGACGCCGGACGGCCAGTGGCCGTGGGCGAAGAGGCCCGCGAGGCCGGTGGCCGTCCACACCATGGCGGTCACGCCGATGAGGAACGCGAGGACGCCGATCAGCAGCCCGTCGGGGATGCCGCCGCCCTGGCCGCCGGCCCGGCCGTGCTCACGGTGATCGTCCGGTCTCACGCGTGCTCCCTCTACGCCACCGTCGATTCGGAGTCGCCGACGTGCTGTTCCACGAAGGCCGCCGCCCGCTCCTCCGCCTCCAGTTCGGCGGCGCGCAGGGCGTCGTCGGAGAGGTCGGCGGAGGACTCGGTCATCGCGCGGTCGGTGAAGACCAGCGGGCGTTCGGTCTCGGTGACCAGGTGCTTGACCACCTGGACGTTGCCGTTGACGTCCCACACGGCGATACCGGGCGTCAGCGTCGGAATGATCTCCACCGCCCATCTGGGCAGGCCCAGCACCCGGCCCGTCGCCCTCGCCTCGTCCGCCTTCTGGGCGTAGATGGTCCGGGTCGACGCCATCTTCAGGATGGCCGCCGCCTCCTTCGCCGCCGCCCCGTCCACCACGTCGGACAGGTGGTGGACGACCGCGACGAACGACAGGCCCAGCCGCCGCCCGAACTTCAGCAGCCGCTGGAACAACTGCGCCACGAACGGGCTGTTGATGATGTGCCAGGCCTCCTCGACCAGGAAGATGCGCTTCTTCCGGTCGGGGCGGATCCAGGTGTGCTCCAGCCACACGCCCACGATCGCCATCAGGATCGGCATGGCGATGGAGTTGCGGTCGATGTGGGACAGGTCGAAGACGATGAGCGGTGCGTCGAGGTCGATGCCGACGGTCGTCGGGCCGTCGAACATGCCGCGCAGGTCACCGTCGACCAGGCGGTCCAGGACCAGGGCGACGTCCAGGCCCCACGCCCGTACGTCGTCTATGGGGACGTTCATCGCCTCCGCGGACTCCGGTTCCGGGTGGCGCAGCCGTTCCACGATGTCGGAGAGGACCGGCTGGCGTTCGACGATGGACTCGTTGACGTAGGCGTGCGCGACCTTGAGGGCGAAGCCGGAGCGCTCGTCCAGGCCGTGCCCCATCGCGACCTCGATGATGGTCCGCAGCAGCGCGAGCTGCCCGGTGGTGGTGATCGCCGGGTCCAGCGGGTTGAGCCGGATGCCCTTGTCGAGCGCGGCCATCGGGTCCAGGCGGATCGGCGTTATGCCCAGCTCCTGCGCGATGAGGTTCCATTCGCCTGCGCCGTCCTCGCCCTGGGCGTCCAGGACGACGACCTGGCGGTCGCGGAAGCGCAGCTGGCGCAGGACGTACGTCTTCTCCAGGGCCGACTTGCCGTTGCCGGACTCGCCGAGGACCAGCCAGTGCGGGGCGGGGAGCTGCTGGCCGTAGAGCTGGAAGGGGTCGTAGATGTAGCCCTTGCCGGAGTAGACCTCGCGGCCGATGATGACGCCGGAGTCGCCGAGGCCGGGGGCGGCGGTCGGGAGGTAGACCGCCTGTGCCTGGCCGGTGGACGTGCGTACCGGCAGCCGTGTCGTCTCGACCTTCCCGAACAGGAAGGACGTGAAGGCATCGGTGACGACGGACAGCGGATCCCGCATAGCGGCTCAGCCCCTACCTTCGAATGCCGGTGGCGAACGGGAGTGTGTTCACGAAGGCGCGGTGGTGCTCGCGGTCGCACCACTCCAGCTTCAGGTACGACTTTCCGGCCGACGCCCGTATGGTCCGCTTGTCGCGGGCCAGGGCCTCGGGGTTGCGGGAGGAGACGGTGATGTAGCCGACCAGGTTGACGCCGGCCGCGCCGCTGGCGAGGTCCTCGCCGCGCTGGTCCAGGCGGCTGTGGGCGGCCATGTCGCGCGGGTCGACGGTGCGGTTCATCTTGGCGGCGCGGGACGCCTCCGCCACGTCGTTGGTCTTCTCGGTGAGCATCCGCTCGATGGCGACCTCGGTGGGTTCGAGGTCCATGGTGACGGCGACCGTGCGGATCACGTCCGGGGTGTGGACGAGGAGGGGGGCCAGGAAGTTGACGCCCACCGGGGTCATCGGCCACTCCTTGATCCAGGCCGTGGCGTGGCACCAGGGGGCGCGGGTGGCGGACTCGCGGGTCTTGGCCTGGAGGTAGGTGGGCTCCATGGCGTCCAGCTCGGCCGGCCAGGCGTTGCGCTGCGTCATCGCCTGGATGTGGTCGATCGGGTGGTCCGGGTCGTACATGCCGTGGATCAGCGAGGACAGCCTGCTCTGGCCGAGCGGCTGCCGTACGCGGATGTCGGCCTCCTGGAGCCGGGAGCAGATGTCGGTCAGCTCACGGGCCATGACGACGGCGAGACCCGCGTCCCGGTCCACCTTGCCGCCGCCCTGGCTGCGCATCGCCCGCGCCATGGCGTTGGCCTCGGCGGCCAGTTCGCGCGTGTAGTGCATGCAGGCGACGAGGTAGGCGCGGTGCTGCTCGCTGCTGGTCGACACCATCGACTGGAGCTGGTCGTACGACTGCTGCAGCCACGGCGGCGACTTGTCGTCGCCGCGGACGGCGACGTCCTTGGCGTGGGCGTCGGGGTCGGCGGGCAGGGTGCGGGCCAGCATCTGGATGCGGGTCACGAAGCCGTCGCCGTTGGCGACGTGCTTGAGCAGGGTGCCGAAGCGGTCGACGAGGGCTTCCTGGTCCTCGGAGTCGCGCAGGCCGACGCCCGGTCCCTCGATCTCGATGGCGGCGGTGACGGTCTTGCGGTCCGCGTGCAGCAGTACGGCGATCTCGTCCGGGCCGAAGGGCGCGGCGAGCCAGGTGATCCTGCCGATTCCGGGCGGCGACCCGATCTCCACCTCGCGGCCGTCGAGGCGGGTGCCCGCCTCGACGGCGCCGGAGCGGTAGGTGGTGCCGCGGCGCACGGTGCGCTTGTAGCTGCGGTTGATCTCGAACCACTTGTAGAAGGTGCGGCCCCGGTAGGGCACGTACACCGCGGCCAGCGCCACCATCGGGAGGCCCGCGAGCAGCACGATCCGCACGGACAGGACGGGGACGAGAAGCCCGCACATCATGCCGAGGAACGCGCCCAGGACGATCAGCGCGATCTCACCGGTCTCGCGATTGCGGCCGACGATCGCGTTCGGCCGGGCCCGGCCGATCAGATACGTACGGCGGGGCGTGACCGGATGGGACAAGTGGGACTCGGTCGTCAACGCCCTTCACCTCCCGTGCTGTTGTTACTGCTGTTGCGGGTGTTGCCGGCGTGGGGGGTGTTCACCGGGCTGCTCGAGCGGGGTGCGGGGGCGGTGGCTCCGCCGCCGCCCGACGGGCGCGAGCTGTGTGCGGCGACTCCGCCGGAGGCGGGGTTGGAGGGGCGGGGGCCGGTGGACTGGCCGCCGCCTCCGTGGTTGTTGTCGGTGCGGCTGCTGTGGGTCTTGATGCCCTGTGCGACCAGGGTCGCCGGGGAGCTCATGACGGCGGCGGCCTTGCCTTCGGCGCCCTGCATGAGGCGGTTGTTGCGGCCGTTGGCGAGTTCGTCGCCGAAGCCGGGGACGAAGCGGTAGATCATCGCGGAGGCGAAGATGGCGAGCAGGATGATCGCCAGCCCGGAGACCACGGCGGAGAAGGCGTCGGGCCCGTCCTCGGCGGACAGCGCCCCGGCGAGGCCGAGCACGATCACGATGACGGGCTTCACGAGGATGACGGCGATCATGATGCCCGCCCAGCGGCGGACGTGGCCCCACAGGTTCTTGTCGACGAGGCCGGCGTAGACGACGGTGCCGAGGAGGGCGCCGACGTAGAGCAGGGCGGCGCGGATGACGAGCTCCAGCCAGAGGACGCCGGCGGCGAGGATCGAGACGAGGGACACGACGATCAGCATGATCGGGCCGCCGCCGATGTCGTCGCCCTTTTCGAGAGCGCCGGAGAACGTGCCGAAGAACGTGTCCGTCTGGTCGCCGGTCGCCTTCGCGAGCACCTCGGTGACGCCGTCGGTCGCCGACACGACCGTGTAGAGGATCAGCGGGGTGAAGGCGGAGGCGAGGACGGTCAGCCAGAGGAAGCCGATCGCCTCGGAGAGGGCGGTGGTGAGGGGGACGCCCCGCACCGCGCGCTTGGCGACCGCGAGCAGCCAGAGAAGGAGCGTCAGGATCGTCGACGCGGCGAAGACGACGGCGTACTGCTGGAGGAACGTGTCGTTCGTGAAGTCGACGTTCGCCGTCTCGTTGACGGCGTCGCTGAGCTTCTCGACGGTCCAGGAGGCGGCGTCGGCGCAGCCTTTGGCGAGGGAGGCGAGGGGGTCGAGGGTGGTGGTGGGGTCGTTGAGGGTGGAGGACTCCGAGGAGCCTTCAGCCCCTCTGCCTCGTTCGCAGTAGTCCTTGGCGGGGCCGCGGATGAGATCGCAGGGGTCGTTGCTGTCCGTCGGAGTCGGAGTCGGAGTCGGAGTCGGAGTCGGTGTCGGGGCGGCGACGGCTCGTGAGGCGAACAGCACCGCCGTGGCCTGCACGGTGGCGACGACGGCCGTGAACTTGAGGAAGCGGTGGTTAGCGGGCATACGTGAACCCTCCGTACTCCTCGACAGCCTTCGTCATGTCGTCGGCGGTGGAGGCCTTCTGGTCGCGCCCGACCGGGACTGGTCCGTCCTTCTGCTGGAAGTCGGTGACCTTCCAGTCGTTGTTGATCCACTTCAACTGGTATGTGGTGGTGTACCAGCTCTCGATCACCGGGTTGGTCGAGCCCTCGCCGGACAGGCCGAACAGCGACGTGTACCAAACCTCGACGGAGGCGTCGCTCGCACTGGACGCCGTCACCTTGGTGCCCACGGGGATGACTCGGGAGACGAAGGTCTGTCCGGCAGGTGCTTGACCGCTCTTGTCGAGGCCGATGTTTGCCAGGAACTCCGCGTCCGAGTAAGCCCGATCAAGGTCGGCTTGCCGGGATGCGGCGGCATCCGGGGCGTAGACGGCATTGACGATCTCGCGCCGTCGGTCCTTGTTGAACATCTCGGCGGAGCCCAGCGCCACCGCGTAGTTCGCCGCCGCGCTCTCCGCCCCCTGCCGGTCGTGGGCGAAGCCCGACGGGATGCCGGCCGCCTTCGTGTCCACCGGCTTCTCGCCCGACGGGGCCGTCGCCGCCGACTTGGGGGAGTCGACGGAGCCGTCGCCCTCCTCCGCGGCGGAGTCGCCGCCTCCACGGTTCGCGAAGGCGATCGCCGCGATCAGGAGGACCACCACGCCGACCACCGTCACCAGGCTGCGCGACGACGAACGGCCGCCTCTGCGCGCACCGCCGTACGGATCGCCGCCCCGCTCCGGCATCCGGGTGCGGGTCCGGCCCGTGTCGTCTTCGGGACTCATGCCGCGTACGCCCCCTCAGCGTCGTGCGGAAACACCTCGTACTCCGCGTACTCCATGTACGACGGTAGCCGTGCTGGTCCCCGCGCGGGCGCGGTGTGGTGACTGGACATCAGGGAAACGCAACCTCAGCCGGTGGGCACGACGGGCGGGTGGGATGGAGGGGGCGCCGGGCGTGCCCGGCCGGGAGCGATGGAGCGGGGCTACACGGCCATTCCGTACACGATGGTGAACAGCGTGCCGAGCGAGCCGATGATGAAGACGCCCGTGAGCCCCGCGATGATGAGGCCCTTGCCCTGTTCGGCACTGAACGTGTCCCTCAACGCGGTGGCGCCGATGCGCTGTTTGGCCGCCCCCCAGATGGCGATGCCCAGGCAGAGGAGGATGGCGACCGCCATGACCACCTCGATCATGATTTTGGCCTCGTTGCCCAGGCTGCCGAAGGGGCCCCAATCCGGAGCGATCCCGCCGATAATGGTGTTGATGTCTCCCTCGTCGGCCGCGAAGAACATGTAAGTCACCGCCCCTGTATGGGTAGTTCTGTACCCCCTGCGTTGTGCAGAGGTCAGACCTTATTGTCACCGACGATGACGCCATCGCATGTCGACTTGGCGTCATCAGTTGGCGGGTTTCGTGCGAATAGCTTGCCACCGGCGCGCGCCGTGCTCCGGTAAGGGCGCGTTCCGATGGGTGAAGAGTCGTATCGTCACTCTGTGTATCACGCCGGGTGATTCATCACAACGAACCGTGACGGCTTCCGTTCCGGCACCGGAACGCCCTGACGGGCTATGCCGTGAAGTGGTCGAACTCCCCCGCGCGTACGCCCTGCACGAAGGCGTCCCAGCGGCGGCGGTCGGTGGTGACGGTGGGGGTGCCGGGGGCGTGGAGGCGGACGGTGCGGTCGTCGTCGCCGGCGGTGGTCACTTCGAGGGCGGGGGTCCGGGGGTCCCGGTGCGGTTCTTCCTTGAGGGAGTGGAGGAGGGTGCGGAAGGCGTCGGGGGTGGTGGTGAGGATCGCTCCACCGGGGTCGGCGGACTCGGTTATGTGGATCCCGGTGGGGGTCGCGGCGACGTGCACGCAGGAGTCGCCCTCACCGCAGTACGACGACTTCTGCCAGGTGGGCTGGGGCATCTCGGGTCCCTTCAGAGGTCTTGGGCGATGGCGCGGATGAGATCCCGTGACTTCTCGGGGGTGAGGGCGCGAGTTTCCACCCGCTCCAGGACGGCGCGGTACTTGTCGAGCTGGGCCTCGGCATCGAGGAAGGTGAGGCCGTGCGACTGGTCGAGGTGGACCGTGTCGAGCTGGGGGACGGGCCCGCGCGAGTAGAAGATCGACTGTCCCGACCCCGGGAAGCCTTCGGCGGCGAACGGGATCACCTTGATGGTGATGTGTTCCCGCTCGCTCATGTCCAGCAGGTGCCGCAGTTGTGCGCCGGCGATGGACGGGCCCCCGAACCGCATGCGCAGCGCGGCTTCGTGAATGAGCGCCAGGTACGGCGTCGGGTTGTCCCGGTAGATCACGGTCTGACGCTTGATGCGGAACGAGACACGGTGCTCGATGTCCGGAGGCGCGAGTTCGGGTACGACCTGGCGGAACAGCGAACGGGCGTGGTCGGTGGTCTGCAGGAGCCCGGGGATGTGCACGGTCACGGAGCCACGCAGGTGGACGGCGTGGTGCTCGAGCTCGGCCAGGTCGAGCAGCGCGGGCGACAGGAGATCGCGGTACTCCTCCCACCAGCCGCGCCTGCGCTCGCCCGTCATTCCGGCGACGGCTTCGACGAGGGCCTTGTCGGCACAGTCGTAGTGGCAGGCCATGGCACGGACGCGCTCGGGACTCACGCCTGCTCGTCCCGCCTCTATGTTGCTGATCTGGTTCGGCTTCACGCCGAGGAGTTGACCGGCCTCGATGGCCGTCAGGCCCGCGCGCTCCCGGAGTTTGCGCAGTTCAGTGCCCAAGCGGAGCTGGCGACCCGTCGGATTGCTTCTCACGGGTTGGTCCGCCTCCTTGCCTTGCGTGTCACTCACACGAGTGCAGTATGTGGGGTTTCGCTAGAACCGTGTAAAGGGTTTTACGTTTCCGGCTAGCTTGGTTGCAGGCGCCCCGCCCGGAAGCGCACCGATCGACGGTTCGGCACTGCCACTGGGCAACTGTTCGCATTCACCCAACCGACCTCGCTGATCGGAGACTTCCATGCCCACCGTATCCCCGCCCTGGTCCTACACCCTCCACCTCTCGCGCGATCCACGCTCACCGGGGATCGCCCGCTCCACCCTGCGGGCCGTCCTGGCCGCCTACGAGCTCGGCGGACTCGCCCCCACCGCCGAGCTGCTCGCCTCGGAGCTGCTGACCAACGCCCATCTGCACACCGGCGGCCCGTACGCCCTCCACATCCGCCCCATGGCGTCCGGGCAGCTCCGGCTGGGGGTGTGGGACAGGGACCCGACCGTCCCCTCCGGACCGGGCGCCGACTTCGTCCACGGGGCCATGCCGCACGGAGCCTCGGAGGGCGGACGGGGCCTGGCCCTCGTGCGGGCGTACGCCGACTCCTGGGGCGCCTCGCTGCTGGGGGGACCGGAGGGGGCGTCGGGCGGGAAGGTGCTGTGGGCGGAGTGCGGCTGGTCCGGTCCGTGATCACCAGATCGGTCCGCGTCGACCCTGCTGTGTGGCAAGGTCGTTTTCGTGGACGCACTGAAGGCTCAGGATCCCGCGCGGATAGGCGCGTACATGCTGCTGGCTCGCCTCGGTGCGGGCGGGATGGGACAGGTCTACCTCGGACGGTCGCCCGGCGGCAGGCTGGTGGCGATCAAGGTGATCCGTGACGAGATCACGGATCACCCCGAGGCGCTCGCCCGGTTCAGGCGTGAGGTGGAGACCGTACGTCTGGTCCGGAGCGTGTACACCGCGAACCTGATCGATGCCTCGTTGGACTCGGCCCCTTACTGGCTGGCGACCGAGTACGTGTCGGGTCCGACGTTGAGCAAGGCGGTGGGGGTGAGGGGGCCGATGCCACCCGAGACCTGCCGGCGCCTGTTCGCGGCGCTGGCGGAAGGGCTTGCGGCAGTGCACGAGCAAGGGGTCACGCACCGGGACCTCAAGCCGCAGAACGTGCTCCTCGCCGCGCAGGGGCCGCAGCTCATCGATTTCGGCATCGCCCGAGGAGTGGGACAGACGGCGCTCACCGAGGTGGGGTCGGCTCCGGGCACGCCCGGTTTCACCGCCCCCGAGGTGCTGATGCGCAATGAGGTCGGTCCCGCCGCCGACGTGTTCGCGCTCGGGGCGACGATCGCGTACGCGGCGACGGGCAGGCCTCCCTTCGGGTCCGGTGAGCCGGCCACGGTCAGCTATCGCGCGGTGCACGAGCCGATCGAGCTCGCCGGTGTGGAGCCCGAACTGGCCGGTCTGATCCAGCACTGTGTGGCCAAGGACCCGGCGGCACGTCCGCAGCTCGCCGAGGTGATCGCACGGTGCCGTGTGCTGGCGGCCCTCGTCGAGGACCCCTTCTACGTGGGACTGGCCGGCTTGGCCGAGGCGTTGCCGGGGGCCATTTCACCGTCGGCACATCCACCGGCGATGGGTCTGCACGACCTGCCGACGTCCGCGTCCACACACGCGCCCGGGTACACGCCCACGCAGGTGGGTCGCCCGGCCCCATCCGCGCGGCGCCGTCCCGCGCCCTGGCTCATCACCGTGGCGGCGGCGCTCGCGGCCGGAGCGGTGACGGCGGCGTTCGTCATGCTGCCCGACCGGGGTGAGGGCGACGCGGGCGCGGACGGCAAGGAGACGACCGGGGCCGCGCGGCCCGGAGCCACGTCGAAGGCCCCCACCGCGCCGGGCAGCGAGCAGCCGAAGGCCCAGCCACCGGCCTACGTGGAGGCGACGAATCCGAACCGCGACTCCTGGACGCCGGATGCCGATTCGACGGACGGCTCGGGGACGTGCCAACTGCCCGCCGAGGAGCGCAACCAGTACTTCCAGGCATCCGTCTCCGACGCGGAGACCAATGCTCCGTACACCTCTGGCAAGGGACGGATCGGAATCCGTCTGGAGAACGTCGTCCCGGAGGACGGGGAGTCGTACTACGTGTCGGTCGCCGTCAAGCCGCCGCACGAGATCGACGCGGACACCGGCCGGCCGATCGAGGGTGCGGGGTTCGAGAACCGGAGCCTCGGCTACACCAGTAAGCCGGTCGACCTCTACGAGGGCCTTCGCGGCAAGGCACCCGCTCCGTGGGTGTGGCTGACGTATCCGGACGACTTCCATGAGGTCGTCAACGGCGAGAAGTACGCGGACGCCATCCCGGTCGGGAACGACCCCGGCAACTGGACCGTCATCTTCCTCCATGTCGAGGGGACGAAGCAGTACGCCAGCATCGATTGCCGCGGGTTTGTCGCGAAGTAGCTCACACGGACGCCCTTCAGACTGGTAAATGACCCATAAACCAGGGCGCGGTAGGGGAGAGTTGGAGCGTGCGGAAGGTATGGGTGGCCGGTGGCGCCGCCATCGGGCTGGGGCTGAGCTTCGTCATGCTGCTCGTCGTCGGCGTCTACGTCGTCGCCGGGAACCTCGTCAACGGCGTGGGCGGTGCGGGCAAGGCACTCGCCAAGGGGTCGGTGCCCGCCGCGTACCAGACGCTCGTCCAGAAGTGGGGCAACCTCTGCCCGGCCATCAACCCGGCGCTGCTCGCCGCGCAGCTCTACCAGGAGAGCGGGTGGGACCCGGACGTCGTCAGTCACGCCGACGCACGCGGTATCGCCCAGTTCATTCCCGGCACCTGGGCCGCCCACGGCATCGACGGTGACGGCGACGGCGACCGTGACATCTGGGACCCGAATGACGCGATTCCATCGGCCGCTTCGTACGACTGCGAACTCGCGAAGTACGTGAAGGACGTACCGGGGGACGTAACGAACAACATGCTCGCCGCCTACAACGCGGGGGCATACCGGGTCATCAAGTCGGGTGGGGTTCCCGCGATCACCGAGACGCAGAACTACGTCCAGCGGATCCGGGCGCTGGAGGAGAGCTTCGCCGCGCCGGTGGGGCGGGTGGATCCGTCGAAGCAGGCTGCCGGGGCGATCTCGTACGCGCAGTCGAAGCTCGGGACGCTGTACCTGTGGGGCGGCAACGGTACGCCTGAGCAGGGAGGACGGTTCGACTGCTCGGGGCTGACCAAGGCGGCGTACGAGAGCGTGGGGATCACGCTGCCGCGCGTGGCCAACGACCAGTACAACGCGGGACCGCATCCCGCGCGGGACGAACTGCTGCCGGGTGATCTGGTGTTCTTCTCGGACGACCTCACCAATTCCCGGGCCATCCGGCATGTGGGTATTTATGTCGGTGGTGGGTACATGATCGACGCGCCCCGGACCGGGGCCGTGATCCGATTCGACCCGATCGACACTCCTGACTACTTTGGTGCCACCCGTGTCACCGAGGATGGCGCGAAAGCACTGCCCACCACGGTGTGAGCTGAGCGTTAACCCACCCCCTGAGCTGCGGAGACGTATCTCTCTTCGATAACGTCTGCGTGATCATTCGGTGGAGTGTGGAACGTATCAACAGGGGCCGTGCGTTCCTGTTGTCGTAGCCGATCGGACGAGCGGATCTACAAACCACGGGGGTGGCGGGAACGGCGTGCGAACCGCACGCCGGAAGATATGACGAAGGGGCCGCAGCATCATGGCTGGACTCGCCGATTCCGGGTCGAACCCCGACGTCGACCTGCTCTATGACATCAATGGCCTGGCGAAGGCCGCACCGACGTGGTTCGACCACGTCATGGAGTTCGTGGGCGAGTTCGGCCTGCTGTTCGCCTTGCTGGGGCTGCTGGTGTGGTGCTGGTGGGGTGTCAGGCGGCGGGGCGGCGAGGACGCGGCTCCGGCCGTCGCGGGCCTGGTGTGGGCCCCGCTGGCGGCGGGCGTCGCGGTTCTGGTGAACGTGCCGATACGTGGTTTCGTGGAGAGGCGGCGGCCCTTCCTCGACCACGAGGGGCTCGAAGTCCTGGTCGACGGCAAGGACGACTACTCGTTCGTCAGTGACCACGCGACGCTCTGCATGGCGCTGGCGGTGGGACTGTTCCTGGTCAACCGGCGGCTCGGGATCGTCGGGCTGGTGCTGGGGCTGCTGGGCGGGTTCATCCGGGTCTACATGGGTGTGCACTATCCGACGGATGTCGTGGGCGGGCTCGCGCTCGGTACGGCTGTCGCGTTGCTGTTGTCGCCGGTCGCCATGGCGTTGCTGACGCCGCTGATGCGGGCGATCGAACGGTCGCCTCGGGGTGGGTGGCTGGTTTCCGCTCGCCGGAAGGGCGAGCGGGGGCGGGTTGCTCCGGGGGCCTCGCGGAGCGGGGCGGCCGGGGCGGAGCAGCGGGACCTGGCTGCCTGAGCCGGCGCTTCTGCCGCTGGGCGAAGGGCTGTTCCGCAGCTCGGCGCTTACGAGGTGCCTCCCCCACTCTCGGCTCCTCCCCCACTCCCGGCTTCGCTCGAGCGGGGGGACCCCCCATGGGCGGGGGCACCCCCATCGCCCTTGAGGCACTGGGGGAGGCACGACTGCCCGCAGTTACGCGGCAGGGTGGGCGCCGCCCCAGCGGCATGACTGCCTGCGGTTGCGGAGGGGGTGTCACTCCCCCGTGTGGTTCGCGGCGTCTTTTCTCGCCTGGCTTCTGGCTCTTCTGGCCGGGCCTCGCCAGCCGCAGGTGCAGTGGGCTGTGCAGAAGCGGCCCTGTTCGGTGGTGGTCGTGGTGTGGGGGGCGGGGGGCGGGGCGTCGTCCTGGTGCGGCACGTCGACCACGGTAGCGCCCTGCTCGTCGGCGTGACGGGGTCATTTATCGGTCGTTAACCGGGCATGGCTCGGATGCGCGGCGTGGTGGCTGGGATCGGGGTTGTGTGCTGCCTGGGGCTCGGGGGCCTGGGCTGTGCGAACAGCGGCGCCATGACCGGAGGGGCTCCCGTCGGGGATCCGGTGCGGGTGTTGAGGGGGGGCCGCCGACGCGCTCGTGGGCGCCGGGAGTTCCAAGGCGACCACCTCCCTGGAGATGGCGACCGGCGGGACCCGGGTCACCATCCGGGGCGAGGGCGTGTACGACTACCGCAGGCGGCTCGGGCGGCTGAAGGTGCTGCTGCCGCGGGATCCGGCCGGGAAGGTCGTCCGGCGGCCCATCACCGAACTGCTCGCCCCCGGCGCGCTCTTCATGAAGAACCGGGGGGCCGGGGTGCCCGCCGACAAGTGGGTGCGGGTGGACACCGGGACGCTGTCCGACGGGAACCTCGTCACCGGCGGGGCGACCGATCCGTTCGCCGCCGCCGAGGTGCTGCGGGGGACGCGGTCGGCGACGTTCGTGGGACGGACCGAGGTCGCGGGGGCCAAGGTGCGCCACTACCGGGGGACCGCCGACCTGCGGCACGCCTCGCGGGACGCCTCGGAGGCGAACCGGGAGGCGCTGGGCGCGGCGGCGAAAGGGTTCGCCACCGCGCGGGTGCCGTTCGACGCCTACCTCGACGACGAGGGGCGGATCCGCAAGCTCCGGCACCGGTTCAGCTTCGTCAACGGCCGGCAGGACGAGCCCGTGGCGGTCGCCTCGACCACGCTGCTGTACGACTTCGGGGTCCCGGCCGACGTACGGCTTCCCGAGGGCGGGGACATCTACGCGGGCCGGATCGCCGCGGAGTGAGGCCGGGAGGGAAGGCGGGAGTGACCGGCCTGAACTAGCCCTTCCGTGCCATGCGCGGTGTGTAGGGCGCTCCCTACTCTAGGAAGTCGGTGACGACAGAGGTGAGGTGAGGCGCGTGGCACCGCTCGGCGGTGGGACGGTTCCGGTTCAGGACCACGTGGCGCTCGCCGAGATCGAACTCTGCGGGGAGCTGATCATCGCCGCCTCCAACGCCGAGGAGCGGCTCAGTCTGGAGAGCATCGACGAGGTGCTGAGGGTGGCCGAGGCGCGGGCGGAGCCGGACCGTCCCTGACACGGCCGGTCAGGTCCGGAGCATGCGGGCGATGGCCTGCGTCGCCTCCTTGACCTTCGCGTCGATCTCGTCGCCGCCCTTGACGGCCGCGTCCGCGACGCAGTGGCGCAGGTGCTCCTCCAGCAGTTGCAGCGCGAACGACTGCAGGGCCTTGGTGGAGGCGGACACCTGGGTGAGTATGTCGATGCAGTAGACGTCCTCGTCGACCATGCGCTGCAGGCCGCGGATCTGGCCCTCGATGCGGCGCAGGCGTTTGAGGTGCTCCTGCTTCTGCTTGTGGTAGCCGTGGACGCCGCGGTCGTGATCGGTCACGATGTCCGTCGTGTCCGTGGCGTCCGTCGTGTCCGGGACGAAGGGCGCGTCCGCGCCGGTCTCGGTGGTCGTCATCGCGTCCTCCTGGTGCACTGACGGGCGACACATACCCCTGGCGGGTATATGGTAACGAACTTTGCTGGGTATAGGCCTCTTGGCCGATGACAGGCGCAGCGGCCGGAAACGGGCCTCGGACCGCCCCCGTACTCATCACTCTGCCCGATGGGCGACACTGGTGGGCGGCCCGTTCGTCGTGGCCGGATGATGCGCCTAGCATCAGCCTGACCGAAACCGATGCTCACCGAGGACCCCACGTGCGCTTTCGTCTGACCCCCAGGGAGACGAGCTTCTACGACATGTTCGCCGCGTCCGCGGACAACATCGTCACCGGCTCGAAGCTCCTGATGGAACTGCTCGGGGCGGACCCCTCCGCCCGGGCCGAGATCGCAGAGCGTATGCGGGCCGCGGAACACGCAGGTGACGACGCCACGCATGCGATCTTCCACCAGCTGAACTCCTCGTTCATCACGCCGTTCGACCGCGAGGACATCTACGCCCTGGCGTCCTCCCTCGACGACATCATGGACTTCATGGAGGAGGCCGTCGACCTGGTCGTCCTCTACAACATCGAGGAACTGCCCAAGGGCGTCGAGCAGCAGATCGAGGTCCTGGCGCGGGCGGCGGAGCTGACCGCGGAGGCCATGCCGCACCTGCGCACCATGGAGAACCTCACCGAGTACTGGATCGAGGTCAACCGGCTGGAGAACCAGGCCGACCAGATCCACCGCAAGCTGCTGGCCCACCTCTTCAACGGCAAGTACGACGCGATCGAGGTGCTGAAGCTCAAGCAGGTCGTGGACGTACTGGAGGAGGCGGCCGACGCCTTCGAGCACGTGGCGAACACGGTGGAGACCATCGCCGTCAAGGAGTCCTGAGCACTTCATGGACACCTTCGCTCTGGTCGTGACCATCGGCGTCGCGCTCTTCTTCACGTATACGAACGGCTTCCACGACTCGGCGAACGCGATCGCCACGTCCGTGTCGACGCGGGCGCTGACGCCCCGGGCGGCGCTGGCGATGGCGGCCGTGATGAACCTCGCCGGCGCGTTCATGGGCTCCGGGGTCGCCAAGACCGTCAGTGAGGGTGTGATCCAGACACCCGAGGGGTCGAAGGGGATGGGGATCCTCTTCGCCGCGCTGGTCGGGGCGATCGTCTGGAACCTGATCACCTGGTACTTCGGGCTGCCGTCCTCGTCGTCGCACGCGTTGTTCGGGGGCATGGTCGGGGCCGCGCTGGCCGGGGGGACGACCGTCTACTGGCACGGGGTGGTCGACAAGATCGTCATCCCGATGTTCGTGTCGCCGGTCGTCGGTCTGCTCGCCGGGTACCTGGTGATGACCGTGATCCTGTGGATCTTCCGGCGGGCCAATCCGCACAAGGCCAAGCGGGGGTTCCGGATCGCGCAGACGGTGTCCGCGGCGGGGATGGCCCTCGGGCACGGTCTGCAGGACGCGCAGAAGACGATGGGCATCGTGGTGATGGCGCTGGTCATCGCGGACGTCGAGGACTACGGCGATCCGATTCCGGTGTGGGTGAAGATCGCTTGTGCGGTGATGCTGTCCGCGGGGACGTACGCGGGTGGGTGGCGCATCATGCGGACGCTAGGCCGGAAGATCATCGAGCTGGACCCGCCGCAGGGCTTCGCGGCGGAGACCACGGGTGCCTCGATCATGTTCGGGTCGGCGTTCATCTTCCACGCCCCGATCTCCACCACGCACGTGATCACCTCGGCGATCATGGGTGTCGGTGCGACGAAGCGGGTCAACGCCGTGCGGTGGGGGGTCGCCAAGAACATCGTCCTCGGGTGGTTCATCACCATGCCTGCGGCGGCTGCTGTGGCTGCGTTGTCGTTCGGGCTGGTGAATCTGGCTGTGCTGTAGCCGGTCCGGTCGGTGCTCGGTACTCGGTGTGGGTGCTGGGCGGGGGGTCGTTGCGCAGCCCGGCGTTTGCGGGGGTGCCTCCCCCAGAGGGGGTACCCCCAGCGCCCACCCTCCCCCACCCTCGGCTGCGCTCGGGCGGGGGCACCCCCATCGCCCTGGGGGTACCTCCCAGGCCTTTGAGGCACTGGGGGAGGCACGATTGCCCGCGGTTACGCGGCAGTGGTGCCCGCGGTCATGCAGGTACGTGAAAGGGCCCGCCCCCGGTTTCGGGAGCGGGCCCTTTTTGCCTCGCGGTGGCACCGCCATGCAGCACCGCGAGGGGTTCGGGGATCAGCCGAAGCGGCCGGAGATGTAGTCCTCCGTGGCCTGGACCGACGGGTTGGAGAAGATGCGCTCCGTGTCGTCGATCTCGATCAGCTTGCCGGGCTGGCCGACGGCCGCCAGGTTGAAGAAGGCGGTGCGGTCGGAGACGCGGGCCGCCTGCTGCATGTTGTGCGTCACGATGACGATCGTGAACTGCTCCTTCAGCTCGCCGATCAGGTCCTCGATGGCGAGGGTGGAGATCGGGTCCAGGGCGGAGCAGGGCTCGTCCATGAGGAGGACCTTCGGCTCCACCGCGATCGCCCGCGCGATGCACAGGCGCTGCTGCTGACCGCCGGAGAGGCCCGAGCCCGGCTTGTTCAGGCGGTCCTTGACCTCGTTCCAGAGGTTGGCGCCCTTGAGGGACTTCTCGACGATGTCGTCGAGCTGGGACTTCTTGTACTTGCCGTTCAGGCGCAGGCCCGCCGCCACGTTGTCGTAGACCGACATCGTGGGGAACGGGTTCGGGCGCTGGAAGACCATGCCGACCTCGCGCCGTACCGCCACCGGGTCGATGCCGGCGCCGTACAGGTTCTCGTCGTCGAGCATGACCTTGCCCTCGACCCGGCCGCCGGGCGTCACCTCGTGCATGCGGTTGAGCGTGCGCAGGAAGGTGGACTTGCCGCAGCCGGACGGGCCGATGAAGGCGGTCACGGAGCGGGGCTCGACGGTCATCGAGATGTCCTCGATGGCCAGGAAGGAGCCGTAGTAGGCGTTGAGGCCGCTGACGTCGATGCGCTTGGCCATGGGTATCACTTCTTCTTTCGGGTCCGGGGAGGCCTCAGCGACCGGTCTTGGGAGCCTTCCAGCGGGCGATGCCGCGGGCCAGCAGGTTGAGGATCATGATGAAGCCGATGAGCGTCAGGGCCGCCGCCCAGGCACGGTCGTACGCGGGGTCGGAACCGGCGCCGAACTGCAGGTAGATGTACATCGGCAGCGATTCCTGCGGGTCCTGGAACGGGTTGGCGTTGATGAAGTCCGTGCCCCAGACCAGCAGCAGCACGGGGGCCGTCTCGCCGGTGATGCGGGCGATCGCCAGCATGACGCCGGTGATGATGCCGCCGAGCGACGTCGGCAGGACCACCTTCAGGATCGTGCGCCACTTCGGCACGCCGAGCGCCAGGGACGCCTCGCGCAGCTCGTTCGGGACGAGCTTGAGCATCTCCTCGGTGGAGCGGACGACGACCGGGATCATCAGGATCGACAGGGCCAGCGAACCGGCGAAGCCGGACGGGCCCATGTCCAGGATGAGGACCCACAGGCTCAGGATGAACAGACCCGCGACGATCGACGGGATGCCCGTCATGACGTCGACGAAGAAGGTGACGGCCTTGGCGAGCCTGCCGCGCCCGTACTCGACCAGGTAGATCGCGGTGAGCACGCCGACCGGCACGGAGATCAGGGCAGCGAGGCCGACCTGCTCCAGGGTGCCGAGGAGGGCGTGGTAGATGCCGCCGCCGGGCTCCGCGTCGCCGACCACGCCCATCGAGTGGGTGAGGAAGTAGCCGTCGAGGACCTTGACGCCGCGCTCGGCCGTCTCCCAGAGGAGGGAGGCCAGCGGGGTCACGGCCAGCAGGAAGGCGACCCAGACCAGGCTGGTCGCGGTGCGGTCCTTGGCCTGGCGGGCGCCCTCGACCTTCGCGGAGACGGCGTAGGAGCCGACGACGAAGAGGACCGCGGCGATCAGCGCCCACTGGATGTCGCTGTTCAGGCCGGCCACGGCGCTGACGGCGTAGCCCAGGGCGAGGGAGCCGGCGGCGACGGCCCAGGCGAACCACTTGGGCAGGGTCGCGCCGCGCAGCGAGCCGGGCTGGGGGGAAAGGGTTGCGTTGCTCATGCGTTGGCCCCCGAGTACTCCTTGCGGCGGGCGATGATCAGGCGGGCCGCGCCGTTGACCAGCAGGGTGATGACGAAGAGCACCATGCCGGAGGCGATCAGCGCGTCCTGGCCCATCACGGTGGCCTCGTTGAACTTGCTGGCGATGTTCTGGGCGAAGGTGCCGCCGCCGGCGTCGAGCAGGCTGGCGGAGATGTCGAAGGAGGGCGAGAGCACCATGGCCACGGCCATCGTCTCGCCGAGGGCGCGGCCGAGGCCCAGCATCGAGGCGGAGATGACGCCGGAGCGGCCGAAGGGCAGCACCGACATGCGGATGACCTCCCAGCGCGTGGCGCCGAGGGCCAGGGCCGCCTCCTCGTGCATGCGCGGGACCTGGCGGAAGACCTCGCGGCTGACGTTGGTGATGATCGGGAGGATCATCAGGGCGAGCAGGATGCCGACGGTGAGCAGTGAGCGGGCGGGGCCGCCCTCCCAGGCGAAGAGGCCGGTCCAGCCGAGGTAGTCGTCGAGCCAGCCGTAGAGGCCGTCCATGTGCGGCACCAGGACGATGGCGCCCCACAGGCCGTAGACGATGGACGGGACGGCGGCGAGCAGGTCGATCACGTACGCGACGGTGCCGCCGAGCCGGCGGGGGGCGTAGTGCGTGATGAACAGGGCGATGCCGACCGAGATGGGGACGGCGATGGCCATGGCGATGATCGACGACACGACGGTGCCGAAGGCCAGGACCGCGATGCCGAACTCCGGCGGGACGCCGGTGGGGTTCCACTCGAAGGTCGTGAAGAAGTTGGCCTCGTCCTCGCTGATGGCCAGCGCGGCGCGGTAGGTCAGGAAGGCCGCGATGGCGGCCATGAGGACCAGGACGAAGATGCCGGACCCGCGGGAGAGCCCGAGGAATATCCGGTCACCGGGGCGGGTGGCGCCGCGTGCGGTGCGCTTGTCCTCGGACGCGGCCGGTGCGGGTGCGGGGGGAGCGGCGGGTTTCTGTGTGGTGATGTCCATCGGGTTCTCCGGTCTGCGGAACCACCGGGGCGGGCGGCTCGGTCGGAGCCTCCCGACGGCCGGGGGCTCCTGATGGCGGTGCACCGGACGGTGCGGACCGGCACCCCGGTCGGGGCCGGTCCGCACACTCGGGTCAGGCGAGGCTCGAGATGGTCTCGCGGACCTTGGTGATGATCTCCTCGGGCATCGGGGCGTAGCCCGCGTCGGCCAGCAGGGCCTGGCCGTCCTCGGAGGCCATGTAGTTCAGGAAGGACTTGGTGGCGGGCAGGGTGTCGGCCTTGTTGCCCTTGTCGCAGACGATCTCGTACGTGACGAGGACGAGCGGGTAGGCGCCGTCGGCCTCCGGGGTGTAGTCCAGCTCCAGCGCGAGGTCCTTGCCGGTACCGACGACCTTGGCGGCGCCGATGGCGGCGGTGGCGTTCTCGATGGTGGCCTCGACCGGCTCGGCGGCCTCGGTCTTGAGGGAGACGGTGTTCATGCCGTCCTTGGCGTAGGACAGCTCCATGTAGGAGATCGCGCCCGAGGTCTGCTTCACCTGCTGGGCGACACCGGCGGACTGCGGAGCGGACTGGCCGCCCTTCGCCTGCCAGGCCTTGCCGCCCTCGTACTTCCAGTCGTCGGGCGCGGCGGCCTTCAGGTACTTGGTGAAGTTGTCCGTGGTGCCGGACTCGTCGGAGCGGTGGAAGGCCTGGATCTTCAGGTCGGGGAGCTTGGCGTCGGGGTTGAGCTTCGCGATCGCCTCGTCGTTCCAGTTGGTGATCTTGCTGTCGAAGATCTTGGCGAGGGTCGAGGCGTCCAGGACGAGGGCGTCGACGCCCGGGACGTTGTAACCGACCGCGATCGGGCCGCCGACCATCGGCAGGTCGATGCCCTGGCCGCCGGAGCAGATCTTCTTCGAGGCCTCGATCTCCTCGGGCTTCAGCGCGGAGTCCGAACCGGCGAACGCGGTCTGGCCCTGGGTGAAGGCCGTGATGCCGGCGCCCGAACCGGTCGGGTTGTAGTTGACCTGCACGCCCTTGCACGCCGCGGCGTACTGCTTGACCCAGGCGTCGATGGCGTTCTTCTGGGCGGAAGAGCCGGAGGCCTGGAGCTGGCCCTTGGCGTCGCCGCAGTCGATGTTGCCGGCCTGGGTGGTGGCGGAGGCGTCGCCGCCGCTGCCGTTGCCGGTGTCGTCGGAGCCGCACGCCGTGAGGGCCAGGGCGCCGGAGACGGCGAGAGCGCCGAGAGCGAGGGCCCGCCGGTTCTTGCGCTGAAGCTTCACTTGAGTCCCTTCCAGTGCCGCCGTCCTGAATTCGGCGGCGTGCGAAGTGTGGGTGACACGGTCACCCTCTCCTTCGGGCGATCCGCATCGCGTAAGGCCGAAATTAGGCAGATCAGGTGAAGCAGCCGATTGGCGTACATGAACGAGGGGTGAACCCCTGTGGACGGTGCGGTGAGGTCACGGAACGCTCACGTCGAGGACACGGGGGGATACCGGGCGGGAACGGGACACTCACCGTGCCGGGCGGAGGGTGGCGAGGAGGGCGTCCACCAGGCCGGCGTCCCGGGGCTCGGTGAGGCGGGCGCGGGCGGCTTCCGGGGGGAGCCAGAGCACCCGGTCGACCTCGTCGTTCGGGGCGAACGCGCCGGAGACCGCTTCGGCCGCCCAGTAGCGGACCCGTTTGGGGCGGCCTTTGGCCAGGTAGTGCGCGCTGGGGAGTTCGGCGGCCGGGACGGCGGTGTGGCCCGTCTCCTCGGCGACCTCGCGCAGGGCGCCGGCCAGCGGGTCCTCGCCGCGCTTGAGCTTGCCCTTGGGCCAGGACCAGTCGTCGTACTTCGGCCGGTGCACGAGGCAGAGCTCGAGCTCGCCGGTCACGGGGGAGCGGCGCCACAGGACGCAGCCGGCGGCCTGGACGGTGAGGGTGCGGTGCGGCGCGTGCGCGGAGCGCGGGGTGCTCACCGGGTACCTCCCTATGACGTGCCGGCGGCTTCCTTCCGCCAGGCCCGCTGGAACGCGTACCGCGCCGCCTCCACCTCATGCCGCTGGTCGGCGTGGAGCACGCCCAGCGCGTACGCCGTGGCCGGGGCGATCCGCGGGGTGCGGGCCGCCTGCGCGGCGGCCGCCGCGGCCTCGGAGGCGTCGCGGTGCCGGTCCAGTGCCTCGCCGGCGGCG
>NZ_NCTE01000435.1 GCF_002114215.1 Streptomyces sp. 13-12-16 | reverse complement strand
GACCATCGACACGGTCGCCGCCCAGCTCGCCGCCGAGGGCAACTCCGAGGAACTGCGCTCCCTGGTGGAGGGGCTGGCGCGGCAGCACAGCGGCTTCTTCGACACGGCCTGGCGGGTGGAGCACCCGGCCACCGCGGACGTGCTGGAGGCCATGGGGCGGCTGCACCCCGACAAGCGGATCGCGAAGGAAGCGCGGAAGGCGGCGTTCAAGGCACGGTCGCAGCACGGGAGCTGAGCGCCGCGCCTCTCGCACGCGCGTGGCCCGCGGCCGGGTGGTGGGGTGTGTGCCAGGGCTGTGCCGGCATGCGGCTCCGCCGTGTGGGCGCGAAAGGGCCGGGAGCCCAGCCCTCGGGGACGGGAAGGGGCAGCGGGGCGGGGAAACCCGCACGGCGGGGGCCACGAGCGTCCGGCGCCGCGCGGGACGCCTGACACGGGACGGGCCCCGCGCCCGGTGCCGCGCGGGGTCCGGGCGGTTCACGTAAGGGAGAACCACCGTGACCCCCGGTGTTCAACGGGCGTTCAGGCATGGGCGGGAGGGTGGCGGGCGCACGGCGTTCGCCACCCTCCACGGTCCAGCCACGGCACAGGAGACAGCATGTCGCTCACCCGCAGGGACTTCACCAGGACGTCCGCGATCGCCGGCGTCGCACTGGCGGGCAGTGTGGCCGCCCTCGCCTCCGCGCCCCACGCCCTCGCGGCCACCGACACCGGGAGCGCGGACGAAGGGGCCGGGGAAGCGGCCGGACGGCACGACGGGGTCGGATACGGGCCGCTCGTCGCGGACCCGGCCGGACTCCTCGCCCTGCCCGCCGGGTTCACCTACCGCGTCCTCACCCGCGCCGGCAGGACCCGGCTGGAGTCGGGGGAGTTCACGCCCGCCGACCACGACGGCACCGCCGCCTTCCCCGGACCCCGCGGCAGCACCCTCCTGGTCAACAACCACGAGATGGACGGCCCGCGCGAGGAACGGGAGTTCCCCGTCCCGCTCGCCGAGGGCCTGGTCTACGACCCGGCCGCCCCCGGTGGCTGCACCGTCGTCGAGGTGCGCCGGGACGGCAGCGTCGCCGAATGGGTCGGCATCGCCGGCACCGCCAACAACTGCGCGGGCGGCAGCACCCCCTGGGGCACCTGGCTCACCTGTGAGGAGAACTCCGACCGGGCCGGCGAGAACGGCATGACCAAGGACCACGGCTACGTCTTCGAGGTCGATCCCGCCGACCGGCGCGCCAACCGCGACCCCAAACCGCTGAAGTTCTTCGGGCGTTACGACCACGAGGCCGTCGTCATCGACTCCAGGCGCGGCCACGCCTACCTCACCGAGGACGCCGACGAGCCCAACGGCCTGTTCTACCGGTGGACCCCGCCGGAGGGCTTCCGCCACGGCCCCGGCAGGTTCCGCACCCTCGCCGACGACGCCGGCGTCCTCCAGGCGCCCAAGTGCTACGACTCCGGCGGCCGGTACGTCGACGACCTCTCCCGCGCCACGAGGACCGGCACGGTGTACGGCGTCGACTGGGTGGACGTACCCGACCGCGACGCGCGGACCGTCGACGTGCGCGGACAGTTCGGGGCCGGCGAGGTCACCCGCGCCCGCAAGCTGGAGGGCATGTGGTGGGGCGACGGCGGGGCGTACATCGTCTCCTCGTACGCCCGCGAGGAGAGCCCCGTGCGGCACGACGGCCAGGTCTGGTTCTACGACCCCGGGCGCCGCACGCTGACCCTGAAGGTCCTGCTCGGCGCCGACCGGGACCCGGCGGAGGACGGCGCCTTCGACGGCCCCGACAACATCACCGTCTCACCGTACGGCGGCCTGATCATCGCCGAGGACGGCGAGGGCGCGCAGCACCTGTTCGGCGCCACCGACAGCGGACGCACCTACCCCATCGCCCGCAACGAACTGAACATCGGCACCGAGGAGGAGCCGGAGTTCAGCGAATTCACCGGAGTCACTTTCTCCCCCGACGGCAAGACCCTGTACGCCAACATCCAGGAACCCGGCATCATGCTCGCCGTCACCGGGCCCTGGAAGCGGCAGCGTAAATAGAACGGAGAATCACGCGTACGGGTGGTCCCATCCGATTTGGCAGGTGGTCGGTCATGGTGGACATACCGTTCATCTATGTCCACCTTCGAGGGTCTCGCCGAGGGAACTCCGGTCTGGCTTCCGGATGGCGCAGTCGCGCCTGTGGAGCGCGTCGTTACGGAAGAACTTGCTGTGCTCGCCTTCGACAAGGAGTGGGACCTGCGGGAAGCCAGGCTCGGACGCCCGTATCCACCGCGGGACCATACGGTCGGCAACCTGGTTGGTGTCCTGCCCATGCGCTGGATCAGTAACGGTATGCAGCCCGTCTTCGCCGTCCGGCTCGCTTCGGGTCGGCTTGTCGAAGTGACAGCAAACCATCGATGGGCGGTGCGTAGTCGCGCGGGCTCACGCCGTCCGACCTGGAAGGCAACGGCAGAGTTGGTGCCGGGGTGTGCTATCCCGGCACCACTGAACGCAGACTTTTTCGGGAGCCTCGGGGACGAGTGGGATGGTTGGTTCGTCGGCTCGATGCTTGGAGACGGCAATATGACCGGAAGGACTCCGACCTGGGCGGGACATGACGACGGAACGCTCCAGCAGATGCGCGACTACGCCGCCAGGCATGGCTGTCAGGTTCGGGTAGACGACAGCGGCACCTGGCTGCGGGTTCGTCTCACTGATCCCGAGTGGCATCGCAACGCGTTGCGCGACCTGCTGGCCACGCACCAGGTATGGGGTTTGAAAGGCGAAGAAAAGCGAGTAGCTGACCTTTCGTACAGTCGTGAGTTTGTCTGCGGCCTTGTAGCCGGTCTGTTTGACAGCGATGGCTCGGTGGGGGCGCGACAGGTCGAATTCGCCAATATCTCCGAAAATCTCGTCCGCCGACTCGGCGACGAGCTGCTTCGACTTGGCATCCAGAGCCATGTCAGCAGCAAGAGGAACAACCACAGCATGAAGCCACTCTGGCGGCTCCGTGTGGCTGATGGGCGTTCTGTTGTGCGATTGAGTGAGACGGTGAGGCTGCGGACGGAGTACAAGGCTGCGGCCCTGGCGGCCTTGGCCGCACGGGGACGAGCGTCCCGTCGATCTGCGACCGGCCCTCGTGGTTACGCAGATGCAATCATGTGGGACCGGGTCGTGTCTGTGTCGACGGTTGGCGTGAGGAAGGTCTACAGCGTCGAGGTGCCTCCGTCGCGTCTGTGGATCGCAAACGGTGTTGTTACTGGCGCTTCCGTGGCACCCTCCACGGGTGCGGAGACATTGACCTGTGCACGTACGCGACCTTGACCGGAGTTCGCCTTCTACGGCACGCAACCAGTCAGCACACGTGGTGGCCGTGCTGCCTGTTGGACCAGCACACAGTCACTCGCCGGCCAGCGTGCCCGCGCCGCCAGGCCGCACCCTGGCGCTCGTCGACCGCTCGGGTTCGACGAGCAAGCCGGTGCCGTTCCACCACGGCGACCCGACCGAGCAGGTTCCGGCCGAGGTACCGGTCTACACCTGGAACCTCGCCGGATACCGCGCGGGCCACGGCCCGTCGGGCACCGCGAACCGGCACACCTTCGGCGGTCTCTCCGACGCGGCCTTCCGGATGGTTCCGCTGCTGGAGGCCGGCCGGGACGCCGACTGGCCGTGGGCCGCGTGAGGGGCTGCCCGGAACCGGGGCCCTCCCCGTCCCCCGCTCGATAGGGTGGGGGAGGGTTCCCGGTGGTGAGGAGTGGCTGATGGCGCAGGTCAGGTCCATGCGCGCGGACGCCCGCCGCAATCGCGAACTGCTCCTTGAGGCCGCGGTGGAGGCGTTCGCCGCGCACGGCGAGGGCGCCTCGCTCGACGACATCGCCAAGCGGGCGGGCGTCGGGTCCGGGACGCTCTACCGGCACTTCCCGACGCGTCAGGCGCTGCTGGAGGCCGCCTACGTCGACCGCATCGAGTCGATCGCGGCGCGGGCCGGTGAACTGGCCGGGCAACTGCCCCCGGGCGAGGCACTGGTGGAGTGGCTGAACGAACTCGGCGCCGGGATGCTCCGGATCCGGGGGCTGCGGGCACTGCTGGGTGCCGCCGTCGGGGACGGCGGCACGGAGTGCTGCGATCCGCTGAAGGGCGCGGTGTCCCGGCTGGTCGGGGCGGCGCGGGAGGCGGGCGTGCTGCGGCGCGACGTCGAGCCCGTCGACGTGCTGCGGCTGGCCCACGGGGTGGCGACGGCCTCGGAGCTGGCGGGCGGGGAGGGTACGCAGATCCGCCGGTACCTGGAGCTGCTGATGACCGGACTGCGGGCTCAGGGCGCCCCCTGAGCGGGGGCGCCCGACGGCTCGCGGGAGTGGTTACAGCGCCTGGGCGGCCGGCTTCACCATCCCCCGTACGGTGCGGGACTTCACGAAGTCGCCCATCGCGGTCATCTCCCACTCGCCGGAGAACTGGCGGATCAGCTTCGCCATCATCACGCCCGTCTGCGGTTCGGCGCCGGTGAGGTCGAAGCGGACCAGTTCCTCGCCCGTGGTGGCGTCCAGCAGACGGCAGTACGCCTTGGCGACCTCGGTGAACTTCTGGCCGGAGAAGGAGTTGACCGTGAAGACCAGGCCGGTGACGTCCATGGGGAGCCGGCCGAGGTCGACGGTGATCACCTCGTCGTCCCCGCCGCCCTCGCCGGTGAGGTTGTCGCCGGAGTGGCGGATCGCGCCGTTCACGATCTGGAGCTTGCCGAAGTAGCAGCTGTCGATGTGGTTGCGCTGCGGGCCGTAGGCGATGACCGAGGCGTCGAGGTCGATGTCCTTGCCGCGGTAGGCCGGCTCCCAGCCGAGCCCCATCTTGACCTGGGACAGCAGCGGCTGACCGCCCTTGATCAGGGAGACGGTCTGGTTCTTCTGGAGACTGACCCGGCCCTTGTCGAGGTTGATCTTCCCGGTGCCGGGAGCGGGGGCGGGCGGGGCCGGGGGTGCGGCGGGGGTGGCGGGTGCGGCGGTCGGCATGGG
>NZ_NCTE01000434.1 GCF_002114215.1 Streptomyces sp. 13-12-16 | reverse complement strand
CCGCCGCCGACGCCTGCCGGTGGATCGGCGAGGCGGTGGGCCGCAGCCACGCCCGCCTCGTCGACGACATCAGGGCCGCCCGGCGCGGCGACCTCAAGTCCGGCCTGCACCGCCTCACCGACCGCAGCCTCGGCAGGCTCCGTGCCGCCGCGGCCGAGCAGGGCCTCGAACCCGACGCCTACGCGGCCACCCTGCGCTGCCTCCTGCTGCCCGCCGACCCCGAGTGCCGCACCCGGGTCTTCTTCGGCGTCGGCCCCGGCGGGCTGTTCCGGCTGCGGGGCGGCGCGTGGCAGGACATCGAACCCGAGGTCACCGAGGTCAAGGGCGAACCCGTGGTCGGTTTCGGCTCACCGCCCGCCGAGACCCCCGACGGCGACCGCCTCACCATGGACCTGGGCATCCCCACACCCCCGAGCCCGTACGAGCCCGCCCCCGGACCACCCCGCGAACCCTTCCGCTTCCGCACCTCCATAGCCCGCCCGGGTGACACCCTGCTGATGTGCGGCACCGGCCTCGCCGACCCCCTGCGCGGCGAACGGGAGCTCCGCGCCCACCTCGCCGACCGGTGGTCCCGCCCCGGACCGCCCGGCCTCGCCGCGTTCCTCGCCGACACCCAGGTGCGGGTCAAGGGGTACGCGGACGACCGTACGGCCGTCGCCGTCTGGGAGGCGTGAGCGCGCGCCGTGTGAATTCATGGAACCCGTCAGGCATCTTCGACACCCGAGGGGCAGACGGAAGCCATGGCCAAACAGAACATCGCGGAACAGTTCGTCGACATCCTCACCCGCGCGGGGGTCAAACGCCTCTACGGCGTCGTCGGAGACAGCCTCAACCCCGTCGTGGACGCCGTGCGCCGCAACTCCGCCATCGACTGGATCCACGTACGGCACGAGGAGACCGCCGCCTTCGCCGCCGGTGCCGAGGCCCAGGTCACCGGCAGACTGGGCGCCTGCGCCGGCTCCTGCGGGCCCGGCAACCTCCACCTCATCAACGGCCTGTACGACGCCCACCGTTCCATGGCCCCGGTCCTCGCCCTCGCCTCCCACATCCCGTCCAGCGAGATCGGCCTGGGCTACTTCCAGGAGACCCATCCCGACCAGCTGTTCCGCGAGTGCAGCCACTACAGCGAGATGATCTCCAGCCCGCAGCAGATGCCCCGGCTGCTGCAGACCGCCATCCAGCACGCCGTCGGCCGCTCCGGCGTCAGCGTCGTCACCCTCCCGGGCGACATCGCCGACCACGCCGCCCCCGAGAAGTCCGCCGAGACCGCCCTCGTCACCTCCCGGCCCACGGTCCGCCCCGGCGACGCCGAGATCGACCGCCTCGTCGACATGATCGACGAGGCCGGGAAGGTCACCCTGTTCTGCGGCGCCGGCACCAAGGGCGCGCACGCCGAGGTCATGGAGTTCGCCCAGAAGATCAAGTCCCCGGTCGGGCACGCCCTGCGCGGCAAGGAGTGGATCCAGTACGACAACCCGTACGACGTCGGCATGAGCGGACTGCTCGGCTACGGAGCCGCCTACGAGGCCACCCACGAGTGCGACCTGCTGATCCTGCTCGGCACCGACTTCCCGTACAACGCCTTCCTGCCCGACGACGTGAGGATCGTCCAGGTCGACGTGCGGCCCGAGAACCTCGGCCGGCGCTCCCGGCTGGACCTGGCGGTGTGGGGCGACGTGAAGGAGACGCTGCGCTGCCTGACGCCGCGGGTCCGCGTCAAGGACGACCGGAAGTTCCTCGACCGGATGCTCAGGAAACACGCGGACGCGCTGGAGGGGGTGGTGAAGGCGTACACGCGGAAGGTGGACAAGCATGTGCCGATCCACCCCGAGTACGTGGCGTCCGTACTGGACGAGATGGCCGACGACGACGCCGTGTTCACCGTCGACACCGGCATGTGCAACGTCTGGGCGGCCCGCTACATCTCGCCCAACGGCCGCCGCAGGGTGATCGGTTCCTTCTCCCACGGCTCGATGGCGAACGCGCTGCCGATGGCGATCGGGGCGCAGTTCACCGACCGGGGCCGGCAGGTCGTGTCGATGTCAGGCGACGGCGGATTCACCATGATGATGGGGGACTTCCTCACCCTGGTGCAGTACGACCTGCCGGTGAAGGTCGTCCTGTTCAACAACTCCTCGCTGAGCATGGTCGAGTTGGAGATGCTGGTCGCCGGACTGCCCTCGCACGGCACCGCCATGAAGAACCCCGACTTCGCCGCCGTCGCCCGCGCGTGCGGCGCCCACGGGGTGCGGGTGGAGAAGCCGAAGGAGCTCGCCGGGGCGCTGAAGTCCGCGTTCAGGCACAAGGGCCCGGCCCTCGTCGACATCGTCACCGATCCCAACGCGCTGTCCATCCCGCCGAGGATCAGCAAGGAGATGGTGACCGGTTTCGCCCTGTCCGCCTCCAAGATCGTGCTGGACGGCGGGGTCGGCCGGATGGTGCAGATGGCCCGCTCCAACCTGCGCAACGTGCCGCGTCCGTAGGGGATTTCACTGGAGGCGGGGCTTCCAGCCGCGTGCCGAGGTGTCGTACTCGTAGTGGGGCAGGCCCCCGATGCCGCTGGTGCGGAACGGGCGGCCGTGGTCGTCGACGCGGACCGTGCCGGTGCGGCCCTGCGAGGACCAGTCCAGCTCCAGGTACCAGCGGCAGTCGCAGTCCGCGGTGCGGGCGGTGACCCGCAGCACCTCCGGATCGGTCGCGGAGACCCGGTAGGGCATGCGCACGGCCGGGATCGGCGTACCGGCGTCGTTCCCGGCGACCGCGCGGGCGACGGGCCGGTCCTTGTCCAGGTCCACGTCGAAGGAGCGCGGGGTGAGCGCGCCGCCGCAGCCCTGGTCCATGGCGTACGCGTTCCCCGGCGCGGGATCGGAACGGCCGGCCACGCGGACCCGCAGCGCGGTGAGGACGACGGCCGTGTCGGAGGTCCCCTGCACCGACAGCTCCACCAGCGTCTCGCCCCCGTGCACGGCCGACTGCGTCGCCGCCCAGGTCCCGGCGTCCTGCGGGGCCGGTGGCGGCGGGACCCGCCGTGGCGGCGCGGCGACGACGTAGT
>NZ_NCTE01000433.1 GCF_002114215.1 Streptomyces sp. 13-12-16 | reverse complement strand
AGGCCGGGACCCCGGCGGCGCGGGCGATCTCACCGGTCGTGGCGCCGCCGGACGCGGCGTGCAGGGCGACCGCGCGGGCTCGCCCGAGCAGGTTCGTCAGGGACCGCCCGGGGTCGTCGGCGCTCGGAGGGCGGGGCCCTGGCTCGTGCAGCAGCGAGTACCAGGGCACGGGCGGCAGCCCCGGGTCGGCGTAGGCGACCGGCTCGCCCCAGTTGAAGTACGAGGGGACCAGCGTGGGCCCCGGCCGTTCAGGTGCGGGTCCCGGTCCGCCGTCTGCCGGGGATGGGTGACCTCCAGGTACGGCCTGCTGACGCGGAGCCGGGCGGCCCAGGACGGCTACGGCCTGACCGCGGAGAGGCCGAGGAAGCCCCCGGCCGACCCGAACGCCCGACGGGTGTCGGCGCCGGCCGAGCGTGACCGCCGCGCGTGGGAGGGCGCGCTCGAGGGGGCGGCGGACGGGCCGCGTGAGGAGATCGAACTGCCCGACGAGCCGACCGTGTCCGTGGCCACCGGTTCCTGCGTCTCCGTGGCGCGCCGGGCGCTGTACGGCGCTTCGTGGGACCGGATCCACCACTCGGTGCAGAGCCTTCGCAACTCGGTCGTGACGGACACGCCCGACCACTCCCTCGTGAAGTCGGCCGAGCGGAAGCGGGCCGCGTGCATGCGCGACGGGGGCTCCCCGTACGCGCACCGCGAGGACCCGCTCAAGGCGCTGAGGAAGCGGCTCGACGCCGCCGGTTCCGACCGGGAGGCCCTGCGTGCCACCGGGCGCGAGGAACTGAGGACCGCCGGGCAGGACGCCGTCTGCCAGGTGGAGGCCGGTCTCGCCGAACACATCGCCCGCGCCCAGGAGAAGGTGGAGAAGGCGCTGCCCTCCGCCCGTACGGCCCTGGTGGAGGACTTCCTCGCGCTGCGCGGGACCGCGTTGAAGCGCGCGGAGGCGCGGGGTCCCGCCGCCCGGCAGTGACGGGGCGTCAGGACTGCCTGGTTCCGGCAGTGATCTCCGGGGCGGACGGTGGCAGGGTGTTCGGGGGCGGCGATCGCCGCCTCCCTGAAACCCCTTACCCACAAGGCAGGTTGACGTATGAGACTGACCCGCGGTGTTCTGCTGGTGACCGCCACCGCACTCACGCCGGCCCTCCTCCTCACCGGCCCGGCCTTCGCCGCGGACGCGGCGCCGTCGTCCGTCGCCGTCACGGTGGCGGACGACCCCGGTACGCCGGTGGACGAGATGTCGGAGGAGGAGCTCCGCTTCGCCATCGCCCGCATCCTGGCCGACCCGGACTCCGGCAGGGGCGTCGAGCGGGAGGCGAACGAGGCCCTCGACGGCACCGTGGAGGACATGCGCGAGTTCCTCAAGACCGGTTACCGGCTCGCGCAGTTCGAGGACGACAAGGTCGCCCTCTTCACCATCCTCGGCAAGCCCTACGCAGGAAAGCGCGTCAAGCAGGAGATCTACGCACTCCTCGACGCGCCCACCCCCGAAAAGCTCCGCACCTGGCTGGAGACCGGCTACCGCCTCGCCCAGTACGAGGACGACAAGGTCGCCCTCTTCACCATCCTCGGCAAGCCCTACGCAGGAAAGCGCGTCAAGCAGGAGATCTACGCACTCCTCGACGCGCCCACCCCCGAAAAGCTCCGCACCTGGCTGGAGACCGGCTACCGCCTCGCGCAGGCCGAGGACGACCGCGTGGCCGTCGCGCGGATGCTGGCCGATCCGGACATCAGCGACGCCCTCCGCGCGGCCGCGGAAGAGGTCATCGACGGTACGCCGGAGGAGCTGCGGTACTTCCTGGAGACCGGCCGGTACGAGGTGGACAAGTAGGACACCTCCGCCCGGCCGCTCGCACGAGCGGCCGGGCGGAGGGACCCGTCAGTGGAAGAAGTGGCGCGTGCCCGTGAAGTACATTGTCACGCCCGCCTTCTTCGCGGCCTCGACGACCAGTTCGTCGCGGACCGAGCCGCCGGGCTGGACCACGGCCTTCACCCCGGCCTCGGTGAGGATCTCCAGGCCGTCGGGGAACGGGAAGAACGCGTCCGAGGCGGCGTAGGAACCGGCCGCGCGCTCGGCGCCCGCCCGCTCCACCGCCAGCTTCGCGGAGTCGACGCGGTTGACCTGGCCCATGCCGACGCCGACGGAGGCGCCGTCCTTGGCGAGCAGGATCGCGTTGGACTTCACCGCGCGGCACGCCTTCCAGGCGAAGGCCAGCTCGGCCAGCTCCGCCTCGGAGAGGGCCTCGCCGGTGGCCAGCGTCCAGGTGGCCGGGTCGTCGCCCTCGGCCTGGAGGCGGTCGGTGACCTGGAGCAGGGCGCCGCCGTCGATCGGCTTGACCTCGACCGGGGCGGAGGGGGCCTCCGGGGCGCGCAGCACGCGGATGTTCTTCTTCTTGGTGAGGGCGTCGAGGGCGCCCTCCTCGTAGTCCGGCGCGACGATGACCTCGGTGAAGATCTCCGCGACCTGCTCGGCCATCTCCTTGGACACCGGGCGGTTGACCGCGATCACGCCGCCGAACGCGGACAGCGGGTCGCAGGCGTGCGCCTTGCGGTGCGCCTCGGCGACGTCCGCGCCGGTCGCGATGCCGCAGGGGTTGGCGTGCTTGATGATCGCGACGGCCGGCCCGTCGTGGTCGTACGCGGCACGGAGGGCGGCGTCCGTGTCCGTGTAGTTGTTGTACGACATCTCCTTGCCGTGCAGCTGCTCGGCCTCGGCGAGACCGCCCGTGCCGGACACGTACAGGGCCGCGGGCTGGTGCGGGTTCTCGCCGTAGCGCAGGATGTTCTTGCGCTCCCAGGTGGCGCCGAGGAAGTCGGGGAACTGCCCCGCGGCGGAGCCGCTGTCGGCCGCAGCGTCGACCGGGGCGTACTCGGAGGCGAACCAGGAGGCCACCGCCACGTCGTACGCGGCCGTGTGCCGGAAGGCCTCCGCGGCGAGCCGCTTGCGGGTGGTGAGGTCGAAGCCGCCGTCCTGGACCGCGGCGAGGACGTCGCCGTAGCGGGCGGGGCTGGTCACGACGGCGACCGAGGGGTGGTTCTTGGCGGCTGCGCGCACCATCGACGGGCCGCCGATGTCGATCTGCTCCACGCACTCGTCGGGCGTGGCGCCCGAGGCGACGGTCTCGCGGAACGGGTAGAGGTTCACGACGACGAGGTCGAACGGCTCCACGCCCAGCTCGGCGAGCTGCCGCCGGTGGTCCTCCAGGCGCAGGTCGGCGAGGACGCCGGCGTGGACCTTCGGGTGCAGGGTCTTGACGCGGCCGTCCAGGCACTCGGGGAAGCCGGTGAGCTCCTCGACCTTGGTGACGGGGACGCCCGCGGCGGCGATCCTCGCGGCGGTGGACCCGGTGGAGACGAGCTCCACGCCGGCCTCGTGCAGGCCGCGCGCGAGGTCCTCGAGGCCGGTCTTGTCGTAGACGGAGACGAGCGCCCGTCGGATGGCCCGCTTGTTGCTCTCGGCGGTCACTGGATAACTACCTTTCGTCCCTCAATGCGGTAGCCGTTGCGGGCGAGGAGCCCCACGACCTCGACGAGCAGCCTTCGCTCGACGTCCTTGATGCGCTCGTGCAGAGCGCTCTCGTCGTCCTCGTCCCGGACCTCCACCACGCCCTGCGCGATGATCGGTCCGGTGTCGACGCCGTCGTCGACGAAGTGGACGGTGCAGCCGGTGACCTTGGCGCCGTACGCGAGTGCGTCCCGTACGCCGTGGGCCCCGGGGAAACTGGGCAGCAGGGCGGGGTGGGTGTTGACGAACCGCCCGCCGAAGCGCGCGAGGAACTCCTTCCCCACGATCTTCATGAACCCGGCGGACACCACGAGGTCGGGTTCGTGGGCGGCGACGGCCTCGGTGAGCGCCGCGTCCCACGCCTCGCGGGTCGGGTGGTCCTTGACCTTGCACACGAAGGTCGGCAGCCCGGCGCGCTCGGCGCGGGCCAGTCCCTCGATGCCCTCGCGGTCGGCGCCGACGGCCACGACCTCGGCCCCGTACGCCTCGGCGCCGGTGGCGGCGATCTCGTCGAGGAGCGCCTGGAGGTTGGTGCCGGATCCGGAGACCAGCACGACGAGACGCCTGGCGCGCTCGGCCACGGGCTTGGCGGCCACGGTGGGGCCCTTTCTCGGGGAGCGTCCGTGCGGTCGACGGCACAGCGCTTTGTGTATTCGTACGAATGCTTCGGGCCCCCGGATACGGGGAAGCCTACGAAGCGGCCGACCGTCAGCAACGATACCGGCACACCGGGCGGCCCCCACGGGACGGGGGCGTGGCCGGAAGGTAGCGTCTGGGAAGAGCCGGTCCTGGAACGTCGGAGCGCGTGGGAACGCGAACCGCGCACCGGGCGTTGACAGGATGACGGACCCGGGCAGCGCAGAGCCGACGGGAACGCACCGGTTCACCAGCCCAGTCGTAGTCGAATACGTCGTGCGAGGCGGCCACGCCGGACCACGCCGTGCTTCATTAAGGGGAAGACGCTCACTTGATGCCGGACCGCAGCCTGCGACTTCTCACGTTTCCCCAGCAGTCCGCCCAGGGAGGGGAGCGGAGCGCCGTGCTGCTGCGGGAGCGCCCCGCCTCGCCGCCCGACGCGCCCCGCGGCGACGACGGGCGCCGTGGTGACGAAGGCGCCCGGGAGCCCCAGGACGGCAACCCGTTCGCGCCGCCGCCGGAGGGGGCTCCCGACCGGCCCTGGCAGCCGAGGCACC
>NZ_NCTE01000432.1 GCF_002114215.1 Streptomyces sp. 13-12-16 | reverse complement strand
CGTCGGGCGTGGGACTGCTGGCCGCGCACCCGGCGGCGTGCGACGCGGTGGCCGGGCTGCTCGGCTGCGACGACGGCTGGGCGGCGACAGCCGGACCGGCCCCGTCGGGAGGTGCCGCGCTCACGACTCGCCATCCGGAGACGGCCAGGGCCCTGGAGCACCTGCTCGCAGCCGGATGACAGCGCGGCCGGGTCCCGGGCTCACCGGGACCCGGCCGCGCCCGCACCGGACGGCGGTCGGCGACCCGTGTGACGAGTCCTCAGCCGTAACAAGCGGGCAAGGGCTCCAGGCCCTCCGGCACTCCGTACTTGATGACCGCCGTGTACGCCTCCGCGATGTCGCAGCCCTTGTCGAACCATGGGAAGGCGAACAGGCTCCAGACCAGGAGGACGACGACAAGCGTCGAGCGCGTTCCCTTTGACATGTCTGCGTTGTTCCGCCCCACGCAGCGGAACATGCCGTACCACCTCCGGTTTCCGGGGACGGGTGACACGGGCCTCCATGGTGACGGCTCCGGACGCACCATGCCGTCGGCGCCTGCGTGCGCGGTCCGGCGGTCCGGCCGGTGCCGCTACGGCCGGTGCTTCGGCAGGCGCGTCGCCATCGGCAGCGCCAGCGCCATCAGGCCCGCCCCGCACAGCAGCGTCGTGCGGAACGCGTCCGTCGCCGTCAGCAGCGAAGCCGCCAGCGCCGTGCCGGCGGACGCCGCCGTCTGGGAGACGATGTTCAGCGCCGTGCTGCCGGCGGCCACCTCGGTGCCCGCGAGGCCGCGCGTGGCGGAGGCCATGACGGGCATGTTCGTCATGCCGACCCCGGTGCCCATGACGGCGAGGGAGGCGACCAGGCGCCAGTGAGGTGCGTCGGAGCCGGCCTGGACGGCGAAGGCGAGGAAACCCGCGACGGCGACCAGAACGCCGGGGACGACGATCGCGCGCGGCGCCACCCGGTCCGAGATCCGGCTGGAGATCTGCATCACCGTTCCGCTGCAGAGGAACTGGGGGAGCGTCAGCATTCCCGCGTGTGTGGCGGACAGGCCGCGCTCCTGCTGCCAGTACAGCGGTACGAGCATCATCGAGCCGAAGTACGCGGCCGAGAACGGCACCATGGTCACCACCGCACGGCCGACCGACGCCCTCCGCAGCAGTCTCAGGTCGAGCAGGGGGTGGTCCGCCCGCAGCGCCCGCACGGCGAAGGCGGCCACCAGCGCCGTACCGGCGACGACCGGGACGGCCACTCCTGGAGTGCCGAAGCCGCCGCGTTCGCCGCCCAGCGTCAGCCCGTACAGCAGGGCGGCCAGGCCCGGGGAGAGGGTCAGCAGTCCGGCCAGGTCCAGCGGACGGCGGGTCCGCCCGTCGTCGTCGCGCATGACCCGGGCGCCGAGCAGCAGGGCGAGGGCGCCGACCGGAACGTTGACGAAGAAGATCCAGCGCCAGGACAGCGCGTCGGTGAGGACGCCGCCGAGGACCGGGCCCGCCATGGGGCCGACGAGGACGGGGATGCCGAGGACGCCCATCATCGTGCCCTTGCGTTCCGGCGGGGCGGCGCGCAGGACGACCGTCATCGCGACGGGCACGATCATGCCGCCGCCGAGTCCCTGCACCACGCGGAACGCGATCAGTGAACCCGCGTTCCAGGCGAGGCCGGTGAGCCCCGAGCCGAGCGTGAAGAGCGCGACGGCGGTGAGGAAGACCCGCTTGGCGCCGTACCGGCCCACGGCCCACGCGGTGACCGGGATGACGGTCGCCAGCGCCAGCGAGTAACCGGTCACCGTCCACTGGACGACGGACAGGGGCGCGTCGAAGGCGCGCGCCAGGTGGTCCAGGGCGACGTTGACGATGGTCATGTCGAGCACCGTCATGAACGAACCGAGCACCATGACGCCCGCGAGGGCCAGGACGTGCCGGGGGACGGCGGGCAGGGACGGTCCCCCGCTTCCGCCGCTTCCCCCGGTCCGCGCCGGGAGGGCGGTGCTCATCGCTCCCCGTACGGGGCACGGTCGCGCCCGGCCCGCAGTGTCCGCCCCCACCAGCTCAGCTGGTCCAGCATCGCCTTGCCCGCCCCTTCGGGCACCTCGGGCCGCAGCAGGGAGCCGTCCTCGGCGAAGTTCTCCCACGCGTTGTGGAAGCTCACCGTGTCCCGGACCGTGACGGCGTGCAGTTCGGCGAAGACCAGCCGCAGTTGCTCGACCGCGCGCAGACCGCCGGCCAGGCCCCCGTAGGACACGAAGCCGACCGGCTTGGCCTGCCACTGGGTGTAGTGCAGGTCGATGGCGTTCTTCAGGGGCGCGGGGAAGCTGTGGTTGTACTCGGGGGTGATCACGACGAAGGCGTCGGCCGCCGCCAGGCGCTCCGTGACCTCGGCGGCCTCCGGGTGGGCCGCGGGGGAGACGACGTCGGGCAGGGGGTGCTCGGCCAGGTCGAGGGGGTCCAGTTCGAGGTCGTCGTACGGGGCGGCGAACCGCAGGAACCAGTCGGCGACGACGGGGGCGAAGCGGCCCTCGCGGGTCGAGCCGATCAGGACGGCGACACGCAGGGGGGCGTCCGCCGGGAGACCGCTCGTGGGGGCATCGGCCGTGTGGGCGGTGTGCGAACGCGGAGAGGACGCTGGTGAGTTGGTCATACCGAGAAAGTACAACGCTCATGGCAATAAGTGCAACGAGCGTTGTAACTTTCCCGGTCCGGATACCGTGACCGGTGACAGGAAGGGGCAGGACGCGTGAGACAAGGGCTGGCGGAGAAGCGGCAGGCGATCGTGCGGGGAGCGCGCCGCGTCTTCGGGCGCGACGGCTACACCCGCGCCGGCATGGACTCCATCGCCAAGGAGGCCGGGGTCTCCACCCGCACGATCTACAACCACTTCCCGGAAGGGAAGGCGCAGCTCTTCCGCGTCGTCGTGGTGGAGGGTTCGGAGGAGGTCGTACGGTCCCATCTCGACGCCGTCGACCGGCGATTGCACAAGGTCACGGACCTGGAGGCCGACCTCATCGGCTTCGCGCACGCCTGGATGTCGCCGATGTACCGGCACCACGACCACTTCGCCGTCGTACGGCAGTTGCGGGCCGAGGTCGGCCACATCCCGCGGGAGTTCCTGGACGCCTGGCGTGCCGCCGGTCCCGACCGCGCCCTCAAGGGGGTGGCGGCCCGCTTCCGTGAACTGGCCGAGGACGGGCTGCTCGACGCCCCGGACCCGGAGCGCGCCGCGAGCCACTTCCTGCAGCTGACCGCCGGCGAGATCAATGACCGCACCTACCAGGGGGGCCTGGCCCTTCCGGACGAGGAGCGGGACGAACTGATCGCGTCCGGGGTGCGCGCGTTCC
>NZ_NCTE01000431.1 GCF_002114215.1 Streptomyces sp. 13-12-16 | reverse complement strand
CGGCGCGCCCGGGCGGACACCCAGCCGGGGCCACCGCAGGGCGGGCGGCGGCTCCGGCACGTCGAGCCGGTGCGCGTCCAGCGCCTCCTGCTGCCGGTTCAGGGCCTGTACGACGCCCGGCGCGCGGGACTGGCGCCGGTGCTTGCCGGTTCCCTTCTCCGGCCGCCAGCCGGTGGAGAGCCGGTCGCGGGCCCGCGACACCGCGTCCTGCAGCCGCCGGTGCTCGCTCTGCTGCTGCTCGTGGTCCTGCTCCCAGCGTTCGCGCTCACGACGCCGGGCCTCCTCCCACGCGGCGTAGCCGCCGGCGTACAGGCGCGGCCTCCCGTCGCGGGTGGGGTCGAGGTCGAGGAACCGGTCCGCGACGTCGCGCAGCAGCGCCCGGTCGTGGCTGACGACGGCGAGGCCGCCGTCGTGTTCGCGGAGCCTGCGGGTCAGGAAGTCCAGGCCGCCGGAGTCGAGGTGGTTGGTCGGCTCGTCGAGCAGCAGGACGTCGTGCCGCGCACCGAGCAGGCACGCCAGCCGGACGCGGTAGCGCTGTCCGACCGACAGGGCCGACAGCGGCCGCTCCCGGTCGGTGCAGGCACCGAGGGCCGCCAGGGCGACGTCGACGCGGCGTTCGGCGTCCCAGGCGTCGAGGCGGGTGGCGGCGTCGAGCGCGGCGGTGTAGCGGTCGTCGGCGGCGGGGTCGCCCCCGGCCATGGCGAGGCCCGCCT
>NZ_NCTE01000042.1 GCF_002114215.1 Streptomyces sp. 13-12-16 | reverse complement strand
CCCTTGGGCCGGGCCGTCGGCCCGGCCGCCGGCGCCTACGTGGGGGCCCTGCACCGCGCCGCAGGTATCGACCTGCGCACGCGCACCACCGTCACCGGCTTCCGCGCCGGGGCGAACGGACACGTCACCGGTGTCGAACTGGCCACCGGCGACACCGTCCGCGCCGACGTGGTCCTGCTGGCGCTCGGCTCCGCCCCGGCGACCGGCTGGCTGGCCGGCTCCGGCATGGCCGTCGACGGAGGCGTCCACTGCGACCCGTATCTACGGGCGCTGCGCCCCGACGGCTCGATCGTGGACGGGGTGGTCGCCGCGGGCGATGTCGCCCGGGTGCCGCAGCCGCTCGCGGGCGGTGCCCGCCTGACCCTCGGCCATTGGACGAACGCCGTGGAGCAGGGCGCCGCTGCCGCGGCGACACTACTCGCGGCCGGGACGCCGGCCCCGTTCACGACGGTGCCGTCCTTCTGGGCCGACCTGCACGGCGCGCGAATCCGCTCGGTGGGCCTGCCCGCGGTCGCGGACGAGGCGCGCATCGTCGAGCACGACCTGGCCGGCCGGCACCTGGAGGTCACCTACCATCGCGAAGGCCGACTGGTCGGCGCCCTCACCATCGGCCGCACGGCCCGACTGGCGGCGTACCGGACGGCGCTGCGCGATCACAGGGAACTGGCGCAGGAGCCGGCACCGGCGGCCTGATCCGAGTTGGACGGGTCCGTACCACCGCCCCCGGGCAAGGGCTCGCCCATCAATTTCTGCGACGCATTCCGCCTCCCTGCCTACCTCCCTTTTCTCTTATCAATTTCCTCATCCCATAACCGGACGTCAATCAATTCTCCGGCCCTGGAGAACGGCTCCGGACCGCCCATCCCTCTAGGGAACGGGCGGGCCGGAGTACGCCTTTCCTCCGCCTCAGTCAGTCGAAGCGGCAATCCCGCGGCGCCTCACGCTGCGTACCGCAGCGGCGTCCCCTTCGGCTTGAGGTAGGTCAGGTGCAGCTCGATGGGCTCGCTGCCCTCGTTCACGCCGCTGAGCGGAACACTGCCCTGCTTGATGAAGGATGAGCCTGGGGAGACCTTCTCGGTGCAGCCGGCACTCCTGTGGGCGATGGAGCCCTTCTGCACGGTCAGCACGATCAGACCGGGGTTGCACGTGCCAGCTGGTGTCTCCGCCGGGTTGGATCGTCAGGGTCTGCTCGACGAGCTCGATCACGCCCTTGACCTCGAGGTGGTACGACTGGAGGAACCGTCCCTCGGCCGTCGTGGCGGCGGTCGGGTCATGGGCGGGACCCGCCGTGGCGACGCCGGCCGGCACGGCCGTCGCGGCCAGGGACGCCAGCAGCTTCCGCCGGCGCGACAGGACAATACGCTTCAACATCTCTCCTTCCGGTACGTCGGCCTGAAATGCCGGCGACGAACACCTGCGAAGAAAATTGAGTATCCATTCACTGGCCGAACAGGAGCGGACCACATATGAGAATCGAATACCGAAAATATGGGGGGATTCCCGCTCGCCCCGGCCCGGTGCGCCTTCACGTTCGGAGCACTCTCGGCGTGCGCGTGGACGTCCTCACCCGCGTACGGATGGAAAAGGACAGTTGCTGATGCGTTGAGACCTGCTGCTCGGCACTCTGCCGATTGGTCGGTGAGAGGCGACGGAAGGCGGTCGATGGCGGTTCTGGATCCGCATCGTTGGTTGGAACTTCGGTGCTTCCGGGGTCTGCTGGAGTCCGGGGCGATCTGCCTGTCGGAGGTGGCCCGGGAGACGGGGATGGACCAGAAGACGGTCCGTAAGTATCTGTCGGCACCGGGGCCGGCGGCCCCGCCACGGCGGTCGCCGAGCGGCCGGTCGAAGGCGAGGCTGATCGGTGATTCCGCGCCGCTGGTCGACTCGATGCTGCGGGCCGAGATCCTGATGAAGGTCGCGGTGATCCACGGGCGGCTGGCCGCAGAGCACGGGTTTACCGGCAACTACCAGCGCGTCGAGTTCTACGTTCAGAAAGCCCTGTGCCGTTTGGAAAGTCATCGCTGCTGGTCAAGTCGTATATCGGTGCTCGTTGATCGCTCCGCCGGGGATGTGGGTGCGTGGGAGTTTGCCGGGATGGCCGTGCTGGCGTTCGGCGGTGGGTTCCTCGTTCACGTCGGGCGGGAGTTGGTGCAGGGTCTGGTGGGGCCGGTGCCCGTTGTAGTGATCTTGGTGCCGGCCGGGGACGCGACGCGCCTGGGCCTCGTGCGCGATCAGTACGTGGTCCAGGGCTTCCCGGCGGATCGTGCCGGTCACGCGCTCGCAGTGGGTGTTCATTCGCGGCGCCCGGGGCGCGTTGAGCAGCACGTCCGCGTCCTCTGGCGGGAAGACGGCGTCGAAGGCCTCGGTGTACTTGGTGTCGCGGTCGCGCAGCACGAAACGCGGGGACTCCGTCCGTGTGCCGGAGTCAGCGGCGGGGTTGCGTGCCTGCTGCACCGCCCACGGGCCGGTCGGGTGGGCGGTGACGCCGGTCAGGTGCAGGCGCCGGGTGCCGAGCGCGATCGCCGGACTCGATTCGGAGCGGGGACTCCTGACCTGGCGGCACGCCTTGCCGTCCGGCAGCCGGGTCTTCCTGCCCGAGCACGGCTTCGAGGTGCTTACGGCCCTCTGCCGCCCCGGCTCCTGCCACCTGACCGGCTGGGACGCCCGGACGGGCAGGCTCCGGTGGACGCGCACGGTGTCCGGGGCGGTACGGCTTCGTCTGGGACCAGCTTCAAGTCCCTCGCGACGAGCGCACCGGATGCCGCTGGGACCGCGCTATTCCACTGACCGTCGGCTTCCGCCTGGTACTGCCGGACGCCGAAGGCGCCCTGGTCGTCAATCCCTACTTCGGGACCCTGCGCCCCTCCCGGCGTCTGGCCCCGGGCGAGTATCTGATCAGCGACGGCGCCAGGGACGAGATCATCCGCGCACACGGCCGCCCCGACCGGCTCCTGTACGCAAACTCCGACCAACTGGTCCGCCCCCGCGGGCTGAGCCCCGCAGCACGGTCCGTCACACGCGACTTCTGGCAGGACGGCCGACAGCTGCTCCTGCTGGACCACCGGGGCCACACCCTCTGGAGAGGCACATCAGACTGCCAGGTGTTCCGGCACGCTGACAAAGACATCGGCGGCCCGCTCACCTACTGCGACGGCAACGACCTGGTGACCCTGCACCCCGTGCACGAAGACTGACAGCGCCCAAGCCGGACCTCTCGTACCTCCTGGTGCTCCCCGTTCGTGGTGGTGGGCCCAGTACTTCAAGGGGCGTTGTCACGTTGGCTGACCGGCCTGGGATGATCTTGGAGTTGCTTGTGCCGGGAAGGGCTTCGCTCGTGTCGTCCGCGTCGCCGTCGTACAAGGGGTACCGGTGCCCAGTCGGGGTGATCGCGCACTGCGTGTGGCTGTACTTCCGTTTCCCGCTCAGCTTCCGTGAGGTCGAGGAGCTCGTGTTCGAGCGCGGTGTGCTCGTCTCCCACGAGACGGTCCGGCACCGGTGCGTGAAGTCCGGGCAGATCTACGCGAACGGCCTGTGCCGTCGCCGGCCCCTGACCGGCGACAAGTGGCTCTACCTTCTTGAACGGGTTGGTTCTCCCGTTCGTAGGGTGAGGACACCAGGGGAGTGGGGTGTGGCTGACAAGTGGCTGCCATTCGTGGCTTCAGATGCTGGGCCGCCCGGCTCCCCACGACGACTCGGCCGCCGATTGGGAAGTGCGAACAAGTCGCTGTGTAGAGCAATGCCGGCGAGGTCGTCCGTGGTACGCAAGGCAAGTGCGACCGAATGGAGCACGATGAGCCGGGTATGGGCGGGGATCGACTGCGGCAAGACCCACCACCACTGCCTGGTCCTGGACAGCGAGGGCGACACGCGTCTGGACGAGGTCTTCCTCAAGATCAACGGTGAGCGGAAATACCTGTGGCGGGCTGTGGACCAGGGCGGGATGGTGCTGGACATCCTGGTGCGGAGCCGCCGGGACACGGCTGCAGCCAAGCGCTTCTTGCGCACGCTGCCGACGAAGACGGGCCGGGTGCCGCGGATGATCGTCACGGACAAGCTCCGCTCCTACGGCGCGGTCCACCGCGAGGTCACGCCCTCGGTCGGGCACCGTTCACACAAGGGCCTGAACAACCGGGCCGAGAACAGCCACCAGCCCACCCGGCAACGAGAACGGGCGATGAAAGGCTTCCGCAGCGTGGGCGCCACGCAGCGGTTCCTGGCCGCGTTCAGCAGCATCCCACCCTGCTTCCAGCCCCGCCGCCACCTGATGACCAGCACCCGACACCGCACCGAGATGACCGTCCGCTTCGCAATCTGGGAGCAGATCACCGGCGTCGCCGGCCTCGCCACCGCGGCCTGAGCACAGCCCGGAACCAGGCCCCATCAGGCCGTGACTCACCATCAGAGACCGCCCGCCCAACAACGTGACAGCGCCTCCGGGGCGTGTGCCCGTTTGCGCGGGTGCAGGAGAGATCCCCCTGTGGGGTTGTGTTGGCTCGGAAGGGGTGTGACGCAGGCCACGGGAACCCCGGCGGGGCTGCGGAGAGTAGATGGTGTGAGAGACACAGATCGAGATGATGAGCTACGTGCGCGCATAAGAGCCGGGGACCGCGATGCGTTCGGCACCCTGTACGACGCACACGCGCGTGCGGTGTACAACCATGGGCTGCGGCTGACCGGGGACTGGTCGCTGGCGGAGGACATCATGTCCGAAACGTTTCTCGCCGCGTGGCGGACCCGAGCTTCCCTGAACCTCGAGGGCGGGTCGCTCAGACCGTGGCTCCTGGGGATCGCCACTCATAAGGCGCACAATGCCACACGCCGTCTGCGCCGACAGCGCCTGTTCCTCTCACGCCAACCGGCTCCACCTGCGGTGACGGACTTCGCCGAGGAGAGCGCGGGCCGGATCGACGACGTTCGCAGGCTGGCCGTGGTCCGCAGCGCCCTGAGTGGACTGCGCAGCCAGGACCGTGAAGTTCTCGTCCTGTGCGTGTGGTCCGGCCTCACCTACCAGGAATGCGCCGAGGCACTGGATATTCCCCTGGGCACCGTGCGCTCCCGGCTCGCGCGCGCCCGCCGACGGCTCGATCGGCTCAGCGCAAAAAACATGGAACCGCACGGCCCCCGCGGAGAGGTAAAGAAGCAGGCTGCATTCGCGGCCGCGCGCTCACAGGAGGAAAACCGATGACTGCCTCAAACCGCCATGACGGTTCCGGCGACGACGCCGCACATCTGCGCGGGCTGTTGCCGGACGCACCCGAATGGGACCTCCCGCCCACCCGCCACCTCCACCACCGGAACGTGCTGCTGCGCGAGATCGACCGGGAGCAGACGGCCGCCCCCACCCCGGCGACGCCTGCGCTTCAGCGGCGGTGGCTGCGTCCGGTCTTCCTGCTGCCCGCCACGGCCATGGCCCTCGCCGGCGCTCTGATCCTCACGCTTCCCGGCACGGAGCAGGAACCTGGTGCCAAGGCAGAGGCGACCGACGCGAAGCACACCGCAGCGAACGGCGTAGTGCTCACGCTCGACCGCATCGCCGCCGCGTCCATGGAAGTCGACGTCAAACCGGTCCGCGACGACCAATTCGTCTACGTCCGAAGCCTGGTCCGCAGCAACGAAGGCACCTTCGACGGCCCGGTGAAGCTCGGCGCTCCACACCGCCGCGAAATCTGGGTGTCGCAGGACTCCGCACCGATCACTCGCACCGGGGTGATCCGTGAGTCCGGAAAGGGTGTTCCTATGTCTGGGCAGCGGATTCCCATCGAGACGGCCGCCCCTGACGGCAGTGCCGAGCAGGGAGTCCCAGCCGGAATCGACCGGCCCACCTACCAGTGGCTGGCCAAGCTGCCCACCGACACCGACGCTCTGCGCAAACTGCTCTACGCCCAGACTCGACCCCTCGAAAACGAATCGAAGGACCAGGCCGTCTTCAGGAAGATCGGCGATCTCCTGAACGAAACAGTCATGCCGCCGGCCAATGCCGCGGCCCTGTACAAGACCGTCGCCACGATCCCAGGCGTGAGCGTGACTCCCGACGCCACCGACGCTGCCGGGCGCCACGGGATCGGAATCACCCGCGAGGAGACCGGTACCGCAACTCGAGACGAGTGGATCTTCGACCGAAACAGTTTCACACTTCTCGGCTCGCGCTCCTACCTCACGCACACAGCCGGGACCAAGCCCTCCACCCTCTACAACAGCACCGCCATCATGGAAACCGGCGTCGTGGACCGGGACGACCGCGAACCGACGGACAAGCAAAAGACGGCCTGAACAACGGGACAGTGCGCACCCTCGCCCCGACAGTGACCGAAGGCCCCTGCAAGGTGCGATCCCAACAAGTCGCCCCTCGTCGGTGATCGTCTCGCCCGATGGCCCCGCCGCCCCGCGCACCATGGACTCGGACGGGTGCATCCATCGGCGTGGGGCGGGTAGGCGGGTGACGGTCTCGGACTGTTCAAGTTCCTCCGGGGTCTGTCGGAGTTCGAGGCCGAGCTCAACGACAATTCGCCGCAACGCAGAAGCAGAGATCCTGGTAAGGACGCTGCCACCAGCCGCTCCCGGTTGACGGTGTCGGCGTCCATCTCGTCCGCCCGTGCGACGGCGAGCTCGGCCAGGACCTCCGGGAGGACCTACTGGAAAGGCTCCTGCCCGCCAGACTGAACCGCACCGGTCCGAATGGAGTCTCCAGTCAAGCCGGCGCGGTTCACTGAGCAGGGTGGGCCCGACTCTGCGCGTCGGACCCGCATCCTTCGCCTACGCCCAGTCCACGCCCAGCTCCGCCAGAGCGCTGATGTCCGTGAGCGGTTCTTGTGATCAGTGGTTGGTGTTCTGGTCTGCGCTGATCAGTTTGCGGTGCGTCTGTGGGCTGGGGTTGTGGCGCGTCAGTAGCCGCACGGATGGTGGGTGCTGAGCTGGGGTGGGGAGCTGGCCTGAGGGTTTGTCTTAGCTGGTTGGGTGATCAGGTCGTGTCATCTGCGCTGTGCAGGGTTCATGTTCGGTGATCGTTGTGTGCGGCGACGCTTGGACGAGCTGCCTGTGTCTGGGGCAGGGCACGCGGGGGCGGGCTGGTGTGTTTGTGTTCGAGTGCCGTGGGCGGATGGGTTCGTCCGCAGGTCAAGCTGCGGGGTGGGGCAGCGACGCGTTGACTGGATGCCGGACGGCATCGGGGCGCTTCGTGAGGTGACCTGTGAGTGCAGCGGATCGTCATGTCGTGGCGGCGCGCACGGGCTGGGAGATGCGGATCGGCGGTCCGGTGTGCTGGATTGAGGCCGGTCCGCACGGGCATGTGCACCTCGGGATGGCAAGACGTCCCGGCTGTTCAGGCGGGGCAGGCGGCAAGGGGAGAGGTGAGTGGGGATGGCCGAGTGGTCGACGGCGGCGTCGAAGCAACGGTCGCAACCAGTGGACCGCGGTGGCGTTCGGACGCCACCGTTGCGGCCCGGTGGCTACGATCCAGCCGACTACGCTGCGTATGTGGTGCGCAGCGCGGAGGAGGCCGCAGTGTCGCCCCTGCTCGTGATGACCGTGCTCCACAATGAGGCGTACAAGCCGCACCATCCGCTGCTGGAGCGGCTGTGGCAGTGGTGGAAGCCCGGGGCGGCCTTCGGAGTGGCCAACATGCACCGTGCGACGTTCGAGCGGGTTCGGCGAACGCACGGCTTGTCAGAGCGGTGGCAAGACCTTCGCGACGATCCCGCTTTCGCCGTCCACGCGGCGGCCCTGCATCTGAAGGACCTCGACCGGAGCCTTCCAAAGCGGCACGTGCGCCGCTACACCCGCGACGAACTCCTCGCCTTGGGCTACAACGCGGGCGAACGCAACATGCAAGCCTTCGCCCGGGGGGTTCCGCCGGGCCCTCTGGCACGGTCGTACCTGCGCCGTTTCCGTGCATACCGGAGCCGGGCCGCCCAGGCTCTGGCGGACTGCGGCAGACCAGGCGATGCCGTGGCTGGTTGAGCTGTCGCGATCGTGGATGGTTTCGATCCTGCCGAGCCAGTGCTCCGCCCGGCCGTCCACGTGTCGTCGCATGCTCCAGGAGCAGTTGTCCGATTCACCGGGCGACGGGAGGCGTCGCTCCTACGCGAGCATCAGGGCCCGCTTCGGTCACGTCCGCTGGAGTGGTGTCTCGGGCATTGTCACGTTGTTGGACGTGTGGTGGTTTTATGGTGCGTCGCGGCATGTGGGCCCGCGACCTGGGAGTATGGTCAGGTTGTGGTGGGCTGGCCGACAGTGCCGGTGATCTGGTCCCAGATCGCGAAGCGGATGGCCATCTCGGCTCGGTAGTCGTGTGCGGTCGTCAGGTGGCGGCGGGGGCGGAAGTGGGGCGAGATGCCGCTGAACGCGGACAGGAATCGTTGGGCTCCGCCCACGGAGCGGAAGCCTTTCATCGCGCGTTCGCGCTGCCTCGTTGGCTGATGGCTGTTCTCCGCCCGGTCGTTGAGGTACTTCGACTGCCGGTGCTCGACGCAGGGCATGACCTCGCGGTGGGCCGCGCCGTAGGAGCGGAGCTTGTCGGTGACGATCACCCGCGGCACCGTGTGAGTCCTCTTCATCAGGCGGCGGAAGAAGCGCCTGGCCGCGGCCTTGTCCCGGCGGTCCTGCACCAGGATGTCCAGCACATTGCCGTCCTGGTCGACAGCCCGCCACAGGTACTTCCGTTCCCCGCTGATCTTGAGGAAGACCTCGTCCAGGTGCCATGTGTCACCAGGCCGGGGCTGCCGGCGGCGCAGCGCGCTCGCGTACTGCTGACCGAACTTGGCGCACCAGCGGCGCACCGTCTCGTAGGAGACGGCGATCCCGCGCTCGAGCATGAGCTCCTCGACCTCGCGGAACGACAGCGGGAAGCGGTGGTACAGCCACACGCAGTGGGAGATGACCTCGACCGGATACCGGTGGCCCTTGTACGACGGCGACACGGCCCCCATGGACGACCCTTCCCAGGCTGATCAACCAGGAGATCATCCTCACCGATCAGTCAACGTGACAACGCCAGTGGCTGGTGTGATCACGGTGTCGGAGCCCTCCTCGCCCCGGCCTGGGCCGACTGCTTTCAGATCCGCACCCTCACCACCTACCGCCTCTCCCGCACCGGCGAGTACGGCTACGCCGAGCCCTTCGAGAACCTGTGAGGGCGGGGCCGGTCCGAAGAACCCGAGGACGCCTGTGAGAGCCGCACTGCGTCGCACGCTCGGTGGCGGGCGGCTGGCCCTGCCCCTGCCACTCGCCGACTGCGGCACGGAGCAGACCGTGTCCCCGGCCGAGACCCCGATCGAACGCCAGGTCGAACTGCGGGCCCAGGCCGAGCCGTTGGGCATCGGCTGTGAGCCGGTCCACGTGACAGAGATGCCCGGCTACGGGACCGCCAGGCAACCCGTCGGCCCGATTGGCGACGACGGCCACGGGGCCGCCCGTGTCTCCACGTCGGGCGGTGCCGTCATCCGACTCGCCGTCGACCGCGACCGTCCGCACGCGCCGCACTGCGCGTGGGAGCAGAGTGCCGTGCCGAAGGGCTGCGAGCGCGACGGCGAACACTGGTACCTGCCTGGGCCGGTGCAGCACGAGTACCGGCGTTCCGGCGACGGGTGCCTGCTGCGGCTGACCGCCGACCGGGGGACATGGACCGGGCGACGCTGCGCACCGCGGCCGAGAACGCCCGCCGGGTCGACGCCGGTGAACTGGACGACCTGCTGCCGGAAGCCCCGGCGGACACCGAGTCCGGCGGTTCCGCGCCCGAGGACGCCCCTCCGAGGAAGGGCACGTGCCGACCGAGCGGGACGACCTGCCGCCGGAGGGCGACGGTGCTCCGAGTAACGACGCCGGGGCGGGCGGTTGAGCCCGCGGCGAGCGGCCCGCCCGTCGCGGGGCGCTCCCCGCGTGCCCTCACGCCAGGCCGAGGTGGTGAGCGATGACCATCTGCTGCACCTCGGTGGTGCCTTCGCCGACCTCGAGCACTTTGGCGTCCCGGTAGAAACGGGCCACCGGGTGGCCGTTCATCAGCCCGTAACCGCCGAACACCTGGGTGGCCTCCCGGGAGTTCTCCACGGCGGCCCGCGAGGAGGTCAGTTTCGCCATGGCCGCCTCCTTCGAGAATCCCGCACCACGACCCAGCGCCGCCGCGGCGGCGTAACAGGCCAGCCGGGCGGTGTGGGCGCGCACCTCCATGTCGGCGATCCTGAACCGCACCGACTGGTGGTCGGCGAGCAGGCGTCCGAACGTCTCCCTCTGCCGGGCGTAGCGCACGCACTCGTCGACACAGCCCTGCGCGAGTCCCGTCCCCACGGCCGCGATCGCGATCCGGCTCTCGTCGAGCACGGACATCGACTGGGCGAGGCCGAGGCCGCGTGTGCCGAGCAGGTTCTCCGCGGGGACCCGGCAGTCGACGAAGGACAGCGCGCGGGTGTCGGACGCGCACCACCCCACCTTGGAGTAGGGCGGCGCCACTGTGAAACCGGGTGTGCCGGAGGGCACCACGATCGTGGAGATCTCCCTGCCACCGTCCGGCAGGGTGCCCGTTACGGCGGTGACCGTCACCAGACTGGTGATGTCGGTGCCCGCGTTGGTGATGAAGCACTTCTCGCCGTTCAGTACCCAGGTGTCGCCGTCGAGGACCGCGGTGGTGCGGATCGCCCCGGCGTCGGTACCCCCGCTCGGCTCGGTCATCCCGAGTGCCGCGAGTGCTTCGCCCGCGCACAGGGGCGGCAGCCAGCGACGCTTCTGCTCCGGCGAACCGAACCGGTGGATGGGCAGGGCGCCGAGGGAGACACCGGCGGACAGCGCGACGGCGACCGAGGAGTCGACCCGCGCGAGTTCCTCCAGCACCAGGCACAGGCTCAGGAAGTCGCCTCCCGCGCCACCGTGCTCCTCGTCGAAGACGAGCCCGAACAGGCCCATCCGACCCAGGGCCGCGACGAGCCGGTAGGGGAAGTCACCCCGCTCGTAGAGTTCACCGATGACGGGTGCCACCTCGTCACGGGCGAAGGCCCGGACTGTTTTCCGCAGCAGTTCCTGCTCGTCCGTCAGCCGGAGGTCGATCATGGGGCTCCTTCCAGGCAGCCGGTGGCGGCCACACATCCGGTCGGCCCACCGGGCCGATACAGGGCTTCCGCGCAGGCGGTCGCCAGCGCCGCCACACTGGACACCTCGTTGCCCGGTGGCAGTCCGGCCGCCGCGTAGGCGATCGGCAGTTCGGTGCAGGCCGTGACGACCGGAATGCGTTCGCGTCGGCGCAGTTCGAGCACGGCGGAACGGAAGACCTCCGCGGCCTCCGGTACGCGGTTCGCCTTCACCAGCGTCGCCGCCGCGTGGATGCGTCGTTGCAGCGCGTCGTCCGGGACGGCCAACCGGTAGCCGTTGGCCCGTGCGCAGCGCTGGTAGATGCCGCTGGCCACGGTTCCGGTGGTGGCCGTGAGCCAGGCCCCGCCCGGGCTGGCCGCACCGGTCGCGCGCAGGGTCGCCTCGACGATGTGCACCAGGGGGACGGGCAACTCCGCGCGTATCCGGTCGAGCCATACGTGGGCCGTGTTGCAGGGGACGGCCAGGATCTCGGCGCCCCAGTCGGCCAGGGTCAGGAGGCCGTCGTGGAGCAGGGACAGGGGAGCGTCGTCACCGCTGAGCAGGGCCTCCGTCCGGTCGGGTATCGACGGATCGGAGAGCAGCAGGATTCTGGGGTGTTCCTGGTCGGTGGCGGCCGGGGCGCGGGCCGCCAGGAGCCGCAGGAACTCCGCCGTTGCGGCAGGCCCCATGCCGCCGAGGACGCCGAGTGACAGGGGGCGGCTGGTCATGTCCCGGCGCCCGGGGCCCGCCCTGCCGTCAGCCGCGCGGCGACCCGCTCCGGGACGCCCGCCGTCAGCAGCCTGGTACGCAGCGGCTCCGCGGCCCACCAGTCGAGCACCAGCCGTCCGCCGCGGACGCTGCCGGTGACGACGGCTCCGTCGGGCCGGGCGCCGAGGGGCCGGGTGAAGGTGTCCTCGGCTTCCGGCGCGAGAGCCCACAGCGACCCGGGTGCCAGCAGTTCGGCGGAGAGGTCGCCGAAGTGCTCGTAGCGGTGCGGGGCTTGTGGCCGGTCACCGGCTGCGGGTGGCGGCGCCGGTACGGTCTCCGAGTCGGTGAGCGGGCCCACGGTCCGGTCCGTGCTGCTCCGGGCGGTGTGGTCGAGCAGTTCCAGTGGCTGCCCGACCCCGTCGAACAGGCGGGTGAGTTCCCGCTCGATCGCCGTCGCAGCGGCCCGGCCCGGGACGGTGGCGCCGCAGTGGACTCTGAGGGGCTCGCCGCCCGGTTCACGGCTGTTCCGCGGCCTTCCGGGATCGGCCGCCGCTCCCGGGCGGCCGGAGGCCGCGGCCGGGTCGTGCGGGGGCAGCCGGTCGAGGAAGGACCCGGCAGGGGCCAGGGCGACCACTCCACCTTCCTGGACCTGCCGTACCGCGTCGGACAGGTCCTCCAACAGCAGTCTCCAGGATCGGGTGTCGGCGACCAGTTCGTGCAGCACGACCAGCAGGCCCGAGGGCCGCGGGCTGCGGTCGAGCACGGCGATCCGCAGTGGGCGTCCGCCGACGGGGTCCGCGCCGGCGCGCATCCGGTCCGCGGCCTTCCTCAGCAGCCGCGCTTCGTCCGCCGGGTCCTGACCGGTGAGGTCCAGCACGCCGACCGGGACGGAGCCGGCGATTCCACCCTTGCGCTGGGACCACCGGCCGTCGCTCTCGGCGAAGCGGAGGCGCAGCGCGTCGTGGTGCTGGAGCAGCCGCAGCACCGCTCTGCGGACGGTGGCGGCGTCGAGAACGCCGGGTGCCACCAGCGGCAGGGCGCGGGCGCAGTCCTTCAGGTCCTCGGCGTCCTGCCGAAGGAGGCGCTGCTGGACGGCCAGCAGCGGTCCGTCGACCGACGGCACCCCACCCGCCCCGGGCGCACGGGACGCCGACGGCCGGACGGCGTGCAGGGCGAGCAGCGCGCGCCGGTCCACCCGGCCGGCGGTGCGCGGAATGCGAGGCACCGGGACCCACGTCGCGGGCAGCAGGGATTCCGGGAGTACTTCGGCGACGGCCCCGGGCAGTCCCTGTGCGGCCGCGCCGGGTGCGGGTACGTAGTAGGCCGTCATACGGGCGCCGAGCCTGCGCTGGTCGGCCGGGTCCGGGTAACCGATCCTGGCCAGCATCCGCCTGACCCGCGCGGTGTCCACCGGAACCCGCAGCTCCTCGTCCGCCTCGGCCATGTCGAGATGCCCGAGCCTGACCTCCCACCGCGTGGGCGCCTCGTAGTTGTGGTAGCCCCGCTCGGCGGCGTGCACGTAGACACCCACGTCGTTGATCATGCAGTTGGAGCTGCAGAAACCGGTGTCGGTCGGCTGCGCCCACAGGGACGAGCGCTGCCGCAGGTAGGCGCGGATGCCCTCCTTGGTCACCTCCGAGTAGCGGAAGAAGTCCACGACGTCCACGGCGTCCACGGCGGCGCCGAGGTCACCGGACGCCTGGTGGTAGACGCGCCGGCCGACCCGCAACTTCTCCTCGATCTCCTCCACGTCGTAGATGCCGTGTTCGTGGAACCAGGACAACCGCTCGTCCATGATCTGGCCCCGGGAGAGACCGGTGACGATGCTCGGAATGCCACGCTCGTGCGCCAGCGTCGTGCTCAGGTCCAGCAGGGAGCGGAAGCAGCCGTTGCACACGCTCTTGTGCTCCTGGAGGGACCGGAGGAACACCTTGCGCTGGTCGGCCCGGGTGGCGGTGACGTGCTCGATGCCCAACTCCGAGGTGACGTCCTCGACGTTGCGCAGCGCCGTGCGGGAGATGAAGCCGTTGTCGAAGGTGAAGGTCATCACCCGCAGTCCCAGTTCCACGAGCCGGTACAGCACGTAGGTGCTGTCCTTGCCGCCGCTGAACAGCAGCAGGCAGTCGACTTCCGACCTGCGGGCCCGGGCCGCCCCACGCAGTCGGGGAGCCAGTTCCTCCGGCCGCCGGAAGTACGCCTGTATCTCCTCCCGGTGGGCGTTGAGGCGGGCGCACAGCGAGCAGACGCCCCCGGCATCGAAGGTCAGCCCGGGGAACGCGTCGCCGATGCCGCAGCTCACACAGCGGCGCTCCGCCGAGGCCGGGTCGTCAGGCTCCTCGGCGCCGTGGAGCACCACCGCGCAGTCGGTGGCGTGCGGCTGCTGGCGTACGGCCTCCTCCACCTGCCTCCTGACCGTTCGGGCCCGGTCGGCATCAAGGACGCTGTCGCGTGTGTCGGAGCCCATGTCAGTCCTTCAGCGGGTCGTCGGATGCGGTGTCGAGCAGTGCTTCCTCGACGACGCCGGCCAGCGCCTCGATGGTCGGGTTGCGCAGGAACGTCAGGAGCGGGAGCGAGACGCCGAACTCCTCCTCGATGCGGGAGAGCACGGTGATGACGGCGAGGGAACCACCGCCCGACTCCTGGAAGGTGCGGTGCACGTCGACGGCGGGGGCCGGGAGGACCGAGGACCAGATGTCGGCGACGGCTTGCTCGGTGGCGTTGCGCGGCCCGCCGGTGTGCTCGTCCGGTACCGTCGCCGGGGCGGGCGCCCGGAGCGCCGCCCGGTCGATCTTGCCGCTGATGGTGCGGGGGATGCCGTCCGTGGCCACGATCCCCGCCGGGACGGCGACCGAGGGGAGCCGCTCGGTCAGGCGGGCGCGCACGGCGTCGGTGTCGACGCCGGTGGCGGGCTCGACGAATGCGTGCAGCAGGGGCGGGCCGTCCCCGGGCTCGCTGAGCACCACGGCGGCCTCGGTGACACCGGGGCACTCGCGCAGGGCGCTCTCCACCTCCTCCAGTTCCACGCGGACCCCGCCGATCTTCACCTGGTGGTCCCTGCGCCCTAGGAACTCCAGGGCCCCGTCGGGCAGGAGCCGACCGAAGTCGCCGGTGCGGTAGAGGACTCCACCCGCGCCCTCCCGCAGCCGATCGGGCACGAAGGCGCGTGACGTGGCCTGCGGTTGCCGGTGGTACCCGAGGGCGCGGTGCGGGGTTCGCAGGTGGATCTCCCCGACGTGGCCGTCGGGGACCGGGTCGCCTTCCTCGTCGAGGAGCAGTACCTCGGTCTCCGGCATGGGGCGTCCGACGGGAATGGAGGCACGGTCGGTGTCGGACCGGGTGACGACGTGGAAGGTCTTCGTCATCGTCGTCTCCGAGGGGCCGTACAGGTTGAGCAGGGTGACGCGGTCCCCGAAGTGGTCGAACCAGCGGGCGGCGTCCGCGGGCGGCAGCCTCTCGCCGGAGAGAGCCACGCACCGCAGCGACTCGAAGCCGAGTCCGCCGGTGACGGCGGCCGTGAGCAGCGGCCGGAAGACGGAGGGCACGCAGTGGATCAGCGCGATCCGCTCCCGGTCGAGCCAGTGTGCCAGCGCGGACGGGTCGGAGCGGGTGTCCGCCGCGGGCGCGCACAGGGTTCCGCCCACGCTCAGCGGGAGGAGGACGTCGCGCAGTACGGCGTCGAAGGCGGGGGACACGAGCTGGCCCACGCGCCAACCGGGGCCGGCGCCCAGCAGTTCGGCCTGCCAGCGGACGTAGTGGTCGATGCTGCTCAACCGGCCGAGTATGCCCTTGGGCCGACCGGTCGAACCGGAGGTGTGGAACAGGTGGCTGGGGTCGTCGGGCGCGGCGACGTGGACCGGGTAACTGTCCGGGGTGGCGCTCTTGGCGGCGTCGAGGTCGACCCGGACGGTGTCCGGCACGGCGCCGAGCGGGCCGTCCACCCGGCGGTCACCG
>NZ_NCTE01000430.1 GCF_002114215.1 Streptomyces sp. 13-12-16 | reverse complement strand
GCTCGTCGTGGCGGCGACGGCACTGGGCGTAAGCCGCGCCACCGGGGAGACGGACGTCCTGCTCGGGTTTGCCGTACCGGGGCGTGCGCCCGGCGCGGAGCAGCACGTGCCCGGAGTGACGGCCAACGTCGTGCCGCTGCGCGTCTCCGTGGACCCGGGCATGTCGGTGCGGAGCCTGGTGGAGCAGTGCGCGGTGCGTGCCCTGGAGGCCGTGCGCCACCAGCGCTACCGGTACGAGGACCTGCTGCACGACGCCGGGCTGCGGCCCGGCGAGTGCCCGTGGTCGGTCTCCGTCAACGTCATGCCGTTCGACTACCGCGTCAGCTTCGCCGGGGTGCCCGTCACCGCCCGCAACCTGTCCACCGGCCCGTTCGAGGATCTGTCCGTCGCGGTGTGGGACGTCTCCTCCGACCGCAGCATCCAGTTCGCGGTCGACGCAGACCCCGAACTGCACGACGAGCAGGGGCACGCGTCCTGCTCGTCGTTGCTGCACGAGGCGTTGGAATGGGTCACCGGCGCGTCGCCCGACACGCCCGTCGGGCGCGCCGACCTCCTGGCCCACGCTGTCGGGGACCGCGTCCTGCGCACCTGGAACGAGCCCGCGCTGCCCGTTCCGGAGACGACGCTGCCCCCGCTGCCGGCGGTCGGCGCGGCACGCACTCCGGACGCCCCCGCGGTGGTCGTTCGCGACGGCCAGGTGTCCTACGGGGAGCTGGCGGCGCGGGTGAACCGGCTGGCCCGGGCCCTGATCAGCCACGGCGCCGGGCCGGGCAGGCACGTGGCACTGCTGCTCCCCCGGTCACCACAGACCGTGGTGGCCGTCCTGGCCGTGCTCAAGGCCGGTGCCGCCTACCTGCCGATCGACCCGGCGCACCCCGACGACGGCGTCACCTACCTGCTGCGCGACACCCGGCCTGTGCTGGCCGTCACCACGGCCGAGTTCACCGGGCGGCTGTCGGCCGCCTGGCCCGAGGGGCCCCTGCTCGCCCTGGACGACCCGGCGGTCGCGGCCGACACGGTTGCGAGACCGGACACGGAGGTGACCGACGCGGACCGGCTGTCGCCCCTGCTGCCCACCCACCCGGCGTACGTCCTGCACACGTCGGGCTCGACGGGACGCCCCAAGGGCGTGGTCGTCGAACACCGCGCCGTCGCCGCCTTCGTACGGCACTCCGTCCCCGCCTACAGGCTGGCACCGCACGACCGGGTGCTGGCCGCCGCCTCGCTCACCTTCGACGCCTCCGTGCTGGAACTGCTCGTCTCCCTCGCCGCCGGGGCGACGGTGGTGCTGGCGGACGATGACGAACGCATCGACACCGAGTCGCTCCAGCGCCTCCTGGTGCGTCACCGAGTGACGGTGGCGCACCTCGCCCCCACGACCCTGCGCGCCCTGCGGCCGGAGGAACTGCCGGACCTGCGCCTGGTGACGACCGGCGGGGACGCGCTCGCCGGTGATCTCGTGGACCGCTGCGCCGCCGCGGGCATCCCGCTGCACAACGCCTACGGTCCGACCGAGACCACGGTCGAGGTGACCCGGAAGGTGTGCCTCCCCGGACAGGCGGGGGAGGCACCACCGATCGGCCGTCCGGTGCCGGGCACCAGGACGTACGTGCTGGACCGCGCCCTGCGGCTGCTGCCTGCCGGAGTGGTCGGCGAACTCTACGTTGCCGGAGCCACGTTGGCCCGCGGCTACCTCGGCCGCCCCGGTCAGACGGCCGCACGGTTCGTCGCGGACCCCTTCGGTCCGCCGGGGGCGCGGATGTACCGGACGGGAGACCTGGCCCGCTGGACACCGGAAGGCGACCTGCTGTTCGTCGGACGGGCGGACGGCCAGGTCAAGGTGCGCGGAGTCCGTATCGAACCGGGTGAGGTGCAGGCGGCGTTGGCTCGCTGCGACGGCGTCGGACAGGCTCTGGTGCGGGTGCGTGACGACGATCGCGGTGACCGCTACCTGGCCGCGTACGTCGTTCCCTCGCCCGGCGCGACCGTGGACCCGGCGGCGGTGCGCCGACAGGCGGCGGAGTTCCTGCCGGCGCACCTGGTACCCGCTGCCGTGGTCCCCCTGGAGTCGCTGCCCGTCACGGCGGAGGGAAAGGTCGACGTGCGGGCCGAGCTGCCGGAGCCGTCGCTCGCCCCGGCCGGCGGGGGGAGGCAGCCCGGCACCCCCGTCGAGGAGAGTCTGTGTGCCGTCTTCGCGGACGTGCTCGGCCTGTCCCACGTGGGTGTGGACGACGGTTTCTTCGCGCTGGGCGGCCACTCCCTGGCGGCCACCCGGCTGCTCAACCGCATCCGGGCCGTGCTCGGCCGGGAGCTCGGCATCCGCGCGGTCTACGAAGCGCCGACGGTCGCCGAACTGGCGAAGCTGCTCGACGGGACGGGGCAGGCCCGGAGCGAACCGGCCCCGGCGGTGCGGCCCGACCGGATCCCCCTGTCGTACGCCCAGACGCGGCTGTGGTTCCTGCGGCAGCTGGAAGGCCCGGGCGCCACCTACAACCATCCGGTCGCCCTGCGCCTGACGGGACGCCTGGACACCGCGGCGCTGCGGGCGGCGCTCACGGACGTGCTCGACCGGCACGAGGCGCTGCGCACGGTCTTCCCCACCGTCGACGGGCAGCCGTACCAGCAGGTGCTCCCCGTCGACTCCGTGGCGCCAGCGTTGCCGGCGCAATCCGTCGCGGCCGGGGAACTGGCCGACGTGCTGGCGCGCGCGGCCCGCGAGCCCTTCGACCTGGGGTCGGACATCCCGCTGCGTGCCCGGCTGTTCACGTCCGCGGCGGACGAGCACGTGCTGCTGCTGGTGACCCACCACATCGCGGGCGACGCCTGGTCGGAACGGCTGCTGCTGCGCGACCTGTCCACCGCGTACTCCGCGCGGCGCGCGGGCGGGGCTCCGCGGTGGGAGCCGTTGCCGCTGCAGTACGCCGACTTCGCCCTGTGGCAACGCGCGACGCTGGGCCGGCGGGACGACCCGGACAGCCCCCTGGCGGTGCAGCTCGGCCACTGGCGGAACGTCCTGGACGGCCTGCCGCAGGAGACACCGCTGCCGACGGACCGGCCGCGCCCGGGCACACCCTCCTACCGGGGTGGGTCGGTGCCCCTGAACGTGCCGGCAGAACTGCACGGGGCGCTGCACAAGCTCGCCCGTGCACACGGCGCGAGCACCTTCATGGTGCTCCAGGCGGCTCTGGCAGTGCTGCTCTCCCGGCTCGGCGCGGGGGACGACGTGCCCGTCGGCGCTCCGGTGGCCGGGCGCACCGACGACTCGCTGGAGGATCTGGTCGGCTTCTTCGCGAACACCCTCGTGCTGCGCACCGACCTCTCCGGCGACCCCCCGTTCACCGAACTCCTCGGCCGGGTGCGGGAGACCTGCCTGCACGCCTACGCGCACCAGGACGTGCCGTTCGAGCTGCTGGTGGAGGAACTCGCACCCGGCCGCTCCCTGGCCTGGCACCCGCTCTTCCAGGTGGCGCTTGCGCTGCGGAACACCCGCGCGGGTGAGCTGACCCTGCCGGGCGTCGAGGTCCGCGCAGAAGCGGTGGAGACGCACACCTCCCCGTTCGACCTGGCCTTCGAGTTCGACGACCGGGACCGGGCCGACCGCGCCGCCGCGGGGCTCAGCGGGACGGTGCAGTACAACGCGGACCTGTTCGACCGCGACACCGTCGAGCGACTGGCCGGTCGCCTGCTGCGGCTGCTGGACGGTGTGGCGCACGACCCGGCCCTGCCGGTGAGCCGGTACGAGCTGTGGGCTCCGGGCGAACACGACCGTGTCGTCCGGCACTGGAACGACACCCGCCGACCCGTCCCCGACGCGTCGCTGCCCGACCTGTTCGAGGCGCGGGTGGCGGAGACGCCGCAGCACCCCGCCGTGACCGCCCCCGACGGCGCGCTGTCCTACTTCGAACTCAACCGCCGGGCCAACCGGTTGGCCCGGCTGCTGACGGCGCGCGGTATCGGCCCGGAGTCGGTGGTGGCCCTGGCGGTCCCGCGCTCGGTCGACCTGCCCGTCGCGGTGTGGGCGACGCTCAAGGCCGGCGCCGCCTACATGCCGCTGGACCCGCAGTACCCGGCCGAGCGGATCACCTTCCTCCTCGACGACGTGCGCCCGGCCGTCGTGGTGAGCACCGCCGCGACGGCTGCGGGGCTGCCGCCGGGAGGACCCGGGCGCCTCCTCCTGGACGAGCCGGCCGTGGTAGCGGCGCTGGCCGCGCAGCCGGAGGAGAACCTGCTCGACGAGGAGCGCACCGCGCCGCTGGTCCGGGACAGCCCGGTGTACGTGATCCACACCTCGGGCTCCACCGGCACGCCCAAGGGCGTGGTGATGACGGCCGGGCCGCTGGTCAACCTGGTGCTGTGCCACGCCGAGTGGCTCGCCGCCGGGGGGGCCGGAGCCCGCCGCGGTGCCGTCGCCCAGTTCTCCGCGATCAGCTTCGACGTGTCCGCCTGGGAGATCATCGAGACGCTGACCTCCGGCAAGACGCTGGCGGTGCCCGATGACGAGGTACGGCGGGACGCGGCGGCGTTCGTCCGCTGGCTCGACGAGCACCGGGTGGAGGAGGTGTGCGCGCCGAACGTGATGGTGGAGGCGATCTGCGAGGCAGCCGTGGAACAGCGGCTGGACCTGCCCGCGCTCCGGGACCTCAGCCAGGGCGGTGAGGTGTTGCGGCTGACGCCGCGGGTACGGGAGTTCGTCGCGGCCCGGCCCGGGCGTCGCCTGCACAACCTCTACGGCCCCACCGAGACCCACCTCGTCACCACGTTCACCCTTCCCGCGGCACTGGAGCAGTGGCGGTCCTTCACCGCGCCCGTCGGCGCACCCATCGCCAACGCCCGGATGTACGTCCTGGACCGGCGGCTGCAACCGGTGCCGCCCGGCGTGACCGGGGAGTTGTACATCGCCGGGGACGTGCTCGCCCGCGGCTACTGGGCCCGGCCGGGACTGACCGCCCAGCGTTTCGTCGCCAACCCGTTCGACGGGGCCGGACAGCGCATGTACCGCACCGGCGACCTGGTGAAGTGGACCCGCGACGGTCAGCTCGCCTACGTGGGCCGTACGGACGCCCAGGTCAAGGTGCGTGGCTTCCGGATCGAGCCGGCCGAGGTCGAGTCGGTGCTCGGCCGGCACGACGACGTGGCCCAGGTGGCCGTCGCGGTACGGGAGGACGCCACCGGCGGGAAGCGGCTGGCCGCCTACGTCGTCCCGGCACGTGGCGCCCGTGCCGACGGGGCCGCGCTGCGGGCCCACGCCGCCCGTGCGCTGCCGGACTTCATGGTGCCGTCCGCCGTGGTGATGGTGGACGCCCTGCCGCTGACCGTGAGCGGCAAGGTGCACCACAGCCGGCTCCCGGCGCCGGACTTCTCCCGGTCGGTCTCCGGGCGAGCGCCCCGGACGGAACGTGAGAGGGCCCTCTGCGGGCTCTTCGCCGAGGTGCTGGGTCTCGACCGGGTCGGCATCGACGACTCCTTCTTTGGCCTCGGCGGCCATTCCCTGCTGGCGACCCGCTTGGCGGGCCGGGTCCGAGCGGCCCTGGCCGTGGAGATGGAGGTGCGCACCCTGTTCGAGGCTCCGACGGTCGCGGCACTGGCGGAGCGGCTGGAGAAGGCGCCGCGACCGCGGCGGGCCGCGCTGCGCCGCATGCCTCGGCCGGGCGGTCCCCGGTGACCGGTGGCCGGCCCACGCACCGCGCCCGCACTCCCGCACGGCCTGACCATCCCAGGGAGAACCCGTGATCCCCTTGTCGTTCGCACAGTCCCGCATCTGGTTCCTCAACCAGCTGGACGGCGGCGCCGGTTACCGCATTCCGCTGGCGTACCGCCTGCACGGGGAACTGGACAGCCGCGCACTCTCCGAGGCGATCGCCGATGTGGTGGAGCGCCACGAGAGCCTCCGCACCGTCTTTCCCGAGGCCGACGGCACACCCCACCAGGTCGTGCTCGACGCGGACTCCGCCCGGCCGCCGCTGCCGGTCGTCGTGAGCAGCGAGGCGGAGCTTCGCGAGGCGCTGCGCGCGGCAGCCAGCCACGTCTTCGACCTCACCACGGAACTCCCGTTGCGCGCGCACCTCTTCCGACTGGGCGAACGGGAGCACGTGGTGCTCGTCCTGTTGCACCACATCGCTGCGGACGGCTGGTCGCTCACTCCGTTGCTGGACGAGCTGACTGCCGCCTACACGGCCCGGCGAGCAGGCCGCGCGCCGCGCTGGGACCCGTTGCCGGTGCAGTACGCCGACTACACGCTGTGGCAGAACGAGCTCCTGGCGGCGGAGGACGACCCGCGAAGTTTGGCCGGAGAACAACTCGCTTACTGGCGGCGCCAGTTGGATGGGCTCCCGGACTGCCTATCCCTCCCCACCGACCGGCCCCGGCCCCCCGTGGCCTCCCATCGGGGCGACACGGTACCGGTCTGGCTCGGTCCGGACACACACCGCCGCCTGCTGGTTCTGGCCCGGCAGGAGAAGGCGAGCCTGTTCATGGCCCTGCAGGCCGGAGTGGTCGCCCTGCTGACCCGGTTGGGCGCGGGCACCGACATCCCCGTCGGCTCGGCGGTCGCCGGACGGACCGACGAGGCGCTGGACGGCCTCATCGGCATGTGCGTCAACACGCTGGTGCTCCGCACCGACGCCGGTGGCGATCCGACCTTCCGCGAACTCCTCGGGCGCGTCCGCGAGGTGGACCTGGACGCCTACGCCCACCAGGACCTGCCGTTCGAGCGGCTCGTGGACGTGCTCCGTCCCGAGCGGTCCGCCGCCTGGAACCCACTGTTCCAGGTGATGCTCGTCCTGGAGGACGGGCCTGAGCAGACCCTGCGGCTGCCCGGTCTGACCGCAGTCGAGGAACCGGTGGACAGCTGCAGCGCCAAGTTCGACCTGTCCCTGCACCTGCGGGAGCGGGCCCCGGAGGGGGGACCCGCCCCCGCGGGCCTGTACGGCAGCCTGGACTACGCCCTCGACCTGTTCGACCACCCGACCGCCGCCGGCTTCGTCACGTGGTGGACCCGGCTGCTGGAGGCGGCGGTCGCCGACCCCGACCTGCGGATCAGCCGCCTTCCCCTGCTCACGTCCGGCGAGCAGGCGCAGTTGCTCGCGTGCGGTACCGGCGGCCGGGTGCCGTCGGGGGGCGGCGCTGCCACGCTGCCCGGCCTCTTCGAGGAGCAGGCCGCCCGCACTCCGGACGCGCTCGCCGTGGTGGAGGGCGGTACGGCCCTCGGCTACCGGGAGCTGAACCGGCGGACGAATCGCCTGGCCCGTGCGCTGGCCGGGCAGGGCATCGGGCCGGAGGACCTGGTCGCCGTCGTGCTGCCGCGGTCCACGGACGCCTTCGCCGCGATGCTCGCGGTGCTCAAGGCCGGCGCCGCCTACGTCCCGGTGGACACCGAGCTGCCGCCTGCGCGGATCGCCTCGATGCTGGAGGAGGCCGCGCCCCGCCTGCTGATCGGGAACGCCGAACTCGCCGGACGGATCGGCGTGGCGGGCGTCCCTCTGCTCACCGTGGCCGATCTCCACCGGCTCAGCGCCCCGGACGGGCCCGACGCCGACCCGACCGTCGCCGACCCGACCGCCGCGGACCTGACCGACGCCGACCGCGTCCGGCCGCTGCTCCCCGGCCACCCCGCCTACGTGATCCACACCTCCGGCTCCACCGGACGCCCCAAGGGGGTGGTCGTGGAGCACGGTGCGCTCGGCGCCTACCTGCGCCGGGGCCGGGCCACCTACCCGGGTGTGTCGGGCATCAGCCTGATCCACTCGTCGATCTCCTTCGACCTGACCGTCTCCGCCGTGTACCTCCCCCTGGTCAGCGGTGGTTGCCTGCACCTCACCGACCTGACCGCCGCGGACCACAGCGGGACGCCCCGGCCCGCGCTGCTGGAGATCACCCCCAGCCACCTGGACCTGCTGGAGTCGCTGCCGCACGACCTCTCCCCCACCGAGTGCCTGCTCGTCGGCGGGGAGCCCCTGCGGGGCGAGGCCATGGAGCGCTGGCGCCTGCGGCACCCGGACGCGGTGATCTGCAACAGCTACGGACCGACCGAGACGACCGTCAACTGCGCCGAGTCCCTGCTCCCCCTCGGGGTGCCGGTCCCCGCCGGCCCGGTACCGATCGGCGGGCCGTGTCCCGGTGCCCGGCTGTACGTGCTGGACTGCGTGCTCGGTCTCGTTCCGCGGGGTGTGGTGGGTGAGTTGTACGTCGCGGGCACCGGTGTCGCCCGCGGGTACCTGGGGCAGCCCGGCCTGACCTCGGAACGCTTCGTGGCGGACCCGTACGGGCCGGCCGGGTCCCGCATGTACCGGACGGGCGACCTGGTGCGCTGGCTGCCGACGGGCGGGCTGGAGTTCGTCGGGCGGGCGGACGGACAGGTCAAGATCAGAGGGCACCGGATCGAACTCGGCGAGGTCGAGGCCGCGTTGATGGCCCACCCCCAGGTCGCGCGGAGTGCGGCGCTGGTGCACGAGCCCGCCCCCGGCGACCGCCGGATCGTCGGCTACGTCGTCCCCGGGGAGGGCCTGCCCGAGGAGCTGGACCTGGCCGGCCTGCGCACGTCCGTCGCCCGGCGCCTGCCCGCGGCCATGGTGCCGTCGGCCGTCCTGGCGGTCGGCAGGCTGCCGCTCACCAGGAACGGCAAACTCGACCGGGCCGCACTGCCGCTGCCGGAGTTCGGCGCCCCGCCCGCTGGGCGCCGCGCGCCTCGCACTCCCGCCGAGACGGCGCTGTGCGGCGTCTTCGCCGAGGTGCTGGGTGTGCGGGAGGTCGGCGTCGAGGACAACTTCTTCGAACTGGGCGGCCACTCCCTCCTGGTGCCCCGGCTGATCGGCTCGGCCCGGCAGGCGGTCGGCATCGACGTCTCGATGCAGCAGGTCTTCCTGGAGCCGACGGTGGCCGGACTGCTGCGGGAGCAGCCGAGTGCCCGCGGACCGCTCGACCCGCTGGTGCGGCTGCGCGCCGCCGGCGGCGGCAGTCCCCTGTGGTGCCTCCACCCCGGTAGCGGGCTGGGGTGGAGCTACACCGGGCTGCTCCCCCACGTGCCGGCGGAGCATCCGGTGTACGCCGTCCAGGCCCGCGGCCTCGACGGCCGGGGCCGGCTCGCGGAGAGCTTCAGCGCGCTCGTGTCCGACTACTGCGCCCTCATCACCGCCGAACAACCGCGGGGGCCGTACCTGCTGGCCGGCTGGTCCTTCGGAGGCACCACCGCGCACGCCGTCGCCGCACGGCTGCGCGACGCGGGGCACGAGGTCGCGCTGCTGGCTGTCATCGACGCCTGGCCGGCCGGCGGGCCGCAGGAGGCCAGCGCCGGACCACCGGACGTCCGCGCCGTGGCCTTCGACGGCGGGGACGCGCCCGCCGGGCTGGAGGGGGAACTGATCGACGCGCTGCTGGCCGTCACGGAGAACACGATGCGCCTGCTCGACGAGCCCGGCGCGGAGACACCGGTGTTCGATGGTTCGCTGCTGCTCTTCGAGTCCGCGCCCGGCGGCCGGGGCGCGGGAGCGGCGAAGCTGTGGCGCCCGTACGTCACCGGGGAGGTCCGGACCGTTCCGGTGGCCAGTGAGCACCTGCGCATGATGCGCCCCGACGCGCTCGCCGTGGTCGGACCCGCCCTGCGGGACGCCCTGCGCTCTCCGGCCCTCAAGCCCGCCGTCTGAAGAGGAGGTTCCCCGATGTGCGGAATCGCCGGGTCAATGGCCCTGGGGAACGGACCGGCCACGGACGCCGCGGTGCTCGACCGCATGACGGCGGCCCTCGTGCACCGCGGCCCCGACTCAGCCGGCAGCGTCATCCGCGACGGTGCGGCGCTGGGTTTCCGCCGGCTGAGCATCGTCGACCCCGACGGCGGCGCGCAGCCGATGTACAGCGAGGACGGCGACGTCGCCATGGTGTGCAACGGCGAGATCTTCAACCACCGCGAACTGCGCGCCGAACTGGAGTCGCGCGGACACCGTTTCCGCACGTCCTGCGACGTGGAAGTACTGGTCCACCTCTACGAGGACGAGGGCCCGAAGCTGCTGGACCGGGTCAACGGACAGTTCGCCTTCGCCATCCACGACCGGGGCAGACGCCGGCTCCTGCTCGCCCGCGACCATGCCGGGATCGCCCCGCTCTACTACGCGGACACCGGCCGGCATCTCGTCTTCGGCTCGGAGGTCAAGGCACTGCTCCGGCATCCCGGAGTGCCGAGGGAGGTGGACCTGACCGGGCTCGACCAGGTCCTCACCTTCCCCGGCCTCGTCAGCCCGCGCACGATGTTCCGGGGGGTCAGCGGCCTGCGGAACGGCTGCTGCCTGGTCGTGGACGAGGACGGCGCCCGGGAGAGCCGCTACTGGGACCTGGACTACCCCCGCACCGACGAGCAGCACGAACCGGACGAGTACTACGCCGAACGTCTCCGGGAGTTGCTCGCCGACGCCGTCCACCGCCGGATGCAGGCCGACGTCGACGTGGGCTTCTACCTCAGCGGCGGACTCGACTCGTCCCTGATCGGCGCGCTCGCGGCCAGGTCGGCGCCGCACCCGCACTCCTTCTCGGTCACCTTCCCCGGCAGCCCGGTGGACGAGTCGCGGTACCAGCGTCTGGCGGCGGCGAAGATCGGCTCCCGGCACCACGAGGCCCCCTTCACCGAGCGTGACCTCGCGGACGGGCTGGAGCGCATGGTCGCGCACAGCGAGTGCCCCGTGAAGGAGACCTACAACACCTGCTCCATGGCGCTGTCCGCGCTCGCCCGCGCCCACGGCGTCAAGGCGGTCCTGAGCGGTGAGGGCGCCGACGAACTGTTCGGCGGTTACCTCGGGTACCGGTTCGACGCGGGCGGACGCGGACGGGACCGTTCCGGGGACCCGCTGCTCGACGCCCTGGAGGAGGACCTGCGCGCCCGGCTCTGGGGTGACCGCGACCTGTTCTACGAGCGCCGCTACCACGCCTGGCGCAGCCAGGTCCGCGAGTTGTACGCGCCCGACCTCCAGGCCGGCCACCACGAGTTCGACTGCCTGGCGCACCCCGTGGCCGACCGGCGACGGATCAGCGGCAGGCCGCGGCTGCACCAGCGCTCCTACCTCGACTTCACCCTGCGGCTGTCCGACCACCTGCTGACCGACCACGGGGACCGGATGGCCCTCGCGCACTCGGTGGAAGCCCGGTATCCCTTTCTCGACCGCCGGGTGCTCGACTTCGCCCTCACCGTGCCCACCCGGCTCAAGGTCGGCCCCCAGGGCGAGAAGCTGATCGTCAGGCAGGCTGCCCAGGGACTCGTGCCGCCGGAGATCGCCAACCGGGAGAAGTACGGCTTCCGTGCCCCGGGCAGTCCCGGCCTGCTCCGGCAGAACATCGAGTGGGTCAACGACCTGCTGTCGCCCGCACGGATCGCCCGGCAGGGCTACTTCGACCCGGTCGTCGTGGAACACCTCAGGTCGCGCTACCTGGACGACGGGTTCGAACTCCACCCGCATCTCGACGACGACCTCCTGCTGGTCGTCCTCACCTTCGGCATCCTCCTCGACACGTTCTCCCTTCCCGGACACGTGTGACCCCCGGCCCTCTGCAGACTAGGACCAGCCATGGCTTTCGAAGCGATCCAATCGATCGTGGGGCGCACGATCGAGCACTTTCCCGACCGCGTCGCGGTGGAAGCTCCGGGCTCCCGGCTCAGCTATGCCGAACTGGACGACCAGGCCGACGGTGTCGCCGCCGCACTGCACCGTGCGGGCGCCGGAGCCGGGTCGGTCGTCGCGGTGCTCACCGACGACCGGGCGGAACTCGCCGCCGCGATGGTGGGTGTGCTGCGCCTCGGCGCCGTCCTGGCGCCGCTGGACCTGTCCGCGCCGCGGCTGCGGCTGGCGGCGGTGCTCGCGGACGCCCGGCCCACCCACGTCCTCGTCGGTG
>NZ_NCTE01000429.1:5330-16614 GCF_002114215.1 Streptomyces sp. 13-12-16 | reverse complement strand
CGCAGCGGCTCCGCCAGCTTGGTGGCCACCCGGAGCACGGACGCCGTGGCGCACCGCTCCGGCGGACCCCAGCCGGCCAGCACCACGGCCGCTCCGCGCCCGGCGAGCGGTACCGCCTCGGCGAGCAGCTCGGTCAGCCCCTCCGCGTCGCCCGCGAGGCAGCCGATCGGCTCGAAGGCGGTCACCACGGTGTACGCGTCCGTGCGGGCGGCCTGGGCGGGCGAGCCGTGCACGATCCGGTGGTCGGCACGCGCGCGTGGCTCCCGCTGCTCGTCGGGCAGCAACCGCTCCCGCGCGAGGGCCAGCCGGTCGGCACAGGTGTCGACGCCGGTGACCGCGGCACCGCGCGAGGCCGCCATCAGCAGGGCCAGCCCGGAGCCGCAGCCGAGGCCGAGCAGCCGTGTCGCGGATCCCACGTCCAGTCGCTCGTAGACGGCCTCGTAGAGCGGTACGAGCATCCGCTCCTGGATCTCGGACCAGTCACGCGCGCGTGCACGAGGGTCCACACGGGGGACGGCCCCCGTGCGAGGCGGGTGCTGCCGCACGAGCGTAGGTGTCATAGGTAAGCGCCCCAATCAGCCGAGAGTTGCCGCGGTTCCCCGTTCCCTGGCCCCCGTGCAGTGCGCCCCGCACACCCCCCGTATGCCAGGAAACTCCGCCCTCGTCGTGTCGTCCAGTGGAATGCGGCCGCGGTTGGCACTCGGCTTGTGCCAGTGGCAAGAATTCACATTCCGGTAATCCCGGGCCGTCCGGTCCGCCATGGCGGAAACACCCGTACGCCGGTTCCGGCCAAGGTCGACGAAACCGGGAGCGGCTTGTGGCGGGGCGGTGCGCGGGTGTGGCGGCGGACCCGGTAACGTCGCGCCCGTGGCGTGCCCGCCGAACCGGGCGCCGGGTCCCCGCGAGAGCGACCGAAACGCCTCTTGCGCGCCCGCGAACCTCGCGTGCACCGCCGCGCGGAGACCGCTTACACGTGGGGGCGTACGTCAGCCTACGCACCACCTTGAGGCGAGCTGCGAGGCTTCTCCGCAGATCAGCGCACCCGTACTCGTCAGGACGCATCAGTGGCAACTGACGGGTACGTGCAAATTATTTGGGATGCCCCGGAATCGGAACACAGAGGCACCCAGGCTCGTTGTCATTACGTGAGCACGACACAGACACCACCTGTTCTCGCCGCAGAGCTGGCGCAGGCGTGGGCCGACATTCAGCGGTACCACCCCGAGCTGCCCGATCTTGCCGCGCCCGAGTCCCTGATCGGGGAGTCGTCGTCCGCGTGCGGTCACGAACTCTCCTTCGAACGACTGCTGCACGAGGCAGTCCACGGCGTCGCCGCCGCGCGCGGCGTACGCGACACATCCCGCGCCGGCCGCTACCACAACCGCAGATTCCTCGCGATCGCCGAGGAACTGGGCCTGGACCACCCCGAGGAACCGCACCCCAGCAGCGGTTTCTCCCTGGTCACGCTCACCCCCGAGGCGAAGCGCCGCTACCGTCCGACGACGGAGCGCCTCCAGCGCGCCCTGAAGGCCCACTCCGCGGCGACCGCGGGCGACACGGCCCGCAGCTTCCGCGGGCCGGCCGCGCGGCACGGCTCCTCCGGGGGCGGCGTCCGCGTCAAGGCCGTCTGCGACTGCGGCCGCAACGTCCGCGTCGTCCCCTCGGTCCTCGCCCAGGCCCCCATCGTCTGCGGCGGCTGCGGCAAACCCTTCCGGATCCCGGAAGTGGTGGCAGCGGCAAGCTGATCGTCCCCGGCATCTCGTGGGTGCCGGAGACGCGAGGCGCCGTCGCGGGCGGTCGTGCCTCCCCCAGTGCCTCAAGGGCCTGGGGGTGCCTCCAGGTCGGTACGGGTGTGCGATGGGGGCCCCGCTCATGGGGGTCCCCCCGCTCGAGCGAAGCCGAGAGCGGGGGAGGCACCCCACTGGCGCCGGGCAGCGTGGACGCCCCGGCCCGCACCGGCGCCGGGCGCCCATCTGGCGCGCCCACCCCTCGGTCACCCCCGCCCCACAGGGTGTGGCAGAATGGCTAGCTGTACTCGACAGCCGAACAGGACCCCTCTCTCCTCCGGCTGACGCGTCCATCGGGCACTCGGGTACCGCAACCCCACGCGGCACATCCCGCCGTGCCCAACCACGTCAAAATCAGGAGAGTCCACTCCCGTGGCAGTCAAGATCAAGCTGAAGCGTCTGGGCAAGATCCGTTCGCCTCACTACCGCATCGTCGTCGCCGACTCCCGTACCCGCCGTGACGGCCGGGCCATCGAGGAGATCGGCAAGTACCACCCGACGTACAACCCGTCGGTGATGGAGGTCGACGCCGAGCGCGTGGCGTACTGGCTCGGCGTCGGCGCCCAGCCGACCGAGCCCGTGCTCGCCATCCTGAAGAAGACCGGCGACTGGCAGAAGTTCAAGGGCGAGCCCGCCCCGGCTCCGCTGCTGCAGGCGGCCGAGAAGCCCGCCCGCCCCTCCTTCGAGGCGCTCGGCGGCGAGGACGAGGGCAAGGGTGAGGCGATCACCCAGAAGAAGAAGGCTGAGAAGAAGGACGAGGCCGCCGCCGAGTCCGCGTCGACCGAGGCCTGAGCATGCTCGAGGAGGCTCTCGAGCACCTCGTGAAGGGCATCGTCGACAATCCTGACGATGTGCAGGTCGCCTCGCGCAACCTGCGCCGCGGGCGCGTGCTCGAGGTCCGGGTCCACCCGGACGACCTCGGCAAGGTGATCGGCCGCAACGGCCGCACCGCACGCGCTCTGCGTACCGTCGTGGGCGCCATCGGCGGCCGCGGTGTCCGTGTCGACCTCGTCGACGTGGACCACGTCCGCTGACGCCAAACGCAGCACCGGCTCGGGCCGGGGAGGGCCACTGGGCCGTCCCCGGCCCGCAGTCGTATGAGCCGTGAGTGGTTCGTCGCAGTTCGACAGGAGATCAAGCACAGTGCAGCTGGTAGTCGCTCGCATCGGCCGCGCCCATGGCATCAAGGGCGAGGTCACCGTGGAGGTCCGTACCGACGAACCGGAGCTGAGGCTCGGGCCCGGTGCCGTCCTGACCACCGACCCCGCCTCCGTCGGGCCGCTCACCATCGAGACCGGCCGCGTCCACAGCGGCCGCCTCCTGCTGCGCTTCGAGGGCGTCCGCGACCGCAACGGCGCCGAGGCCCTGCGCAACACCCTCCTCATCGCCGACGTCGACCCGGACGAGCGGCCCGAGGACGAGGACGAGTACTACGACCACCAGCTGATCGACCTCGACGTCGTCACGAAGGAGGGCGAGCAGGTCGGCCGGATCACCGAGATCTCGCACCTGCCCACCCAGGACCTCTTCGTGGTCGAGCGCCCCGACGGCACCGAGGTGTACGTGCCGTTCGTCGAGGAGATCGTCACCGAGATCGACCTGGAGGAGCAGCGCGCGGTCATCGACCCGCCGCCGGGTCTGATCGACGACCACGCGGTCCGCGACGAAGCCGCTGGTGGACACGGTGCCCCGGCCCGGGACGCGGGGGACGAGGCGTAATGCGGCTCGACGTCGTCACGATCTTCCCCGAGTACCTCGAACCGCTGAACGTCTCCCTCGTGGGCAAGGCACGCGCGCGCGGTCAGCTCGACGTCCACGTGCACGATCTGCGCGACTGGACGTACGACCGGCACAACACCGTCGACGACACCCCGTACGGCGGTGGCCCCGGCATGGTCATGAAGACCGAGCCGTGGGGGGACGCGCTGGACTCGGTCCTGGCGGACGGTTACGAGACGGGCTCCCGCGAGCCGGCCCTGATCGTCCCCACCCCCAGCGGCCGTCCCTTCACCCAGGAACTCGCCGTCCAGCTCTCCGAGTGCCCCTGGCTGGTCTTCACCCCGGCCCGCTACGAGGGCATCGACCGCCGTGTCATCGACGAGTACGCCACCCGGATGCCCGTGTACGAGGTGTCCATCGGCGACTATGTGCTGGCCGGCGGCGAGGCCGCGGTACTCGTCGTCACGGAGGCCGTCGCACGGCTGCTCCCCGGCGTCCTCGGCAACGCCGAGTCGCACCGCGACGACTCCTTCGCGCCCGGGGCGATGGCGAACCTCCTGGAGGGTCCCGTCCACACCAAGCCGCCGCAGTGGCGCGGGCGCGGCATCCCGGACGTGCTGCTCAGCGGCCACCACGGGAAGATCGCCCGCTGGCGGCGCGACGAGGCGCTGCGCCGGACCACCGCCAACCGGCCCGACCTCATCGAGCGCTGCGACCCCAAGGCGTTCGACAAGAAGGACCGGGAGATGCTGTCCATCCTGGGCTGGGAACCGGATCCCGCCGGAGAGCCGTACGGCCGATTTTGGCGCAGGACCGACGGCGTGGAAGAATAGGCCGCTGCTGTGCGTCGTCCGGCGTGCGCCCCTGCCGCAGGGGGACACGACGCCCGTCCCGAACCGCACGGCATCGACCCCAGCCTCTAGTTGCCGTTGATGACCTGCGGCATCAGCGAAGAAAGCAGACGAAATGTCTCACCTGCTCGACTCCGTCGACTCCGCGTCGCTGCGCAACGACGTCCCCGCCTTCCGTCCCGGCGACACCGTGAACGTCCACGTGCGCGTCATCGAGGGCAACCGCTCCCGTGTGCAGCAGTTCAAGGGCGTGGTCATCCGCCGTCAGGGCGCCGGCGTGCGCGAGACCTTCACGGTCCGCAAGGTCTCCTTCTCCGTCGGCGTCGAGCGCACCTTCCCGGTGCACACCCCGATCGTGGAGAAGATCGAGCTCGTCACCCGCGGTGACGTCCGCCGCGCCAAGCTGTACTACCTGCGCGAGCTGCGCGGCAAGGCGGCGAAGATCAAGGAGAAGCGCGAGAACTGAGCGCTTTACCGGCGTCATACCGCGGCCGGATAGCATCTGGCCCCGATGGACACCGAAGCACAGCCGACGGAGCGCGACCGCTCCCTCCCCCCGGCCGGACCCGAGAACACCTCGGGGACGGCGGGGCCGGAGGGGCGGTCGCGTTCCGCGTTGGTGTCGCGCCTCACGCCATGGCTGCCCGGCGGGCGGATTACCCTGACCCTGCTGCTCTGCCTGCTGTTCCTGCTGGCGGTGAACACGTTCGTGGCGCGGCCGTTCCAGATTCCCAGCGGATCGATGGAACACGGATTGAGGGTCGGGGACCGCGTGCTCGTAAACAAGTTGGCATACAGCTTCGGCACCGGGCCGCAGCGCGGTGACGTGATCGTGTTCGACGGCACCGGGTATTTCGGTGACGCCGACTACGTCAAACGGGTCGTCGGGGTGGGCGGGGACCGTGTGGTCTGCTGCGACGGGGAGGGGAGGATCCGGGTGAACGGCCGGTCGGTCGACGAGTCGGGCTTCCTGTTCCCCGGCGACAGCCCCTCCACGGTGCCCTTCGACGTCGTCGTGCCCGACGGGCGCCTGTTCGTCCTGGGCGACCACCGCAGCGACTCCAGCGACTCCCGCGACCACCTCGGCTCGCCCGGCGGCGGCATGATCCCGGTCGACGGCGTGATCGGCCGCGCCGACGGGATCGTATGGCCCTTCGACCACGCCACCCGGCTGCACCGGCCCGACGCCTACGCGCGCGTGCCCGCCCCGGAGACGAACGCGGCGGAGGACGCCCATGGGTAACCGCGGCAAACCCCGCGGCGTCCCGGACAGCGCCGCGGAGAACCTGCTGCCCACCGGCTCCCGCCGCGCGGCCGGCCCGGGCCCCGGACGCAGCCGGGCCGAGCGGCGCAAGCTCCAGCGCAAGGTCAAGCGGCGCCGCAGGCGCAGCGCCGTCAAGGAGATCCCCCTCCTCGTGGGCGTCGCCGTGGTGATAGCGCTGGTGCTGAAGACGTTCCTCGTCCAGGCCTTCGTCATCCCGTCCGGCTCCATGGAACAGACGATCCAGATCGGCGACCGGGTGCTGGTCGACAAGCTCACCCCGTGGTTCGGCTCCAAGCCGCAGCGCGGGGACGTCGTGGTGTTCAAGGACCCCGGCGGCTGGCTCCGGGACGAGCAGACCACGCCGAAGAAGGACGACCCCGTCGGGATCAAGCAGGTCAAGGAGGGGCTCACCTTCATCGGGCTGCTGCCCTCCGAGAACGAGAAGGACCTCATCAAGCGGGTCGTCGGCGTCGGCGGCGACCGCGTCCAGTGCTGCGACAAGCAGGGCCGGGTCACCGTCAACGGCGTCCCCCTGAACGAGGACTACCTGTACCCCGGCAACGCCCCGTCCACGACTCCGTTCGACATCACCGTCCCCGAGGGGCGGCTGTGGGTGATGGGCGACCACCGGGCGAACTCCGCCGACTCCCGCTCCCACCAGGACACCGACTACGGCGGCACCGTCTCCGAGGACGAGGTGGTGGGCCGGGCCATGGTCATCGCCTGGCCGCTCGGCCACTGGAGCACACTGGAGGAGCCGACGGCCTACGCGTCCGTGTCGGACTCGGTGCCGGGATCGACCGCTGCCGCCCCGCTGTCGCATAGGGTTGCCCCGGACGATCCCGATGGAATGGTCCAGCTCCCGAGCCCTGCGGAACTCCCGCTCGTTATGGGAGTGGTGGGCCTGCGCCGGGCATGGCGCGGGCGGCGGCAGAGAGTGAGGAGTTGGCGTGGGGGATGCGGCGGTTGGCGCACGGTCCGGGCGCGGGGGCGAGGAGCACCGCGGACGTCCCGTGGAATCGGCAGGTCCGGCGGCTGACGACTTCGTGACCTCCGGGAACGACTCCCCGGTGGGTGACGGTGACGGACCCGGGGACGAGCAGCCCCCCACGGCGCAAGGCGGTTCGGGCGACGACGCCCCCCAGGCGAAGCAGCCCCGCTCCTTCTGGAAGGAGCTGCCGATCCTGATCGGTATCGCGCTGGTGCTGGCGCTGCTGATCAAGACGTTCCTGGTGCAGGCGTTCTCCATCCCCTCCGACTCGATGCAGAACACCCTCCAGCAGGGTGACCGGGTGCTCGTCGACAAGCTCACCCCCTGGTTCGGCTCCGAGCCCGAGCGCGGCGAGGTCGTGGTCTTCCACGACCCCGACAACTGGCTGGCCGGCGAGCCGACGCCCGATCCGAACCTCCTGCAGAAGGCCCTCAGCTGGATCGGCCTGATGCCGTCCGCGGAGGAGAAGGACCTGATCAAGCGGGTCATCGGGGTCGGCGGCGACACGATCGAGTGCAAGGGCACCGGCCCGCTGAAGGTCAACGGCATGGCGCTGAACGAGCCGTACGTGTACCCCGGCAACACCCCGTGCAGCCAGGACGACCAGGGCGGCCAGTTCAAGGTGAAGGTCCCCGAGGGTCACATCTGGGTCATGGGCGACCACCGGCAGAACTCCCGGGACTCGCGCTACAACCAGGGCGACAAGAACGACGGCATGGTCCCCGTGGACGAGGTCGTCGGCCGCGCCGTCGTCATCGCCTGGCCGATCAACCGCTGGACCAACCTGCCCGTCCCGGACACCTTCGACCAGCCCGGGCTGGCCGCCGGACCGTCCCCCGCCGCGGTCCTGACGGCCGCGCCCCAGGGACTCGCGCTCGCGGGCGCGGTGCCGCTGGTGCTCTGGCGTCGCCGTCGGCACGGCGCCGGAGAGGGCCGCCGGGAGGGCTGACCCTGTCCGGTACCGCCGGGTAGGGTGCCGCCCATGAGTGGTCAGAGCGCGACGCGTACGGTCCCTGGTGACAGGAGCCCGGGCAGCAGGACCGGGCAGCGTCTGTCCGGGCTGGCCGTGGCCCTGGGCCTGGTGATGTTCCTCGGCGGATTCGTCTGGGGAGCGGTGCTGTACCGGCCGTACACCGTGCCCACCCCGTCGATGGCGCCGACGATCGGTGCCGGTGACCGGGTGCTGGCCGAGCGCGTCGACGGTGGTGACGTCCGCCGTGGTGACGTGATCGTCTTCACGGACACGACGTGGTCGGACCTCCCCATGGTGAAGCGGGTGGTCGCCGTCGGCGGTGACACGGTCTCCTGCTGCCGGGACGGCAAGCTGGAGGTCAACGGCGAGGAGATCGACGAGCCGTATCTCTCCGAGGGCAAGGCGGCCGAGTTCGGCGCCATCCCCGAGGTGACCGTGCCGAAGGGGCGCCTGTTCCTGCTCGGTGACGAGCGCTCCGGGTCGCTGGACTCCACGGCCCATCTGACCGACGCCGCCGGCGGCACCGTCTCCCGCGACGCGGTCCGGGCCAGGGTCGACGCCGTGGTCTGGCCGATGAACGGCATGCTCGAGGCACCCACCGGCTTCGAACGGCTCGGCGCGCTCTCCTCGCCGGGCCCGCTCAGGACCGTCGCCGCGCTGGTGATCGCCGGTGCCGTGCTCATTCTCGGCGGGGCCGCGTACGGTCCCTTCGCCAAGCGGGCGGGCGCGTCCGGGAACCGGGCCGACGCGGGGACCACCGGTGCCCGCTGAGCCCGCCCCGGCGGCCGGGGACTCCTGCACGGGCGGACTGCGCAGGGTCGCCCGGGTCGTCCTGCTCGACCCGCGGGACCGCATCCTGCTGCTGCACGGCCATGAACCGGACGACCCCGCCGACGACTGGTGGTTCACGCCCGGCGGCGGCGTGGAGGGCGACGAGACCCGTGAGCAGGCCGCCCTGCGGGAACTCGTCGAGGAGACCGGCATCACCGAGGTCGAACTCGGACCCGTGCTGTGGCGGCGGAGGTGCTCCTTCCCGTTCGCCGGCCGCCGCTGGGACCAGGACGAGTGGTACTACCTCGCCCGCACCACCCAGACCGTGACCGCGGCCACGGCGCTGACCGAGCTGGAGCGGCGCAGTGTCGCCGGAGCACGCTGGTGGACGTGCCAGGAACTCGCCCGGGCGCATGAGACGGTGTATCCCACCAGACTCGCCGGGTTGCTGCGCACGCTGCTCGACGAAGGTCCCCCGGCCGGACCCGTGACCCTGGACACCGAAATCGTCCAGTGACGCCCGGGACTGGCGCACAATGGGGGGATCGCACGGCTGAAGGGGAACATGCCATGAGCGCCGAGGACCTCGAGAAGTACGAGACCGAGATGGAGCTCAAGCTCTACCGGGAGTACCGCGATGTCGTCGGTCTGTTCAAATACGTGATCGAGACCGAGCGGCGCTTCTATCTCACCAACGACTACGAGATGCAGGTGCACTCGGTTCAGGGCGAAGTGTTCTTCGAGGTGTCGATGGCGGACGCCTGGGTCTGGGACATGTACCGGCCGGCCCGGTTCGTGAAGCAGGTCCGCGTACTGACGTTCAAGGACGTGAACATCGAGGAGCTCAACAAGAGCGACCTGGAGCTGCCGGGCGGGTGACCGGCGTACTCGTGCGGGTGACGGAGTTGTCCACAGTCGCCGAGTTCCGCACCAAGATCCACTCCGTCGGGCGGGATGCGTGACCGTTGGCGCCGGAGGTGGTGCCGACATGAACGCACGGAACACACGGAATACGCGGGACACACGGAACGCGCAGAACGTACACCGGGTACGCGGCGCGCTCGGCAGGTACGGCGAGACACTGGCCGCACGGCGGCTGACCCAGGCCGGGATGACGGTCCTGCAGCGCAACTGGCGGTGCGGCAGGACCGGCGAGATCGACATCGTGGCCCGCGACGGGGACGCCCTGGTCGTCTGCGAGGTGAAGACCCGCAGGGCAGGCCCCTTTCAGCACCCCATGGAGGCGGTCACGGCGGCCAAGGCCGACCGCCTGCGGGGCCTCGCCGAACGCTGGCTCCAGGAACACGGGGGAGCGCCGCCCGGCGGGGTCCGCATCGACCTGGTCGGCGTACTGCTGCCGGCCCGCGGCGCGCCCGTGGTCGAGCACGTCCGGGGGGTGGCCTGACATGGGGTTCGCGCGTACGTGCTCGGTGACGCTGGTGGGCGTCGAGGGCGTGGTCGTGGAGGTCCAGGCCGACCTGGAGCCCGGGGTCGCGGCCTTCACACTGGTGGGGCTGCCGGACAAGAGCCTGACGGAGAGCAGGGACCGGGTCAGGGCGGCCGTGGTCAATTCCGGCGGCGAGTGGCCGCAGAAGAAACTCACCGTGGGACTCAGCCCCGCGTCGGTCCCGAAGGCCGGCAGCGGTTTCGACCTGGCGGTCGCCTGTGCCGTGCTCGGCGCCGCCGAACGGATCGATCCGCGGGTGCTCGACGACATCGTCATGATCGGCGAGCTGGGCCTCGACGGCCGGGTGCGGCCGGTGCGCGGCATCCTGCCGGCGGTACTGGCCGCGGCCGACGCGGGATACGAGCAGGTGGTGGTGCCCGAGTGCGCCGCCGCCGAGGCCTCGCTGGTGCCGGGCGTGTCCGTCCTGGGCGTCCGCAGCCTGCGCCAGCTGATCGCGGTGCTCACCGACGAGCCCGTGCCGGAGGAGGACGCCGAGGACCCGACGCGCCCCGACCCGCTGCTGGCGGGGCTGCGCGCCCCGGGCACCGGGGCGGACACCGGGATGCACGGCGTCGGCGCGGCAGCGCACGACCAGGGCCATGACCTCGCGGACGTCGTGGGCCAGCTCGCGGCACGGACGGCCGTGGAGGTGGCCGCGGCGGGCGGACACCATCTCTTCCTGGAAGGGCCGCCGGGCGCGGGCAAGACCATGCTCGCGGAGCGGCTGCCGTCGATCCTTCCGCCGCTGGACCGGCAGGCCTCGCTCGAGGTGACGGCCGTGCACTCGGTGGCGGGACTGCTCCCCGTGGGCAAACCCCTGATCGACACGGCCCCCTACTGCGCCCCGCACCACTCGGCCACCATGCAGGCACTCGTCGGCGGCGGTGCCGGCACGGTCCGGCCGGGAGCGGTGTCCCTCTCGCACCGGGGCGTCCTCTTCCTGGACGAGACACCGGAGTTCAGCGGCAAGGCCCTGGACGCCCTGCGGCAGCCGCTGGAGTCCGGACACGTGATCATCGCGCGCAGCGCCGGTGTCGTGCGCTTCCCGGCACGCTTCCTGATGGTGCTCGCCGCCAACCCGTGCCCCTGCGGGCGCTTCTCGCGGACGAACGAGCAGTGCGAGTGCCCGCCCTCGGCGATCCGCCGCTACCAGGCCAGGTTGTCCGGACCGCTGCTCGACCGGGTCGACCTGAAGGTCGAGGTCGACCGCGTCACGCGTGACGAACTGACGGCGCGCGGCGCCCGGGGCGACACCACCGCCACGGTCGCCGACCGGGTGCGCGCGGCCCGGGACCGTGCCGCGGCGCGGCTCACCGGCACCCCGTGGCGCACCAACAGCGAGGTACCCGGACGGGAGCTGCGCAGCCGCTGGCACGCCGCACCCGGTGCCATGGACGACGCCGAGCGGAGCCTGGAACGGGGCGTGCTCACCGCCCGGGGGCTCGACCGGGTCCTGCGGGTCGCCTGGACCGTCGCCGACC
>NZ_NCTE01000429.1:0-5067 GCF_002114215.1 Streptomyces sp. 13-12-16 | reverse complement strand
GGACCCGGCGAAGAACTGCTCGGCCGGGTCTTCCTCACCCGGGTCGTCGAACCCGGTGACGAGACCGGCGGGCGCTGGGTGCGGGAGCTCGGCGTGGACGCCGTGGTGCGACGGCTGCGGGAGCGGGGGGACCCGCTGCCGGGGGTGAGCGGCAAGCGGTGGGCCGGGTTACTGGCCCGGGCCGAGCGGGCCGAACCGCACAGGGACCTCGCCCTCGCGCGGGACGCCGGGGTGCGCTTCGTGGCTCCCGGCACCCCGCAATGGCCCGGGCAGCTCGACGACCTGGGCGACGCCCGGCCGCTCGGACTGTGGGTGCGCGGGGGAGCGGACCTGCGGATGTGGGCGCTGCGCTCGGTCGCCGTCGTCGGCGCCCGCGCCTGCACCGAGTACGGCGCGCACATGGCCGCCGTCCTCTCCGCCGGCCTCGCCGAACGCGGCTGGATCGTGGTCTCCGGCGGCGCCTACGGGGTCGACGGCGCCGCCCATCGCGGTGCCCTCGGCTCGGGCGGCGCCACCATCGCCGTACTCGCCTGCGGAGTCGACCGGCCCTACCCGCGCGGCCACACCGGGCTGATCGGCAGAATCGCCGAACAAGGTCTGGTCGTCGGCGAGTTGCCGCCCGGTGAGCACCCGACGCCGAGCAGGTTCATCCTCCGCAACAGGGTGATCGCCGCGCTCACCCGGGGCACCGTCGTCGTCGAGGCCGCCCACCGCAGCGGCTCCCTGGTGACCGCCCGGGCGGCCCGCCGGCTGGGACGCCACACGATGGGAGTGCCGGGGCCGGCCACCAGCGGACTCTCCGCCGGGGTGCACGAACTGCTGCGGCAGGACGCGGCGCTGGTCACCGATGCCGCCGAGGTCGTCGAACTGGTCGGTGACATGGGCGAACTCGCGCCGGAACGCCGGGGCCCGGTGCTGCCCCGGGACCTGCTCGACCCGGCCGGACGACAGGTCCTCGCCGCGCTGCCGGGGCGCGGAACGGCCCGGCCGGAGGAGATCGCGCTCGCCGCGCAGACCACCCCGGACGACGCGATCGCCAGACTGTACGAACTACGAGCACTTGGTTACGTCGAACGACACGGCGACGGCTGGAAGTTGACGCGCCAGGCGATGATCCCGGTCCGGGACGGTCCCGAGCCTCGCTGACGCAGCGTGTTCGGCCGTCCGGGGGAACCCCGACACCCCATGGAATTTACGTCAGTTGGGTTACCCCGTCGATCACTCAGAGCGACGGGTGTGCCCCGGTGGAACGGCACCAGGAACGAATCTGCGCACGGCTCCACCTCGCTTCTTCGCACACCGCGACGCCTCAGTCACGCTACGCTCACGAGGATCCCGACACGGACAGGCAAGGACAGGCACCCAGACATCGGACAGACAGCGCACCCAGGCAGCACCAGTCCACGGCAGAACGGCACAAGGCGACGAATGCCCCAGCACACCTCCGGGTCCGACCGGGCGGCGATCCCCCCAGCCGCCCGCGACGGTGGCAGCGTGCGGCCGCCCGCTCCCTCGACGCTCGACGAGTTGTGGCGGTCGTACAAGGCGACGGGGGACGAAAGACTGCGTGAGCAGCTGATCCTGCACTACTCGCCGCTGGTGAAGTACGTCGCCGGCCGGGTCAGCGTGGGGCTGCCGCCCAATGTCGAGCAGGCGGATTTCGTCTCCTCCGGGGTCTTCGGGCTGATCGACGCGATCGAGAAGTTCGACGTCGACCGGGAGATCAAGTTCGAGACCTACGCGATCACCCGCATCCGGGGCGCGATGATCGACGAGCTGCGGGCGCTGGACTGGATCCCGCGCTCGGTGCGGCAGAAGGCGCGCAACGTGGAGCGCGCCTACGCCACGCTGGAGGCGCGGCTGCGCCGCACGCCGTCGGAGAGCGAGGTCGCCGGCGAGATGGGCATCACGGTGGCCGATCTGCACGCGGTTTTCAGCCAGTTGTCGCTGGCGAACGTTGTCGCCCTGGAGGAGCTGCTGCACGCCGGGGGCGACGGGGGCGATCAGCTCAGCTTCATGGACACCCTGGAGGACACCGCCGCCGACAACCCGGTGGAGGTGGCCGAGGACCGGGAGCTGCGGAGGTTCCTCGCGCGGGCCATCAACACGCTGCCGGAGCGGGAGAAGACCGTGGTCACGCTGTACTACTACGAGGGGCTCACCCTCGCCGAGATCGGCAATGTGCTGGGCGTGACCGAGAGCCGGGTCAGCCAGATCCACACCAAGTCCGTGCTGCAGCTGCGCGCGAAACTGGCGGGCTTCGGCCGCTGAGCCCTTCCGGCTCGGAGCGGGCCGATCCTCTGGCCGTCACGGGCGGGGCGTCCGTAAAGTGGTCGACGTGCCAAGGATTCGAGCGGCCTCCGTGGCCGAGCACCGGTCGATGCAGCGAGCCGCCCTGCTGGACGCGGCACGCTCCCTGCTGTCCGAGGGCGGTACGGAGGCGCTGACCTTCCCGGCCCTCGCCGAGCGCACCGGCCTCGCGCGTTCGTCCGTGTACGAGTACTTCCGCTCGCGGGCCGCCGTGGTCGAGGAGCTGTGCGAGGTCGACTTCCCGGTCTGGGCGGCGGAGGTCGAGGCGGCGATGGCGGTCGCCGACGGCGCCGAGGCCAAGATCGAGGCGTACGTCCGCAAGCAGCTGGAACTGGTCGGGGACCGGCGGCACCGCGCCGTGGTCGCGATCTCCGCGAGCGAGCTCGACGCCGGTGCCCGGGAGAAGATCCGCGCGGCCCACGGCGGCCTCATCGCGATGATCGTCGAGGCCCTGGCCGACCTGGACCACACCGAGCCCCGCCTCGCGGCGATGCTCCTCCAGGGCGTGGTCGACGCGGCCGTACGCCGCATCGAGCTGGGCGCGGCGGAAGATCCCGAAGCGATCACGGAAGCGGCCGTCTCTATGGCCCTCAGAGGCGTGAGCGGCTGACGGCCCCGCCACGGCGGTACCTCTCCCGACCCCTCCTCCGGGCCCGCCGGGCCTCCTTCCTCGGCTCCCGCCACCCCGAACCACCACGGCCACCCCTGATCCGGCCGTACGGCTCCGGAGTGACCGCACCTGTCGGCGGTCACTCCTTCGGGACCGTCCGGCGGCGTGGCCCGGTTCCTGTGGTTCTGTGCCGGCGTGGGTGTCTTGGGTTCGGCCGTACGGGGGTCCGGCCGGGTTCGGTCGTACGGCTCCGGTGCGGGCGTGTCTGTCGGCGGTCACTCCTTCGGGACCGTCCGGCGGCGTGGCCCGGTTCCCGGGGCTCTGTGCCGGTGTGGGACGCGCACGGTCCGGTTGCGTGCTTCTCAGGCCGGCATCGGTACCCCGAGCACCGGCAGCAGTCTTGACGGGCCTGTGCGCAGGAGCCATGGGGGGAGCAGGGTGAGCGGATCCAGGTAGGTGTCGTCCCTCAGCAGGCCCCAGTGGACGCAGGGGGCCGTGCAGTGGGAGCCCGTGGGTTCCGCCGTGCCGATGACCTCGCCCGTCTTCACCTCGTCGTCCTCGGCCACCGACGCGCGGACCGGTTCGTAGGTGGTGCGCAACGGAGGGTCGCCCGTGCCGGACAGCTCCACCGAGACGACGCCCTTCCCGGCCACCCGGCCCGCGAAGGAGACCCGGCCCGCCGCCACCGCCCGTACCGGTGTCCCCGGTGGAGCCGCCAGGTCCACGCCCCGGTGCCCGCGCCCGTACACCGTCGCCGGCGGCTCCCAGCCGCGCAGTACCCGCGGCCGTACCCCCACCGGCCACACCCGTCCGACGGCCGGTGTCCCGGCGCCCTCGCCCGCCGGAGCCACCGCTCCCGTCCCCGCCGCCGACAGACCGGGCGGAGGCGGGGCCAGCAGCACCGCCAGGATCAGGACCACCAGAAGGACCAATCGCGTACACGCCCTCGTGAATGCACTCTTCCGCATGCCGCAGAGCCTTCCGGACATCCGTGATCACCGCCCGGACCCGTGGACCACCGGTCGTTTGTGGACAACGGCGTCACCCGGCGCCTCGCGGGTCCCGTACACTTCTGGTGGCGACCCGGGCCACCGGGTCGACTTCGCACGCCCCGACATCAGGACCGGTCACGGCCGGACCCCGGATGTCAGCGCCCCTCGGTCCTTCGTGGCAACGGCGCGTCGCGGGCGTCAGGCGCGGAAGCCGTCCGGCATCCGCGGCACAACCGAGAAATTCAAGGAGATACGGCCATGGCCGTCGTCACGATGCGGGAGCTGCTGGAGAGCGGCGTCCACTTCGGTCACCAGACCCGTCGTTGGAACCCGAAGATGAAGCGCTTCATCTTCACGGAGCGCAACGGCATCTACATCATCGACCTGCTCCAGTCGCTGTCGTACATCGACCGCGCCTACGAGTTCGTCAAGGAGACCGTCGCCCACGGCGGCACGGTCATGTTCGTCGGCACGAAGAAGCAGGCGCAGGAGGCCATCGCCGAGCAGGCGTCCCGCGTCGGCATGCCCTACGTCAACCAGCGCTGGCTGGGCGGCATGCTCACCAACTTCTCGACCGTCTACAAGCGTCTGCAGCGCCTCAAGGAGCTCGAGCAGATCGACTTCGAGGACGTGGCCGCCTCCGGCCTCACCAAGAAGGAGCTGCTGGTCCTCTCCCGCGAGAAGGCCAAGCTGGAGAAGACCCTCGGCGGTATCCGCGAGATGCAGAAGGTGCCCAGCGCCGTCTGGATCGTGGACACCAAGAAGGAGCACATCGCGGTCGGCGAGGCCCGGAAGCTCAACATCCCGGTCGTCGCCATCCTCGACACCAACTGCGACCCCGACGAGGTCGACTACAAGATCCCGGGCAACGACGACGCGATCCGCTCCGTCACCCTGCTCACCCGCGTGATCGCCGACGCCGTCGCCGAGGGCCTGATGTCCCGCTCCGGTGTCGCCGAGGCCGGCAAGGGCGAGAAGGCCGCCGGTGAGCCGCTGGCCGAGTGGGAGCGCGACCTGCTCGCGGGCGAGAAGAAGGCCGACGAGAAGGCCGAGGAGGCCGCTCCGGCCGCCGCCGAGGCCGAGCAGCCGGCTGAGGCCCCCGCCGCCGAGGCCCCCGCTGCCGAGGCCGCCCCGGCCGCCGAGGCCGAGCAGGCC
>NZ_NCTE01000428.1 GCF_002114215.1 Streptomyces sp. 13-12-16 | reverse complement strand
CACCCGCCGGCCCGACCCGCGGCTGACCGACTGGCTGCGCCGGCACGGGCCGCGTGCCGAGCGGCTGGTCTCCGTCTGCACGGGGGCGGTCCTGCTCGCCGGGGCCGGGCTGCTGGACGGCCGTCGCGCCACCACGCACTGGGCCTACTGCGACACGCTGGCCCGCGACCACCCGGCCGTCGAGGTCGACCCGGACCCCATCTACGTCCGGGACGGCCGGGTCGCCACCTCCGCCGGCGTCACCTCGGGCATCGACCTCGCGCTCGCCCTGGTCGAGGAGGACCTCGGCCGCCGGACCGCGCTCACCGTCGCCCGGCACCTGGTGGTGTTCCTGCGCCGGCCCGGGAACCAGGCCCAGTTCAGCGCCCAGCTCGCCGCCCAGACCGCGCGGCGCGAGCCGCTTCGCGAGGTCCAGCAGTGGATCACCGAGCACCCCGACGCCGATCTGACCGTCGAGGCGCTCGCCGCCCGCGCCGCCCTCTCGCCGCGCCACTTCGCCCGCGCCTTCCACACCGAGACCGGCACGACACCGGGCCGCTACGTCGACCGCGTACGCCTCGAACACGCCCGCCGCCTGCTGGAGGACACCGCCGACGGCGTCGAGGAGATCTCCCGCGCCAGTGGCTACGGCACCCCCGAGGCGATGCGGCGCGCCTTCGTCCGCGCCCTCGGGGCGTCACCGGCGGAGTACCGCCGCCGCTTCCGGCCCACCCCCGCACCCGCCCACACCTGAAAGGCCCCCGATGCAGATCGCCATCGTCCTCTTCGACCGCTTCACCGCCCTCGACGCCGTGGGCCCCTACGAGACCCTCGGCCGTCTCCCGGACGCGGAGACCGTGTTCGTCGCCGAGCGGACCGGGCCCGTGCGCACCGACACCGGCGCGCTCGCGATCACCGCCGACAAGACCCTGGAGGAAGTACCCGACCCCGACGTCGTCGTCGTCCCCGGCGGCCCCGGACAGACGCCCCAGATGGAGAACGAGGCCCTGCTGGAGTGGCTGCGCGCCGCCGACGCGACCAGCACCTGGACGACGTCGGTGTGCACCGGATCCCTGCTGCTGGCCGCGGCCGGACTCCTCCGGGGACGCCGGGCCACCTCCCACTGGCTCGCGCTCGGCCACCTGGAGCGGTACGGCGCCGAGCCGACCGGGGAGCGGGTGGTGACCGACGGCAAGTACGTCACCGCGGCCGGTGTCTCCTCCGGCATCGACATGGGGCTCACCCTGCTCGGCCGGATCGCCGGCGACGAACACGCCCAGGCCGTCCAACTGCTCACCGAGTACGACCCGCAGCCGCCCTACGACGCCGGCTCCCCGCAGAAGGCGCCCGCGCACCTGGTCGAGGAGTTCCGGTCGAAGAGCCGCTTCATCCTGACGTAGGGACGCTCCAGGTGAAGCGGGGCGGCCGGCGCTCCAGGAACGCGGCGACGCCCTCCTCGGTGTCGCCGCTCTCCCCGGCCCGCTCGCTCCAGTACGCGTCCCGGTCGGTGCGGCCGTTCGCGAACTCCTTCGCCGCCGCCTGCGTCAGCCGCGACCGGGACGCCAGGATCCGGGTGAACCCGGCCACCCGCTCGTCCAGTTCGCCCTCGGGCAGCACCTCGTCCACCAGACCGGTGCGCAGCGCCCGCCCGGCCTCGATCAACTCGCCCGAGAACAAAAGGTACTTGGCGGTGGCCGGGCCGACCAGGGAGACCAGCCGCCGGGTCGCGGAGGCCGGGTAGACGATGCCGAGCTTCGCCGGGGTCACCCCGAACCGCGCCCCCTCCTCGGCGAACCGCAGGTCGCAGGCCGCCGCGAGCTGTGCCCCGCCGCCCACACAGTGCCCGCGGACCGCCGCCAGGGTCGGCTTGGGGAAGGCGGCGAGCGCCTCCTCCGCCGCCACGGCCAGCCGCTGCGCCTCGAGCGGCGACCCCCGGAGCGTGGAGATGTCGGCGCCGGCGCAGAACGTCCCGCCCTCACCGGTGAGCACCAGCACCCGTACGTCCGGGTCGGCCGCCAGCGTTTCCAGCAGCGGCGGCAGGGAACCCCACATCGCGGCCGTCATGGCGTTGCGCTTCTCCGGATGGTGGATGACGACCGTGGCGACGTGCTCGGTGACGCCGTGCAGCAGCTGGGGCTCCATGCGCCGGATGCTATCCGCCCCGGCCGGAGCCCCGGCCGAGGGGGCTCCGCCCGCCCGGCGGGCGGCGGGCGGACGGCGGAGACTGGGAAGAGGGGAAACGGGAGCGAGGAGGCAGCCATGGCCAAGTCCACCAAGCCCCGGGGCGAGGCCGCGAAACTGAGCCGCGGCTTCGGCTGGCTCGCCGTACTCGGCGTGATCCTGGTCGTCGCGGGCCTGGTAGGCCTGATCCACACCGGCCTCGCCACCCTGACCTCGATGCTGCTGTTCGGCTGGCTGCTGCTGATCGGCGGCCTGATCGGACTGCTGCACGCCGTCCAGGCGCGGCACACCAACTTCTTCTGGCTCGGCGTGGTCGTCGCGGCCCTGAACATCGCGGCCGGCGTGGTCGTCCTGAAGACACCGGAGGCGTCGGCCGAGGCGCTCACCATGTTCGCCGCGCTGCTGTTCCTCACCGGCGGGGTGTTCCGCCTCGTCGGCAGCCTGGTGGTGCGCGGTCCGCAGTTCGGCTGGACGCTGGTGCAGGGCGCCTTCGGGCTGCTCCTGGGCATCCTGGTGCTGGCCACCTGGCCCAGCAGCAGCCGGTACGTCATCGGTACGTTCTTCTCCCTCTCCCTGCTCTTCGACGGTCTCGGCCTGATCGCCACCGGCTACGGCGGACGCCGGATCGTCGGCATGGTCTCCGACCGGCTGGCCGGTGAGAAGGCGGCCGCGCGGGCGCCGGGGCAGGAGCCGCACGGCGGTGATCACCGGGCCACCAAACCCGTACAACCCGAATAGTCCGCCGACCCGGCACAGGACGGACCGGAACGGTCCCGCAAGCGACCGTGTCATACGCGGACGGTCGGAAACGCTCGATATCCGCTGACTTCTGTTCAGGGGCGGGGAGCGGGGCCGGTGGGCCCAACACTCGACGTGTGGTGACAATCGAGCGTGAGAGCGGCGAACCGCTGCCGTACGAAGGTGTCTGGCGATTCACCGCCCCGGCCGTCGACGCCTCGGTCCCGCAGGCCCGCCACGCCGTGCGGGACCTGCTGCTGCGCCAGGGGGTGCCGGTCGCGGACGACATCGTGCAGGGACTGCTGCTGATCGTCTCCGAGCTGGTCACCAACGTCGTACGGCACGCGGCGCTGCTGTCCCCGATGCTCGTCGTCGAGGTCGCCGTCGGCGCCGAGTGGATCCGGGTGTCCGTGGAGGACAACCACCCCTACCGGCCCACCGCCCTGGAGACCGACCACGGCCGCACCGGCGGACGCGGACTGCTCCTGGTGCGGGAGATCGCCCGCGAGGCGGGCGGGGTGTGCGACGTCGAGCACACCGCCACCGGCGGCAAGGTGATCTGGGCCGCCCTGCCGCTCAAGCCCACGGGGATCTCCTAGGGGTGTCGTCCGGGTCCTGTCAGGACCCGCGACCCCGGCAGGACGCGAACGGCGTCCCCGGGTCACCAGCCCGCCGACGGTCCCGTCAGTTCGCGGACCGCCGGGCGGGCCGCGTCCAGGACGGTCTGGAACCAGGCCGAGAAGGTGTCCTCCGCGTGCCGTTCCGCCAGCTCCGCCGGGGTCACGAACGCGGTGGTCGCCACCTCCTGCGGGTCCGGCCGCGGCGGCGACTGCACCATGCCGACGAAGAGGTGGTTGTACTCCTGCTCCACCAGGCCCGAGGCAGGGTCCGGGTGGTTGTAGCGGACCGTGCCGGCCTCGGCGAGCAGCGACGGGGAGACGCCCAGCTCCTCGAAGGTCCGCCGGGCCGCCGCCGCGAACGGCGCCTCACCGGGGTAGGGGTGACCGCAGCAGGTGTTGGACCACACACCGGGGGAGTGGTACTTGCCCAGCGCCCGCTGCTGCAGCAGCAGCCGCCCGCGCTCGTCGAACAGGAACACCGAGAACGCCCGGTGGAGCCGTCCCGGCGGCTGATGGGCGGCGAGCTTCTCCGCCGTGCCGGTCGTCACGCCGTCCTCGTCGACCAGTTCCAGCAAAATCGGCTCTGCGGCGCCGTTCGACGGGCTGTTCGTCGCGGTGGCAGGTGTGATCGGCATACCCATCCTTCACTCGGTCTTCGCGCCCCAAGTCTGCCGCACGAATCCGGCACTCCCGGCACTCCCGGACGCGCCCGCATGTCCCCGGGGCGCCCGTACGGGGGCGGAAGGCCGCGTACTGCGGCGCATCGGCGCGCGGTGGCGCGCGTGGACCGGCCCTAATGGCACAGACGCGCCTCGTGCTCCGCGTGCCCGCCGGGCTCCAGCTGGAAGGTGCAGTGCTCCACGTCGAAGTGGGCGCCCAGGCAGTTCTGCAGCTCGTGCAGCATCTTCTCGTGCCCGATGGTGTTCAGGACGTCGGAGCTGACGACGACGTGCGCGGAGAGCACCGGCATCCCCGAGGTGATCGTCCAGGCGTGCAGGTCGTGCACGTCCTCCACGCCGTCGGTGGCGAGGATGTGCTCCCGCACCTGAGCCATGTCCACGCCCTTGGGCGCCGCCTCCAGCAGGACGTCCAGCGTCTCGCGCAGCAGCCTCACGGCGCGGGGCACGATCATCAGCGCGATCAGCAGCGAGGCGACCGGGTCGGCGACCGTCCAGCCGGTGGTCAGGATCACCAGCGCGGACAGCATCACCGCGACCGAGCCGAGCGCGTCCGCCGCCACCTCCAGGAAGGCGCCGCGCACGTTCAGGCTCTCCTTCTGCCCGCGCATCAGCAGGGTCAGCGACACCAGGTTCGCGACCAGGCCGATCGCGCCGAACACCAGCGTCAGGCCGCCCTTGGTGTCGGCCGGTGTGACGAACCGCTCGATCGCCTCGTACAGCACGTAGCCGCCGACGCCGAGCAGCAGCACACAGTTGGCCAGGGCGGCGAGGATCTCCGCGCGGGCGAGGCCGAAGGTGCGGTGCTCGCTCGGCGGGCGGCCCGCGAAGTGGATCGCGAGCAACGCCATGCCCAGGCCCAGGGCGTCCGTCGCCATGTGGGCCGCGTCCGTGACCAGCGCGAGCGAGTCGGCCAGCACACCGCCGACGATCTGGACCACCATGACACCGAGCGTGATCGCCAGCGCCACCCGCAGCCTGCCGCGGTACGCCGCACTCGCGGTACCGCCGCCGTGCGCGCCGTGCGCATGCCCGTGATCGTGCCCAGCCCCCATGAAACGGCCCCTTCCCGTGACCCCGTCCGGGTCACAGTGAACTACGGGGAGGGGGTATCCGCAACGCGGCACTGAACACCGTTGTCATCTGCTCTGACCTGCGCAAACGATCCGCAGGTCAGACGGCGGGCCGACGCCGCTC
>NZ_NCTE01000427.1 GCF_002114215.1 Streptomyces sp. 13-12-16 | reverse complement strand
GAGGGCCGTCGCCGCCTCCAGGGTGACCGCGGCGGCCGGGGGGCGTACGGGCGCGGGCACCAGGAGCAGCGCGGCGGTCCACCACACGGCGGCGACCGGGACCACGAGGAGGACGCGCAGTCCGTGGCGGACGGCCCGCCGGACGGGGACCACGGCCGTGGTGTGCCGGGCCGGGTCGTCCAGCACGAAGGCCGCTCCCAGCGCGAAGGCCACGGCGGACGTCCGCAGCACGTTCAGCGCCAGCCGGCCGTCCGCCCCCTCGCCCATCAGCCTCGGCACGGCGGCGAGCAGCAGGCCCAGGGCCCCGGCCGCTCCGACCGCCCTCCAGGGCATGGTCCGTACGGTCGCCCGCAGCAGAGCCGCGTCAACGGTCCTCACAGGCACTCGTCCTTCGCCTCCGGCTCGTCCAGGCCCAGCAGTTCCGCGACCCGGTCCGTCGTCACCTCCGGGGCCGTCAGCTCGGCCCAGTGCGCCCTCACCTTCGCGGCGGTCCCGTCCTTGGGACGTTGCAGCAGCTCGCGCACCACCTCCGTCTGCGCGGCGGTCATGGACAGCGGGTTCGTCTGCGAGAGGACGACCGCGGAGCCCGTGTCGCTGTCGTCCAGGCGCACCCGCCGCAGGTCCGACACCGGGTCGGGCCGGTCGGCGAGCGCCAGCCACATCACGGTGACCATCCGGCCGTCGCACATGTCACCCGCCTCCGCCTCGGTTCCCGTGACCAGCACACCGGCCACGGCGACGGCGAACTCCGGGACCCGGTTGCCGCCCCAGGCCGTGCCGACGGTGACCTCGCCGGGGCGGGTGGCCGGGTCGATCGCCGCGTCGCTGTCCAGGCCGTACCGCGCCTCGACGCGCTGCCGTACGACGAGCGGCAGGTCCTGCGCGGTGCCGCCCGCGAGGGAGCGCACGCCGTCCAGGACCTCCGCCCAGTCGTCGGTGCGCGCTCCCCACTCCGGGAAGGCGCAGTACGTCGCGGTGTCCCGTTCGGCGCACCGCTGCTCCTTCTCCGGGGTGACGGAGTACCGCGTGCGTGCCGCGGTCGTCTCCGGCGACACGCCCTGGGACTGGGCCACCGCGCCCACCAGGGTCAGCGCCACCGCCCCGGCGACGCCCACCCGCACGGTCCGCAGCCGGGCGCCCCCGGAGACCAGCACCGCGAGCAGGGCCGCGCTCAGTGCGAGACCCGTGAGGTAGAGGGCGTGCCAGGCGGCGGGGCGGCCCAGCAGCTCGGACGGCAGCGTGTCGGAGGTGTTCTCACCGACCGTCGGCGCCAGCCACCGCGCCCAGCCCTCGTTGCCGAAGCCCGTGGTCAGCACGGCGAAGAACAGGAGGAAGACGATCAGCAGCGGGGCCACGAAGGGGGAGGCCAGCAGCCGGGCCAGCAGCACCCCGAGAACGCCGAGCAGCAGCACGGACAGCGGCCCGGCCAGCAGTTCGCCCGGCGAACCGTGCCCGACCGCGCCGGGCTTGAGCGCCTCCCAGGTGAACTGGCCGGCCACGCACACCCCGGTGAGCAGCGCGACGGCCGCGACGGACAGCAGGTGCGCGGCCGTACGGCGCCACGGCTGGACCACCAGCACGGCGAAGTGCCGGTCGGTGTCGTGCCGCCGGGAGCGCAGCACGGCCTGGTTGGCGCAGAGCAGCACCGCGAGGCCGACGAGCAGGGGCGCGCCCTGGGTGGCTCGGTCGGCGTCCTGCAGCGCGGGGAAGCCGTCCCAGGAGGTGCGGGTCTTCCACACCGTCGCGCCGAGGTACACCGCGAAGGCGACGAGGACCGGCACCCGCAGCAGGAGCCGGCGGGTCTCGAAGCGGGCCAGGGTGAGGACGGCCGCCCAGGACGCGCGGGGGCCGGACGTCGTGGCCGTGGCGGCCGGGGGCCCGGCGGTGAGCGTGGTCACGCGGCCACCTCCGCGTTCGCGCCGCCGAGGCCGCCGAGGCCGTCGAGGGTGAGCAGGTAGCCGTCCTCCAGGGTGGGTTCGAGGAGGTCCGCGCCGGCGGGCGGGTCGCCCACGTTGCGGAAGGTGCCGAGTCCGGTGCGCCAGCCGGCCATCGCGCCCGGATCGCGTCCGGTGCTGCTCCACACCCGGCCGGCGGCCCGCGCGGTCAGCTCGGCGGGGGTGCCGTCGAAGCGGACGGTGCCGTCGGCCAGGACGACGACCCGGTGGCAGAGCATCGCCACGTCCTCGGTCTGGTGCGTGGACAGCAGCACCGTGCGGCCCTCGCCGGCCCGCGCGATCAGCTCCCGGAAGCGCATCCGCTGTTCCGGGTCGAGCCCGACGGTGGGCTCGTCGAGGACGAGGAACGCGGGATCGCCGACGAGCGCCGCCGCCAGCGCCACCCGCTGCCGCATACCGCCGGACAGCTTGCGGATCCGCTTGCCGCGCACGTCGCCGAGGCCGGCCTCGTCGAGCACCCTGCGCACCTCGCGGTGACGGGCGGCGCGGTCGGTGAGCTCCTTGAGGATCGCCACGTAGTCGACGAACTCGAAGGCGGTGAAGTCGGGGTGGAAGCCGGGCGTCTGCGGCAGATAGCCGAGGTTGCGCCGGACCTCCTGCCGGCCGTGCGAGGTGCCCGGGTCGTGACCGAGCACCGTGAAGGAGCCCCGGTCGGCCGGTACGGCGGTGGCGAGCACCCGCAGCAGCGTGGTCTTACCCGCGCCGTTGGGCCCGAGCAGCCCGGTGACACCGGCGGACAGCCGCAGCGACACGTCGTCGAGGGCGCGGGTACCGCCGTAACGGAGGCTCAGCCCGGAGGCGGAGACGGTGGGGGTCATACGGAACTCCCGTACAGGTGGAAGCGGGTGGATGGAGTAAGGGGCGGCCGGGCCGTGATCCACCGGGCCGGGGAACAGCCGGGGCGGACGGCCGGTGGCCGCGGCCGACGAGGTGCCGGTGCCGGCCGACCGGGAATCCCCGGTCGGTCGGCACCGGGACGGATGACCGAGACCCCCGGCCGGCCGTGCACCGGGTGGACGGCCGGATTTCCCGGTCGGGGCCGGGGGTCGCCGGCCCCGTCCCCGGCGGAGAGCCGGGGTGATCGGCCCCCGGTGGAAGGAGGGGAGCCGGGTCCGTCGGGCCGCGTTCACCCCTTCCGGCGGAGAGCCGGACGGCCGTCAGGCCGTACTTCGGCTGTCGAGGTCGAAGCGGTCCCGGAGCAGGACGAGCAGGACGGCGGCGAGCGCGGTGACCGCCGCCGACACGCCCTGTCCGGCCGCGGTGAACGGGGCGAGCGGGCCGTCCGTGCCGGACCGGGTGGCGTCCGCCGTGAGCAGCAGTGCGATCCAGCCGCCGCCGACGAGGGACGGGGCGAGCACCGGGCCGAGCCGGGCGGTCAGCGCCAGTCCGGTCGCGGTGAGCGCGAGGGCGGGCAGCAGCCAGGTCAGGGCGCGCAGCCCGTACCCGGGCAGGGCGAGCGTGGCCAGCCCGTTGAGGCCGAGCCCGGCGCCGAGCACCGCCACCGTGCGGATCATCAGCAGCCGGAAGCCGTGCGTCGGGGCGACGACCGCCATCTCGTACGTCGGGTCCAGCGCGGGCCCGTACGACAGGGCGACCCCGGCGAGCGGCAGCAGCGGTGCGAGGGCGAGGAAGAGGGTGGGTGAGCCGCCGGTGCCGTGACCGGCGGTGACGGCCACCGTGAGCAGGAGGACGGCGGTGACCGCGCCCAGCCAGGAGCGGCGCAGCGCCGGGGTCGCGGCGAGCAGCCGCGCGGTGTGGTCGGCGATGCCGAGCCGCAGCAGCAGCGACTCCAGGAATCCGGGCCGGGGCGCGTCGAGTTCGGCGTCGAGCCGTTCCCATCCGGCGTCGAGGGCGACGGGGTCGCTCACCTCGGCGAGGACGGCCCGGCAGTGCGCGCAGGCGGTGAGGTGGGTGTCGGCCGACCACAGCAGGGGCGCCGGGAGGCCGCCCCGCGCGTAGGCCCGCAGGTCCTCCTCGGACACGTGCCAGCCCGTCGTTCCGTGCGTCATGCCAGCGCCTCCCGGAGTTGCCTGCGGGCCCGCATCGCCCGCGTCTTGACCGTGCCCGGCGGGATGCCGAGCAGGACGGCGGCCTCACGGGTGGTCAGCCCGTCGACGACCGTCGCCTGGAGCACCGCGCGCAGTTCCGGCGACAGCCGGACCAGCGCACCGGCGAGGTCGCCGTGCTCCACCCCCGCGAGCACGCGGTCCTCCGCCGACGCCTCGTCCCGGTGCCGCAGCCGCGCCAGCGTCTGCCGCAGCCGGCCCCGTGCGCCGGC
>NZ_NCTE01000426.1 GCF_002114215.1 Streptomyces sp. 13-12-16 | reverse complement strand
CTTCGCCTTCCGGACCGCCTGGAGCCACCTCCGGATCAGCGGCTTCCGGGTGCGGCGCGCACGGTGTGCGGCGCGCGAGGTGTGCGGCGCGCACGGTCCCGCGCGCGCCGACCGGGAGAAGGCCGCCGGCACTCCGGCGGACGGAACCGGCCTCCCGGTGAGGGCCGGTTCCGTCCGCCGGGGACGGTGGGGGTCAGGCCGCCCGCCGTGCGCGGTCGCCGTGTCCGCGGATGATGTCCGCGTACCGGTGACCGGTGCCCTTGATCGTGCGGACCTGGGTGTCGTAGTCGACGTGGACGAGGCCGAAGCGCTTGTCGTAGCCGTACGCCCACTCGAAGTTGTCCAGCAGCGACCAGGCGAAGTAGCCGGCCAGCGGGGCGCCCTTGCGGGCGGCGTCGGCGCAGGCGGCCAGGTGCCGGGTCAGGTAGTCCTGGCGCTCCGGGTCGTCGATGGTGCCGTCGGGGCGGACGACGTCCGGGAAGGCGGAGCCGTTCTCGGTGACGTAGAGCTTGCGGGCGCCGTACTCGTTCGTCAGGCGCAGCAGCAGGGCCTCGATGCCGCTCGCGTCGATCTCCCAGTCCATGCCGGTGCGCGGTACGCCGTCGCGGCGCACGAACGCGGCGTGGGGGGCGGGGCCGTTCGGGTCGGCGGCCACCACCTGCGGGAAGTAGTAGTTCAGGCCGAGCCAGTCGAGCGGGGCCGCGATGGTCTCCAGGTCGCCCTGTCTCTCCGGGAGTTCGACGCCGTAGACCTCGCGCATGTCCTCCGGGAAGCCGCGGCCGTGCACGGGGTCCAGCCACCAGCGGTTGGTGTGGCCGTCCATGCGGACCGCCGCCGCCCGGTCCTCGGGGCTGTCGCTCGCGGCGTGGATGGTGGAGAGGTTGTTGACGATGCCGACCTGGGCGCCGGGGGCCGCGGCGCGGATCGCGCGGGCGGCCAGGCCGTGGCCGAGCAGGAGGTGGTAGGAGGCGCGGACCGCTGCCGTCAGGTCCGTCCAGCCCGGGGCCATCTTGCCCTCGAGGTGGCCGATCCAGGCCGAGCACAGCGGCTCGTTGAGGGTCGCCCAGTGGTTCACGCGGTCGCCGAGGCGTTCGGCGACGACGGAGGCGTACGCGGCGAAGTGCTCGGCGGTGTCGCGCTCGGGCCAGCCGCCGCGGTCCTGGAGGACCTGGGGAAGGTCCCAGTGGTAGAGGGTGACCGACGGGGTGATGCCGGCCTCCAGCAGGCCGTCGACCAGCCGGTCGTAGAAGGCCAGGCCCTTGGCGTTCACCGGGCCGTCGCCGCCCGGTACGACGCGCGGCCAGGCGACGGACAGGCGGTAGGCGTTGGTGCCGAGGCGGCGCATCAGGCCGATGTCCTCGCGCCAGCGGTGGTAGTGGTCGCAGGCGACGTCACCGTGGTCACCGCCCGCGATCGTGCCGGGGGTGTGCGAGAAGGTGTCCCAGATCGACGGGGAACGGCCGTCCTCCGCCACGGCCCCCTCGATCTGGTACGCCGAGGTGGCCGTGCCCCACAGGAAGTCGTCGGGGAGGGCGGCGTAGTCGATGGTCACGGAAGTCCTTTCGGGATCGGGGAAGCCGGTCACTTGACGGCTCCCGCCGTCAGGCCGGCGACGAGGTAGCGCTGCAGCAGCAGGAAGCCGGCGACCACGGGGACGCTCACCACGAGGGAGGCGGCCATGATCTGGTTCCAGTACACGTCGTTGAGGGTGGAGTAGCCCTGGAGGCCGACGGCGAGGGTGCGGGTGGTGTCGTTGGTCATGACGGAGGCGAAGAGGACTTCGCCCCAGGCGGTCATGAAGGCGTAGACGGCGACCGCGACGATGCCGGGGACGGCTGCCGGGACGACGACGCGGAACAGCGCGCCGAGCGGGCCGCAGCCGTCCACCATCGCCGCCTCGTCCAGGTCCCTGGGTACCGAGTCGAAGTAGCCGATCAGCATCCAGATGGAGAACGGCAGGGAGAAGGTCAGGTAGGTGAGGATCAGGCCGCCGCGGGAGCCGAACAGGGCGATGCCGGTGGCGTTGCCGATGTTGACGTAGATGAGGAACAGCGGCAGGAGGAACAGGATGCCCGGGAACATCTGCGTCGACAGCACCGTCACCGTGAAGACGCGCTTGCCGCGGAAGGAGTAGCGGCTGACGGCGTAAGCGGAGAACACGGCGATCACCACCGAGCAGACGGTCGCCGCACCCGCCACGATCAGCGAGTTCACGAAGTAGCGGCCGAGCGGGACCGTGGACCAGATGTCGATGTACGGACGGATCGTCAACTCGGTGGGCAGCCAGCGGAACTTGCCGGTGACGTCGGCGAGCGGCTTCAGCGAGCTGGAGACCATCACGTAGACCGGGACCAGCACGAAGCCGGTGAGCAGGGTCAGGAAGACCCTCCGGGACCACAGGAAGGAGCGGGGCGGGGCCATCGGGGACCGGGGCAGGCTCATGGGGCGGTCCTCCGTCCGCGCGAGGTGAGTGCGAGGTAGACGCCCGTGACGACGAGCAGGAAGAGCAGCAGCAGGACCGACATCGCGGCGCCGGTGCCGAAGTTCCAGGTGACGAAGGACGCCTGGTAGATGTGGACGGAGATGAGGTCCGCGGCCTCGGGAGCGGTCTTGCCGAACATGACGTACGGGGTGTTGAAGTCGTTGAACGTCCACAGGAACAGCACCAGGACCAGGACCTGGTTGACCGGGCGGAGCGACGGCAGGGTGATGCGGCGGATCTGCTGGAGCATTCCGGCACCGTCGAGGGCGGCGGCCTCGTACAGCTCGCGCGGGATGTTCTGCAGGCCGGCCATCACGATGAGGAAGGCGAACGGCCAGCCCTTCCACACCGAGACGATCAGCAGCGCGATGAAGCTGTTGTCACCGATCAGCCAGAACGACGGTTTGTCGGTGATGCCGAGCTGGTCGTGCAGGACGTGGTTCACCAGGCCGTTGTCGTGCTGGAACATGAACACCCAGGTGATGACGGCCGCGTAGACCGGCAGGGCGTACGGGACCAGGAACAGGGCGCGCAGCAGGCCGCGGCCGCGGAAGGTGTCCTGCATGAAGACGGCCGCCGCCGTGCCGATCAGCCAGCACAGGCCGACGGACAGCAGGGTGAAGGCGATGGTGACGAGGAACGAGTGGAGCAGGGCCTTGCCGACGGGGGCGTCGAAGTCCACCGACACCGAGTAGTTGTCGAAGCCGGCCCAGGGCGCGGTGCCCCAGTCGCGGATGTAGAACTGGGTGAGTTCCTTGAAGCTCATCACGATGCCGATGACCATCGGCACCAGGTGGACGAGGAGTTCGAGGAGCAGGGCGGGCAGGAGGAGCAGGTAGGGCAGTCCGATGCGGCGGATCCGCCCGGGGCGGCGGCGGGGGCCGCGCGCCGCACCGGGGGAGCTCTTCCGCACGGTGGCCTCCGCTGCGGGGGCAGTGGCAGTCATGGCGGTGTCGGGACTCACTTCTTGGGCATCTGCTGCTGCGCCTTGGTGAGCGCGGCCTTCACCGAGTCGGTGGTCACCTCGCGTCCGCCCGCGGCGTCGGCGAACAGTTCCTTGATGGCCGTGCCGACGGCGGTCTCGAACTGCGACTCGTCCGGCACCTGCGGCAGGGCGACGGCGCTCTTGGCGAGGGTGTCCTTCAGTACGGCGTTGGCGGGGGTGTTGAAGGCCGGGTCCTCCTGGGCGGCCCTGACCGGCGGGATGGAGCTGTACGCCGTGTTGAGGATCTTCTGCTCGGCGTCGCTGGTCATGAACTTCACGAACTTCGTGGCGCCGTCGAGGTTGTCGGTGTTCTTGAAGACGGCGAGGTTGATGCCGGCGACCATCGAGTTGACCTGCTTGCCGGGGCCGGGGGTGCCGGACTGCACCGGCACGGGGGCGATGCCGTAGGCGTCCTCGCTCATGCCCTGGGACTTGAGGTTGGCGGAGGCGGACTGCCACAGCAGCATGCCGGTCCTGCCCTTGGCGAAGTCGCTGACCGACTGGTTCTGGGCGTACTCGGCGTTGCCCGGGGCGATGACCTCGTCCTTGGCCATGAGGTCGACGTACTGCTTGACCGCGGCGACCGCGCCGTCATTGGTGAAGTCGGCCTTGCCGTCGGCGGTGAAGAAGTCGGCGCCGTGCTGTTTGGCGAAGACGAAGGCGTGGTGGATGTTCTCGGAGGGGTTCGAACCCTCCATGCCCATCCCCCACTTGCCGTCCTCGGACAGCTTCTTCCCGGCGGTGACCAGCTCGTCCCAGGTGGCCGGCGGGCCGTCGATGCCGGCGTCGGCGAACATCTGCTTGTTGTAGTAGAGCGCGTACGCCATCGAGTACAGGGGGACCGCCGCCGGGTCCTGGCCCTCGACGCCGGTGGAACCGAGCGCGGAGTCGACGAAGCGGTCCTTGCCGCCGATCGCCTCGAAGTTCTTCGCGTCCCAGGGCAGCAGGGCACCGGTGGCCTGGAGGGATGCGGACCAGGTGTTGCCGATGTTCAGCACGTCCGGGCCCTGGCCGGAGGTGGTGGCGGTGAGGATCCGGTTGAGCAGGTCGGACCAGGGCACCACCTCCAGCTTCACCTTGATGCCGGTCTCCTTCTCGAACTTGTCGAGCTCGGGCTGGAGGACCTTCTTGTCGACCTCGATGCTGGCGCCCTGGTTGGAGGCCCAGTAGGTCAGTTCCTTCGGCGAGTCGTTGGACCCGCCGCCCGTGCTCGATCCGCCTCCGCAGGCCGAGGCGGCGAGTGCGAGAGACAGGATGACGGCGCCTGTGGCCGCGGCTCGGATACTGCGCATGGCTCCTGGTGTCCCTTTCCGGGGTGCAGGGGCGACGCCCTTGCACGAAGGCGGCGGCCTCCACACGAAGGCAGCGCCTCACGTCTTAATTTAGGACGTGAGTTAAACCTCGTCGAGGCGGAACGTCAAGGGTTTCGACGGACTCACCCGACTCTCGCCGCACCTCTTGACTCATCTGTTCCGGGGATGAACCATTCAGCGTCGAGAGAGCGCTCCCAACATCCCGCACCGTTCACTTCCTGAACCAGGAGAGCCGCCCCATGACGTCCGACTCCCCGTCGTCCTCCCGGCCACCGGCCATCGGCCGCCGCACCGTGCTCGGCGCCGCGGCCGCCGCCCCGGTCCTGGCCGGACTGCCCTCGGTGGCCTCCGCCGCGCCCGCGGCGGGACGCCGGAAACCGCGCCGACTGAAGGGCGGCGGCGACCTCGGCCCCAACGTGATCGTCTTCGACCCGTCCACACCGGGCATCCAGGCCAGGCTCGACGAGGTGTTCGCCCGGCAGGAGTCGGCGCAGTTCGGCACCGGCCGCTACCAACTGCTGTTCAAGCCGGGCACGTACCACGGGCTCAACGCGCAGATCGGCTTCTACACCTCGATCTCCGGGCTCGGCCTCTCCCCCGACGACACCACCATCAACGGTGACGTGACGGTCGACGCCGGCTGGTTCGACGGCAACGCCACGCAGAACTTCTGGCGTTCGGCGGAGAACCTGGCGCTCGTCCCGGTCAGCGGCACCAACCGGTGGGCGGTCGCGCAGGCCGCGCCGTTCCGCCGGATGCACGTACGCGGAGGGATCGACCTCGCGCCGTCCGGCTACGGCTGGGCGAGCGGCGGCTACATCGCGGACAGCCGCATCGACGGCACGGTCGGCCCGTACTCGCAGCAGCAGTGGTACACCCGGGACAGCTCGGTCGGCGGCTGGACCAACGCCGTGTGGAACATGGTGTTCTCGGGTGTCGAGGGCGCCCCCGCGCAGAGCTTCCCGGACCCGCCGTACACCACGCTCGACAGGACACCCCGCTCCCGCGAGAAGCCCTTCCTGTACCTCGACGGCGACCGGTACCGCGTCTTCCTGCCCGCGCTGCGGACCGGCGCACGCGGTGTCACCTGGGGCAACGGCACCCCGCGCGGCACCTCCCTGCCGCTGGAGCGCTTCTACGTCGCCAAGCCCGGCGACTCGGCGGCCACCCTCAACCGGGCGCTCGACCAGGGTCTCGACCTGCTGCTCACACCGGGCATCTACCACGTCGACCGGCCGGTCCGGGTGAACCACCCCGGCACGGTCGTCCTGGGCCTCGGCTACGCCACCCTGATCCCCGACCACGGCGTCACCGCCCTGAAGGTCGCCGACGTCGACGGCGTACGCCTGGCGGGCTTCCTGATCGACGCCGGGCCGGTCGACTCGCCCGTCCTGCTGGAGGTCGGCCCGAAGGGCGCCTCCCGGAACCACTCCGCGAACCCCATCACCGTGCAGGACGTCTTCATCCGGATCGGCGGAGCGGGCCCCGGCCGGGCGACCACCAGCATGGTGATCAACGCCCGGCACACCATCGTCGACCACACCTGGGTCTGGCGCGCCGACCACGGCGAGGGCGTCGGCTGGGAGACCAACCGCTGCGACTACGGCGTGGTCGTCAACGGCGACGACGTCCTCGCCACCGGTCTGTTCGTGGAGCACTTCAACAAGTACGACGTGCAGTGGAACGGCGAACGCGGCCGCACCATCTTCTTCCAGAACGAGAAGGCGTACGACGCCCCCGACCAGGCCGCCATCCAGAACGGCCCGCTCAAGGGCTACGCGGCCTACAAGGTCGGCGACCACGTCACCGCCCACGAGGGCTGGGGCATGGGCAGCTACTGCTACTACAACGTGAACCCCGGCATCGTCCAGCACCACGGCTTCGCCGCCCCGGACCGTCCCGGCGTGCGCTTCCACGACCTGCTGGTGGTGTCACTGAGCGGCCACGGCCAGTACGAGTGCGTCATCAACGACACCGGCGCCCCGACGTCCGGCACCAACACGGTGCCGTCCACGGTGGTGTCGTACCCCTGATCCCGGCGCCGGGGCGCACCCGTGACCGACGCCGGCGGTCCGGGTGTGCTCGTACGGCGGCGGTGGCGGCCCCTCCCGACTGAGTTGCGGGAGGGGCCGCCGTTCACGCCTTACCGCTCACCGCGCGGGCGCCGGTGCGGGGGCGTAACCCGTGGGCCGGGTGGTGAAGGTGCCGCGGCCCTGGGTGCGGCTGCGCAACCGGGTCGCGTAGCCGAACAGTTCGGCCAGCGGCACGGTCGCGGTGACGACCGTCGCACCGGCCCGGGTCACCGAGCCGGTCACCCGGCCGCGGCGCGCGGCCAGATCTCCGAGCACCCCGCCCACCGCGTCCTCGGGCACGGTGACCGTGACCTCGACGACCGGCTCCAGCAGCACCATCGCGCAGGCCCGCAGCGCGTCCCGCAGCCCGAACCGGCCCGCGGTGCGGAACGCGGTGTCCGACGAGTCCTTCACATGGGTCGACCCGTCGGTGAGCGTGACACGGAGCCCGGTCACCGGGTGACCGCCCGACGGCCCCTCGGCCAGGGCGTCCCGGCAGCCCGCCTCGACCGCGCGGACGTACTCCTGCGGCACGCGCCCGCCGACGACCGTCGAGCGGAACTCGAAGCCGGACTCCGGGGAGTCCAGTGGTTCGACGTCGAGGACCACATGGGCGAACTGGCCCGCCCCGCCGTCCTGTTTGACGTGCCGGTACACGAACCCGGACACACCCCGGCCGACGGTCTCCCGGTGACTCACCCGGGGGCGTCCGACGTTGACGCCCAGCCCCTGCTCACGCCGGATCCTCTCCACCGCGACCTCCAGGTGCAGTTCGCCCCTGCCGGAGAGCACCGTCTGGCCGGTCTCCGGGTCGGTGCGCACGACCAGCGAGGGGTCCTCCTCGGCGAGCCGCGCGAGTGCCGACGCCAGACGCCCGGTGTCCGTGCCCTTCAGCGCCTCGACGGCCACGGAGACGACGGGCTCGGCGACCTCCGACGGCTCCAGGACGAGCGGGGCGTCCGGTGCGCACAGCGTGGAGCCGGCGCGGGCGGACTTCAGTCCGACCACGGCGACGATGTCCCCGGCGACCGCCCGGTCCAACGGGGCGTGCCGGTCGGCCCGTACGCGCAGGATGCGCCCGATGCGCTCGGAGCGCCGCGCGGTGGCGTCCCACACCGTGTCCCCCTTCTCGATCGTTCCCGAGTACACCCGCAGGTAGGTCAGCCGCCCGGTGGCCGTGGCGTTCACCTTGAACGCGAGGGCGGCCAGCGGTGCCGCCGGGTCGGCGGCCGGCCGCTGTCCGGTGCCGTCGCCCTCGTGCGTCCCGCTCGTCGGCGGCATGTCGAGGGGTGACGGCAGGTAGGCGAGTACGGCGTCCAGCAGGGGTTCGATGCCGCGGTTGCGGTAGGCGGAGCCGCACAGGACGACGACGGCGTCACCGTCGCGGGTCAGGTCCCGCAGGGCTCCGGTGAGCGTGCCGGTGCCGAGCGCGCCCGTGTCGCAGAACTCCTCCAGCGCGCCCGGATGCAGTTCGGCGACGGCCTCCTCCAGCAGCCGGCGCCGCCGGTGCGCCTCTTCGCGCAGTTCGTCCGGCACCGGTGCCGGATCGTGGGCCCGGCCCTCGTCGGTCCAGGTCAGGGCGCGCATGTGCAGCAGGTCGACGACGCCGGTGAAGGCGTCCTCCGTGCCGACGGGCAACTGCACCACCAGGGGTGCGGGGTGCAGCCGCTCCCGGATGGAGGCGACGGCGGCGTCCAGGTCGGCGCCGGCCCGGTCCATCTTGTTGACGAACGCGATGCGCGGCACACCGTGCCGGTCCGCCTGCCGCCACACCGACTCGCTCTGCGGCTCCACACCGGCGACCGCGTCGAACACGGCGACCGCGCCGTCGAGGACGCGCAGCGAGCGCTCCACCTCGTCGGCGAAGTCGACGTGGCCCGGGGTGTCGATGAGGTTGATCCGGTGACCGTCCCAGGCGCAGCTGACGGCGGCGGCGAAGATGGTGATGCCCCGGTCGCGCTCCTGCGGGTCGAAGTCGGTGACGGTGGTTCCGTCGTGCACCTCACCGCGCTTGTGCGTGGTGCCGGTGGCGAACAGGATCCGCTCGGTGACGGTGGTCTTGCCGGCGTCGACGTGGGCGAGGATGCCCAGGTTGCGGACGGTGGCGAGGGGGTCGGTGCGCATGGCCCGTGGCCTTTCGGGTGTTCCGGGGAAGGGCAGCGCGATTTCCCCGACGCACGGCGTCGAACACCCCGATGTGCGGGGCGTCGAAGATCAGACGTGCGTCACGGGTATCCGGTGCCGGGCGCGCAGCGGGCACCGGACGGACGGGGACACCAGGATCACCACGGACCGACGGGACCGGGAACGGGGAGCGGCAGCGGTGGCGTGGTCGCGCACGGCCGGACTCCCCTCACTGGTCATGGATGCGCGGCCCGGCGGCGGGCGGCGCCTGTGCGGTGAGTGTAGGGAGGGAGGGGAGGGCCGGGCCACGCAATATTCACGTCTCACATTCTGGTACGACGTTTCTGGCCAGTGAGATGTCTGAGATCGTTGCATGGCCCACATTGTTCGCGCGGCCTCCCGCGAGGCGGACGCGTGGCACGGTGCGGGCCGCCGGTGTACGCCGCCGGTGACCGCTCCTCCCCGGAAAGACCGTGAAATGCCCGCACCAACCACCGGCCCGGCCCCCGTCAACTCCCGGTCCCGGGTCCTCATCGCGAGCCTCATCGGCACGACGATCGAGTTCTACGACTTCTACATCTACGCGACCGCCGCCGTCCTGGTCTTCCCCAAGCTCTTCTTCCCGAGCAGCGATCCGACGACGGCGCTGCTGTCGTCCTTCGCGGTGTTCGGCGCCGCGATGGTCGCCCGCCCGATCGGCGCCGTGGTCTTCGGACACCTCGGCGACCGGCTCGGCCGCAAGGGCACGCTGGTGGCGTCGCTGCTCACCATGGGCATCGCCACCTTCCTCATCGGCGTGCTGCCCACCTACGCGCAGGCCGGCTGGGCCGCCACCGCGCTGCTGGTGCTGATGCGGCTCGCGCAGGGCTTCGCGCTCGGCGGCGAGTGGAGCGGCGCGGCCCTGGTCGCCACCGAGAACGCCCCGAAGCACAGGCGCGCCCTCTACGGCACGTTCCCGCAGCTGGGTGCCCCGCTCGGCTTCATCATCGGCAACGGGCTCTTCCTGATCATCGGCGCGCTGCTGCCGTCCACGGCGGGCGCCGACCCGTCCCAGCCCTCGGACGCCTTCCTGAGCTGGGGCTGGCGCATCCCGTTCCTGTTCTCCGCGGTGATGGTCGCGATCGGCCTGTGGGTGCGCATGCGCCTGGTCGAGGCGCCGGTCTTCTCCCAGACCCGCGAGGCCGGGCTGGTGCGCAAGCTGCCGCTGGCCACCGTCTTCCGCAGCCACTGGAAGCAGCTGGTCCTCGGCACCTTCTTCATGCTGGCGACGTACGTGCTCTTCTACCTGATGACCACGTTCTCGCTGAGCTACGGCCGTACGCCCGAGGACGCCGCCGTGCCGGGCCTGGGGTACGACTACACCACCTTCGTCCTGATGATGATCTTCGGGGTGCTGTTCTTCGCCGTGTTCACCCTGGTCTCGGGACCGCTCGCGGACAAGTACGGCCGGCGCGCCACGCTGATCGCGGTCACCGCCGGGATCCTGGTCTTCGGGCTGGTGTGGGTGCCGCTGATCGGCCTGGGCACGCTGGGCGTGGTGCTGTGGCTGGTGCTCGGCTTCACGCTGATGGGCATGACGTTCGGCCCGATGGGCGCGCTGCTGCCGGAGCTCTTCCCGACGAGCGTGCGCTACACGGGATCCGGCATCTCCTACAACGTCAGCTCGATCCTCGGCGCGGCCGTCGCCCCGTTCATAGCGGTCGCCCTGTGGGAGGCCGGCGACGGCTCGCCGTGGCTGGTCGGCGTCTACCTCTCCTCGATGGCGCTGCTGACCCTGGTCGCGCTGCTGCTCGGCAAGGAGACGAAGGACGTGGGGCTCGACGAGGGAGAGACCCCCGCCGGTTCTGAGCACGACGGGGCTCCCGCCACCACCGCGGCCCTCTGAGCCGTCCGCCGGCCCGTCCCGAGGCCCTCCGTGTCCGTGCACCGGGCGCGGAGGGCTTCGGTGTCCTTGTCCCGGCCGGAGGTGGATATCTCCGTTCCGCAACCCCTGTCCCCGTACCCGCCCCCATCCACTACCGTGTCCCCGGGCGCGCATCGTGGCTGACAGGGCGCTCGCCAGGACCGAATGCCGAGGACACACGTGCAGATCACGCCCCTGAATCCCGAGGACCCGCCCTCGATGGGTGACTTCGAGCTCCTCGGCCGGATCGGTCAGGGCGGCATGGGCCAGGTCTTCCTGGGCGAGTCCCTCGGCGGTGAGCCCGCCGCGGTGAAGGTGATCAAGCCGTCGGTCGTGGACTCCGAGTCGCGGCAGCGGTTCGCGCAGGAGATCGAGGTGCTCAAGACCATCTGGGGCCCGCGCATCGCGGCGTTCCTGGGAGCCGACGCGGAGGCGGAGCAGCCGTGGCTGGCCACCGAGTACGTGGACGGCCCGGACCTCGCGAAGCACGTCAAGGCGCACGGGCCGCTGCCGTCCGTCCTCACCGCGGCGCTCGGCGCGGTCCTCGCGGAGGCGCTGTCGGCCGTGCACGCCCAGGGGCTGCTGCACCGCGACCTCAAGCCGGCCAACGTCCTGATGGGACCGAACGGCCCGAAGATCATCGACTTCGGTCTGGCCGCGTTCACCGAGTCGAGCGTCTCCCTCACCGCCCCCCACCAGGTCGTCGGCACCCCGATCTGCATGGCCCCGGAGCAGGCCGCGGGCGTGAAGCCGCTGACGGCGGCGGTGGACGTGTACGCGCTGGGGGCCCTGCTGCTCTTCGCCGTGACGGGGCACTATCCGCATGAGGCGGCCACCCCGTACATGGTGTTCCACCTGGTCACGGACCCCGGCACGGCGCCGGACCTGTCCGGCGTGCCGGACGAGCTGGTCCCGCTGCTGACCGGCATGCTGGCCCGGGACGCCGCCGGCCGGCCGTCGCTGACCGAGGTGGTGCAGCGGTGCCGCTCGGTGATCGAGGCCCAGGGCATGAAGATCGCCCAGGCCCGTCGCAGGCTCACCGCGCACACGGCGGGGCAGCGGCACAGGGAATCACCCGCCGACGGCCTCCCCACCGTCGCCTGGCCCGCCCCCGCGAGCGACACCCCGGTCACGGAGACCAGCCCTGCCG
>NZ_NCTE01000425.1 GCF_002114215.1 Streptomyces sp. 13-12-16 | reverse complement strand
CCCCGGCGGGCGGGCCCGCCGGGCGGGACGCGGCACGGCGCCGCCGCCTCGGCGGCAGGGTGTCGCTGGGAGTGTTCAGTTCGGAGCCCTCGGTGGGCTCGATCGGTTCGAGCATGCGGGCGTTTCTCCCGTCAGGCTCCCGGGCGCCGCACCTGGTCCGGCGATGCCGGTGACGTCCGCGGCTCGCGCGGTGCGCGGTCGCCGCCGTCCGGGGCGCGGGCGCCGCACGGGAGCACTCTGTGTCCTGTCTCGCCGGTTCCGTACGCCGAATGCGTACGGCCTGGCGAAAGTCTTCTGGTCGGTGCGCTGCCCGCCCCAGGTGGCTCCCGAGTTCGAGGGCGGCGCTTACGACGTCCGTCCCTTCGCGGGACCTTCCTTACGCCGGCGCCGTCGCGGCGGCAGTGGCGCCGGCCGGTTGCGGCTCGGTCGCTGCTGCCTCGCGGTCGGGCGCGAGCGGGTCGGTCACCGTGCCGGTCTCTTCATCGAGCAGCCCCTGCGCCAGCCTGGTCACCGCTGCGGGGACCGGCGGCGCCAGGTCGGCCACGGCGCGGAGACCGGACAGGACGTCGTCGGGTCGTACGGCAGGCGTCACGTGCCGAACAACCAGCCGCAGTATCGCACAGGGCCGGTCGGTCGGCCCAGTAAGGAGTGCGGCGTCAGCCGCTCCGGTGGAGCCGACGCCTGCGTCGGGCTGCGACAAGTGCGTTTCCGCACTCTCCAGGGCCACGACCGCCGAGCGGGCGTCGAAGGTGCGGACGCCGTTCTTGGTCCGGCGCTGGACCTCGACGGTCCCGGCCGCGTTGAAGGCGTCCACCGCGCGGCGGGCGTCCTCGGGGTCGACACCGTCCAGCCGCAGCTCCCACACGGAAGCCGTCAGCCGGTCGGCGAGACCCGAGGTGCGGGCCTCGACCGCCTCGACGATGTCGAGCCCCGCGGGCATCGACTCGTCCAGGAGGGCCCGGAGCCGCTCCGGGTCACGCGGCTCGGTGAGCGCGATCTCCAGATACTCCGCCTCACTGCCCGTGCCGGTGGGTGCGGCATTGGCGTACGACACCTTCGGGTGCGGTGTGAACCCCGCCGAGTACGCCATCGGCACCTCGGCACGGCGCAGCGCACGCTCGAAGGCGCGCTGGAAGTCACGGTGGCTGGTGAACCGGAGGCGGCCGCGCTTGGTGTAGCGCAGTCGGATGCGCTGCACCGCGGGTGCGGGCGGCGGGCCTTCGGGCTGTCGCTTGCCCAGTGTCGTTCAGTCCTTCGTGAGAGCGGTCGTACTGCTACCAAGAGTACGTGTCTCCGGGCCGATGGGTTCCCGC
>NZ_NCTE01000424.1:17372-19453 GCF_002114215.1 Streptomyces sp. 13-12-16 | reverse complement strand
CCGCGGCACCCGCGGCGGCCTGCGCGGCGGCGGGGCCACCGCCGCCCGCACCCGGCTGGCCCGGCTTGCCCTGCGGCTTCTTGCCGCCCTGGGCGACGTCCACGGGCAGCATGACCAGCGCGGTCGTACCACCGGAGTCGGACGGACGGAGCTGGATGCGGATGCCGTGGCGCTGCGACAGACGGCCGACCACGAACAGACCCATGCGGCGGGAGACGGAGACGTCCACGGTGGGCGGCGCGGCGAGCCGCTCGTTGATCGCCGCCAGGTCCTCCGGCGACAGACCGATACCGGTGTCGTGGATCTCGATCAGCACCCGGCCGTCGGGCAGCGCGTGACCGGTGACCTTGACCTTGGTCTGCGGCGAGGAGAACGAGGTCGCGTTCTCCAGCAGCTCGGCGAGCAGGTGCACGAGGTCGTTGACCACGCGGCCGGCCACTTCGGTGCTCGGCACGGAGGCCAGCTCGATGCGCTCGTACTGCTCCACCTCGGACGCGGCGGCACGGAGCACGTCGACCAGCGGGACCGGACGGGTCCACCGGCGGCCGGGCTCCTCACCGGCGAGGACGAGGAGGTTCTCACCGTTACGGCGCATACGCGTGGCGAGGTGGTCCAGCTTGAACAGCGAGGAGAGCTGGTCCGGGTCGGCCTCGCGGGACTCCAGCTCGGAGATCAGCGAGAGCTGGCGCTGGATCAGACCCTGGGAGCGGCGCGAGAGGTTGGTGAACATCGCGTTGACGTTGCCCCGCAGCAGGGCCTGCTCGGCGGCGAGGCGGACCGCCTCGCGGTGCACGTCGTCGAAGGCCGCGGCCACCTTGCCGATCTCGTCCCGGGAGTGCACACCGACCGATTCCACGGAGGTGTCGACGTCCTGCGGGTCGGACTCGGAGAGCTGCTTGACCAGCTCGGGCAGGCGTTCCTGGGCGACCTTGGTGGCGGTGTCCTCCAGCCGGCGCAGCGAGCGGATCATGGAGCGGGCCACGACGAAGGCGCCGACCAGCGACACACCGAGCACGAGCAGGATCAGCACACCGGAGACGATCGCGTCGCGCTCGGTGGCGCTGCGCAGCTCACGGGCCTGCTGTTCCATGTCCTCGAGCAGCGTGAGCTCGATGTTCTTCATCTGCTGGATCTTGGTGGAGCTGTCGTCCAGCCAGTCGCGGTAGGACCGCGCGCCCACCGAGGTGAGGCCGAACTCCGAGGCCAGGGCGCGCCCGGCGTACTCGTCGGTGGCCTTGATCGTGCTGTTGCCCTCCTCGATCGGCAGCAGCAGCTCGGTGGCGGCGACGTCGCCGTAGATGCTCTTGAAGCTGCGGATCTCGGACTTCTGGCTCGCCAGCGCGGACTCGGCGTAGAGCCGGTCGTTGTCGGAGAGTTCGCCCTTGGTGGTGTTGCTGGTGGGCAGCGCCGCGGCGAGGACCGCGCGCTGGATCGACGCGTACTCCTTGGCGGAGGAGAAGGACGCCAGGGCACGGGTGCGCTGGATCATCTCGGGGTTGCTGGTCGCCTCGGCCATGTCCTGCGAGAGCTCGACCAGCTTCTCGATCAGACGGTGGTAACCCTCGACGGTCTGCGTGGAGTTCTTCTCCGACTGGTACGCCGTGTTGCGGATCTTCTCGAGCTCGCCCAGTTCACCGGCGAGCTGCACCAGGTTGTCGCGGACGCCCTTGAGGTTGCCGTCCTTGCTGGCGTCGTCGATCTCCTCGGAGCTGTCGATGAAGAGGTTGCGCGCCCGGTCGGTCTTCTCGCGGTAGCCCTTGACCGAGAAGTCGGTGGCCTTGCCGCCGTGCGCCAGCGGGCCGGCCGACTGGTCGCGCTCCTCCTGGAGCGCGTGGGCCAGTTCGGTGGCCTGCTTGGTCATGTCCGTCAGCAGCTTCATGTTGTCGAGCTGCTGGATGTCGTCCAACGACTGGTTGATACGCAGCGCACCCAGCGAGGTGGCCGCGACCACCGGGAGGGCGAGCAGCGACACCAGACGGGTCGAGATCCGCCAGTTCCGCAGGGCTATTCGCGGTCCCGGGCCGGTCGGACCCTTCGGGGCGGCCGACGCCGGGCTCGGCGCGGCGGCGCCGGTGCCCTCA
>NZ_NCTE01000424.1:0-17052 GCF_002114215.1 Streptomyces sp. 13-12-16 | reverse complement strand
GGTCCCCCCTCCCCGCCCGCCACTCGGCGCGTCTGTGCGCCCCCTGTGCGCCGGCTCGATCCTGCGGCGGTTCCGTGGAATTCCAGCACAGTGCAGGATCTCCAACAAGGCCCATGGGCTTACCCGTGAGATACGTGACACCACGTGAGTGACGAATCACCGCGGGTAGAAAGCGATCTCCCCCATAAGGGGCGTATGCCCGCGAGTCGGCGGGCCGGTGCGGGTGTCCCAGTCGCCATGATCAGGAGCGGAATGGTGGCTTCAGGGGGTGAATGTCCGATTCCATCTCGTCGAAGACTGGGTCGGAATGGGTGATTTGTCCGGCAACCCGTGAGCAAACTCACACCCTGATCAAGGGCTCCGGCCGAGGTCGGCGGGGAATTGCATGTTTAGCCTGACGCTTTACAGGGATGGCAAAACCGACAACCCGCGCCCTCGCCGGGGTCTCCTACCCCCTTCGGGCGCCCGCGAACAGGACAGGGTCGAGTAAACAGTGAAGACGACGATGATGTTCCACAAGATCGCCAACCCGCGGCGCACCACGCTGGCGCACCTCGACGGCGCCGATGAACTGCAGACGCCGGTCCAGCAGGAGCACACCGTCGACCTCCCGGCCCAGACTGCCAACCCCAAGCGCACCATCCTCATGGAGATCCCGGCCGCGGCCGCCGCCGCGAAGTGACACCGGTCCATACGCGCACCGGCCGCGAAACACTCAAGGGGCGTCCCCACGGCAACGGGGACGCCCCTCGTCATTGCGCGGGGCGCGGACCCCTGCCGCGTTAGCCTGGGGCGTCAGACTTCAGCCGATCGGTCAAGGGGACAAGCATCCCGTGCGCATCGCCAGATTCTCCATCGACGGGAACGTCGCCTTCGGCGCGGTCGAGGGCGAGAAGCAGGACGAACTCGTCCTGGACATCATCAAGGGCATCCCGTTCGCGGACTTCGAGCTCTCCGGCACCAAGGTCCCGGTGAGCAAGGTCAGGCTGCTGCCCCCGGTGCTCCCCAACAAGGTGGTGGCCTTCGGCCGCAACTACGCCGAACACGCCAGGGAACTCGGCAACGAGGTGCCCGACGCCCCGTTCGCCTTCTTCAAACCCTCCACCTCGGTGATCGGTCCCGGCGACGAGATCCAGTACCCCTCCTTCTCCCAGGAGGTGCACCACGAGGCCGAGCTGGCCGTGGTCATCGGCCGGATGTGCCGCGAGGTCCCGCGCGAGCGCGTCAAGGACGTCGTCTTCGGCTACACCTGCGCCAACGACATCACCGCGCGCGACGTCCAGAAGCGCGAGAAGCAGTGGGCCCGGGCCAAGGGCTTCGACACCTCCTGCCCGCTCGGCCCCTGGGTGGAGACGGACATCGACATCGCCGCCGCGGGCGACCTGACCATCCAGCTCACGGTCAACGGCGCCCAGCGCCAGCTCGGCCGCACCAGCGAGATGATCCACTCCATCGAGGACCTGATCGTCAACATCTCCGAGGCCATGACGCTGCTCCCGGGCGACGTCGTCCTCACGGGCACCCCGGCTGGGGTCGGCCCCCTCAACGTCGGCGACGAGGTCGCCGTCACCATCGAAGGCATCGGCACTCTCACCAACAAGGTTGTCAAGCGTGGCTAGCGCATCCGGCACTCCAGTTCGCGTCCGTTTCTGCCCCTCGCCCACCGGTAACCCCCACGTGGGCCTGGTCCGCACCGCCCTGTTCAACTGGGCGTTCGCCAAGCACCACCAGGGCACCCTGGTCTTCCGCATCGAGGACACCGACGCGGCCCGCGACTCCGAGGAGTCGTACGACCAGCTGCTCGACTCGATGCGCTGGCTGGGCTTCGACTGGGACGAGGGCCCCGAGGTCGGCGGCCCGCACGCGCCGTACCGCCAGTCGCAGCGCATGGACCTCTACAAGGACGTCGCGCGGAAGCTCCTCGACGCCGGCCACGCCTACCACTGCTACTGCTCCCAGGAGGAGCTGGACAGCCGCCGCGAGGCCGCCCGCGCCGCCGGCAGGCCCTCCGGCTACGACGGCCACTGCCGCGAGCTGACCGACGCGCAGGTCGAGGACTACAAGGCCCAGGGCCGCGAGCCGATCGTCCGCTTCCGGATGCCCGACGAGACGATCACCTTCACCGACCTGGTCCGCGGCGAACTGACCTTCACCCCGGAGAACGTCCCCGACTACGGCATCGTCCGTGCCAACGGCGCCCCGCTCTACACGCTGGTCAACCCGGTCGACGACGCCCTGATGGAGATCACCCACGTCCTGCGCGGCGAGGACCTGCTCTCCTCCACCCCGCGCCAGATCGCCCTGTACAAGGCGCTGACCGAGCTGGGCATCGCCAAGGGAACGCCCGCCTTCGGCCACCTGCCGTACGTGATGGGCGAGGGCAACAAGAAGCTCTCCAAGCGCGACCCGCAGTCCTCGCTCAACCTCTACCGCGAGCGCGGCTTCCTCCCCGAGGGCCTGCTCAACTACCTCTCCCTGCTCGGCTGGTCGCTCTCCGCCGACCAGGACGTCTTCTCGATCGACGAGATGGTCGCGGCCTTCGACATCGCGGACGTGCAGCCGAACCCGGCCCGCTTCGACCTGAAGAAGTGCGAGGCGATCAACGGCGACCACATCCGCATGCTCGACGTGAAGGACTTCACCGAGCGCTGCGCGCCCTGGCTCAGGGCCCCCTTCGCGCCCTGGGCCCCGGAGGCCTTCGACGAGGCCAAGTGGGCGGCCGTCGCCCCGCACGCGCAGACCCGCCTGAAGGTGCTGTCGGAGATCACGGACAACGTCGACTTCCTGTTCCTGCCGGAGCCGGTCTTCGACGAGGCGTCCTGGAACAAGGCGATGAAGGAGGGCTCCGACGCCCTGCTCCGCACGGCCCGCGAGAAGCTGGACGCCGCGGACTGGACGTCCCCCGAGTCCCTCAAGGAGGCCGTCCTGGCCGCCGGCGAGGCCCACGGCCTCAAGCTCGGCAAGGCCCAGGCCCCGGTCCGCGTAGCCGTCACCGGCCGCACGGTCGGCCTGCCGCTCTTCGAGTCCCTGGAGGTCCTGGGCAAGGAGAAGACCCTGGCCAGGATCGACGCGGCCCTGACGAAGCTCGCCGCGTAACCCACAGGCCGTCGGGGGGCGGTGCCCGGAACCATCCGGGCACCGCCCCTTCACGTTCCCGGACACCGTCTCGGTCCCCCGGCGACCCGAGCGGTCGTCCGGGACGTGAACGCCGTGTCCGTCGGGGGACGACCCCGGGCCCCCGGCCGGTCCGGCTGTACCGTCGGTGGCATGGTGATCCGAGCAGTTGTCTGGGACGTCGACGACACCCTCTTCGACTACACCACCGCCGACCGCGAGGGCATGCGCGCCCACCTGGTGGCCGAGGGGCTGCTCGCCGGGTACGGGTCGGCCGAGGAGGCCCTCGTGCGCTGGAAGGAGGTCACCGAGCAGCAGTGGGCGCGGTTCGCCGCGCGGGAGGTGGACTTCGAGACGCAGCGACGCGACCGCACCCGGATCTTCCTGGGGCGGCCGGAGCTGACGGACACCGAGGCCGACGACTGGTTCCAGCGGTACGTCACGCACTACGAGTCCGCCTGGAGCCTCTTCCCGGACGTGCTGCCCGTCCTCGACGCCCTCGCCGCCAGCCACCGGCACGCGGTGCTCTCCAACTCCAGCCTCCACGTCCAGGACCGCAAGCTGCGCCTCCTCGGCGTCCACGACCGCTTCGAGGCCATCCTGTGCGCCGCCGAACTGGGTGTCTCCAAGCCCGAGGCCGGCGCGTTCCTCGCCGCCTGCGACGCGCTGGCGCTGCCCCCGGACCAGGTGGCGTACGTCGGTGACCACCCGGAGATCGACGGCCGGGGCGCCGCCGACGCCGGGCTGCTGTCGGTGTGGATCGACCGCGGCGGCGCCCGCGCGACGGTCGAGCCGCCGGTGGGGCCGCGCCGTATCGCCTCCCTCGCGGAACTCCCGGCGGTACTCGCCGCCGATACCCGTTTTGGAGCCCCGTCCACCTTCGGGTAATGTTCTTCCTGCGCCGAGGGGAGCGGGCCGGAAGGCCGGAGCCCCGAGCGCAGAACTAGAACGAGAACCCCTCAGGGGCTTGCGTTCCAGTGGCCTATGGTGTAATTGGCAGCACGACTGATTCTGGTTCAGTTAGTCTTGGTTCGAGTCCAGGTAGGCCAGCTCGCAGAGCTCATCTGCACCGCGGATCTCATCCGCAAAGCCCCCGTTGTGTAGCGGCCTAGCACGCTGCCCTCTCAAGGCAGTAGCGCCGGTTCGAATCCGGTCGGGGGTACAGATCCTTCCCGCGAGGACGGTCAGGGTAGCTCCCGCCGCCATCGACGCAGGATCGCTAGGGCCCCCGTTGTGTAGCGGCCTAGCACGCCGCCCTCTCAAGGCGGTAGCGCCGGTTCGAATCCGGTCGGGGGTACTGACTGGTCTAAACCATCATTGGTCTATGGTGTAATTGGCAGCACGACTGATTCTGGTTCAGTTAGTCTTGGTTCGAGTCCAGGTAGACCAGCAGGATCTGCGGCAACGTATGATCCACGCCCCCGTTGTGTAGCGGCCTAGCACGCCGCCCTCTCAAGGCGGTAGCGCCGGTTCGAATCCGGTCGGGGGTACACAGTGAAGGCCCTCCACCTCGGTGGAGGGCCTTCGGCGTTCCGGGACGCGTGCCCGGGAACCGGGGAAAAGGCCCGCCGCGGCGTTGAGGCGGGCCCGTTCCCACGGGACGGGACGGGGACAAGGGGGTTCAGGAGCGGCGCAGTGCCTCGGAGAGGCGGCCGGCGGCGTCGATGACGGCCTGGGCGTGCATCCGGCCCGGGTGGCGGGACAGGCGCTCGATGGGGCCGGAGACCGAGACGGCGGCCACCACCCGGTTCGACGGCCCGCGCACCGGCGCGGAGACGGACGCCACGCCCGGCTCGCGCTCGCCGATCGACTGGGCCCAGCCCCGGCGTCGTACGCCCGAGAGGGCCGTCGCCGTGAACCGGGCGCCCTGCAGTCCCCGGTGCAGCCGCTCCGGCTCCTCCCAGGCCATCAGGATCTGCGCCGAGGAACCGGCCTTCATCGTGAGCGTGGAGCCCACCGGCACCGTGTCCCTGAGGCCCGACAGGCGCTCCGCCGCGGCGACGCAGATGCGCATGTCGCCCTGGCGGCGGTAGAGCTGGGCGCTCTCGCCGGTCACGTCGCGCAGATGCGTGAGCACCGGGCCCGCCGTGGCGAGCAGCCGGTCCTCGCCCGCCGCCGCGGCCAGTTCGGCCAGGCGCGGGCCGAGAATGAAACGGCCCTGCATGTCGCGCGCCACCATGCGGTGGTGCTCCAGCGCCACGGCCAGGCGGTGGGCCGTGGGTCGTGCCAGTCCGGTGGCCCCGACCAACCCCGCGAGGGTGGCCGGACCGGACTCCAGAGCGCTCAGGACGAGGGCCGCCTTGTCCAGAACGCCGACGCCGCTACTGTTGTCCATGCAACGATACTTGCGTCTCACTCTGTGAAACGCAAGTTCAATTTTCCGTGGAACCCGCCACTCTGGATGCACGGAAGCAACGCGGCCCGTGGACCACCGGGCCTGGCGGCGGACGCCCGGAAGCATGGGGGTGCGGGCGCCGTCTCCCCACAGATCTAGTTGGACCGGCGCACCACGGCCGGCCGGAGGGACAGCGATGGGTAGGACACTCGCGGAGAAGGTCTGGGACGACCACGTCGTCCGGCGCGCCGAGGGCGAGCCCGACCTCCTCTTCATCGATCTGCACCTGCTGCACGAGGTGACCAGCCCGCAGGCCTTCGACGGCCTGCGCAAGAACGGCCGGCCGGTGCGCCGTCTCGACCTCACCATCGCCACCGAGGACCACAACACCCCGACCCTGGACATCGACAAGCCGATCGCCGACCCGGTCTCCCGGGTCCAGCTGGAGACGCTGCGCAAGAACTGCGCCGAGTTCGGCGTCCGGCTGCACCCGCTGGGCGACGTCGAGCAGGGCGTCGTGCACGTCGTCGGCCCGCAGCTCGGTCTGACCCAGCCCGGCATGACCGTCGTCTGCGGCGACTCGCACACCTCCACGCACGGCGCCTTCGGCGGACTCGCGTTCGGCATCGGCACCTCCCAGGTCGAGCACGTGCTGGCCACCCAGACGCTGCCGATGGCCCGCCCGAAGACCATGGCGATCACCGTCAACGGCGAACTGCCCGACGGCGTCACGGCCAAGGACCTGATCCTGGCGATCATCGCGAGGATCGGTACCGGCGGCGGCCAGGGCTACGTCCTGGAGTACCGCGGCGAGGCCATCGAGAAGCTCTCGATGGAGGCCCGGATGACCATCTGCAACATGTCGATCGAGGCCGGCGCCCGCGCGGGCATGATCGCCCCCGACGAGACCACGTTCGCCTACCTGGAGGGCCGTCCGCACGCCCCGAAGGGCGAGGACTGGGACGCGGCCGTCGCCTACTGGAAGACGCTCAGGTCCGACGCGGACGCCGAGTTCGACGCCGAGGTGGTCATCGAGGCCGCCGAACTGTCGCCGTTCGTCACCTGGGGCACCAATCCGGGCCAGGGCGCCCCGCTTTCGGCCTCCGTCCCCGACCCGGCTTCGTACGAAGACGCCTCGGAGCGGCTCGCCGCCGAAAAGGCCCTGGAATACATGGGGTTGGAGGCCGGCCAGACGCTGCGCTCCATCAACGTGGACACCGTCTTCGTAGGTTCCTGCACCAACGGCCGCATCGAGGACCTGCGCGCCGCCGCGGACGTCATCAAGGGCCGCAAAGTCGCCGACGGCGTGCGGATGCTGGTCGTCCCGGGCTCCGCGCGGGTGGGCCTGCAGGCCGTCTCCGAGGGCCTGGACGTGGTCTTCAAGGAGGCCGGCGCCGAATGGCGGCACGCGGGCTGCTCCATGTGCCTGGGCATGAACCCCGACCAGCTCGCCCCCGGTGAGCGCTCCGCCTCCACCTCCAACCGCAACTTCGAGGGCCGGCAGGGCAAGGGCGGCCGCACCCACCTGGTGTCCCCGCAGGTCGCCGCCGCCACCGCGGTCCTCGGTCACCTGGCCTCCCCGGCCGACCTCGCCGCCGCCGACGCCCGTACGCCCGCTGGAGTCTGATCAGTCATGGAAGCATTCACCACCCACACCGGCCGGGCCGTCCCGCTGCGCCGCAGCAACGTCGACACCGACCAGATCATCCCCGCCCACTGGCTCAAGAAGGTGACCCGGGACGGGTTCGAGGACGGGCTGTTCGAGGCCTGGCGCAAGGACGCGTCCTTCGTCCTCAACCGGCCCGAGCGCGAGGGCGCGACCGTGCTGGTCGCCGGCCCCGACTTCGGCACCGGCTCCTCCCGTGAGCACGCCGTCTGGGCGCTGCAGAACTACGGCTTCAAGACCGTGATCTCCTCCCGCTTCGCCGACATCTTCCGCGGCAACTCGCTGAAGAACGGCCTGCTGACGGTGGTCCTGGACCAGAAGATCGTCGACGCGCTGTGGGAGCTCACCGAAGCCGACCCCACCGCCGAGATCACCGTCGACCTCCAGGACCGCGAGGTGCGTGCCGAGGGCATCACCGCCTCCTTCGAGCTCGACGAGAACTCCCGCTGGCGGCTGCTGAACGGGCTCGACGACATCTCCATCACGCTGCAGAACGAGGCGGACATCGCCGCGTACGAGGCGAAGCGCCCGTCGTTCAAGCCGAGGACGCTCACGGCCTGACCCGCGCCACGGCCGAAGTCCTCGCCAGAGGTCGAGTTTCGGCCACCGGACCACCCCTCCCGTACCCCCGATCGCCCCGATCGGGGGTACGGGCATGTCTGCACCCGTTCGGCCCCGCGTGCCCCTTCGATGTTCCTCAACTTGCCACGTTACGAAGGTGGTTGCCGGGGTACACGTGTCACGTGCCCGTGATCTTCGCGTGTGTCCGGACGGCCGTCCGGGGCGGCAGTTGCCCCCTGCGCAGGCGACAACTCGCCCCAGATGGCACAATCTGTGCATGGAACACGACGGCCAACTCCAGCTCTATGCGGCGGTCGCGGTCCGGCTCAAGGAAGCGCACGCAAAGGTGCGCGCACTGCAAGTCCCGGAGGGCGTACGGATGGCGCTGACCCGGAAGCTGCTGGTCATTACGGCCGCGGCCAAACATGATCTCGCCGGTGCGGCAAGGCGTCTGGAGCGGTTCACCGAGGACCTCGACGAGGGTCGATTCCCCGAAGAGGAACGCTGAACCAGTCGAGACAACCGAGTTCGTTGCGGCACAAGGGTGATTAGCCCGTTTCGTGTTTGATTTGCGGTATATATCTGCCTAACGTGCGAAAAAGCTTGAACACTTTCGTTCTGGCGATGTCTCCGAAGGGGAAGACGTGAACAAGGCGCAGCTCGTAGAAGCGATTGCCGACAAGGTGGGCGGCCGCCAGCAGGCCGCCGAGGCTGTCGACCACGTACTGGACGCCATCGTCCGCGCGGTCGTCGCCGGGGAGCGGGTCTCGGTCACCGGCTTCGGTTCGTTCGAGAAGGTCGACCGCCCGGCCCGCTACGCCCGTAACCCCCAGACGGGCGAGCGGGTTCGGGTCAAGAAGACCTCCGTTCCGCGCTTCCGCGCTGGTCAGGGCTTCAAGGACCTGGTGAGCGGCTCGAAGAAGCTGCCGCGCGGTGGTGAGGTCTCGGTCAAGAAGGCGCCCAAGGGCAGCCTGACCGGGGGTGCTTCGGCCACGGTCAAGAAGGCCGCCGCGAAGAAGACGACGGCGAAGAAGGCCGCCACCGCGAAGAAGGCGGCGGCCAAGAAGGCCCCGGCGAAGAAGGCCACCACCAAGACGGCGGCGGCCAAGAAGACCACGGCCAAGAAGGCGCCCGCCAAGACCGCGGCGACGGCGAAGACCACCGCCGCGAAGAAGACGGCCGCGAAGAAGGCCCCGGCGAAGAAGGCGACGGCCACGAAGGCGCCCGCCAAGAAGTCCACCGCGCGCAAGACCACTGCCAAGAAGACCACCGCCCGCAAGAAGTAGCGGGCCGGACCCCGTCCCTTCGGGCAAGCGGCACTCACGCGCCGGGCCGGACTCCCTCGGGAGCCCGGCCCGCGGTGTGTTCCGGGACCTGCCCGGCGGACCGGGCCGGAGCCGACGGGATGGGGGTCCCCCGTGCATGGAGGACGACCGACGGCAACGCCGCCGGGGGGCGCCGTCCACGCCCTTCGGGCAGTGGGGGAGGGCGTGCCGGGTCCCGCGGCTGCGGCATGACCCGCCGGACAGGCCCTCGGGCCGGCGACCCGGGCGGTCAGAACGTCTGGAGCGTCACCAGCGTGATCCGCCGGGACCCGCCCTCGCCCTCGGTCTCGATGCGCACCCGCTGCCCGGGACGCAGCAGCAGCAGACCGCCCGCGTCGAACGCCGGGGCGTCGAAGGGCACCGGCGTGCCGTCGTCCAGGAGCACCTGGCCGCTGCGGCTGTCGGGGTCGTAGGTGTACGCGGTGGCCTGCATGCCGGCAGCCTACTGCTCGGTGATGAGCGACCGCGCGGCGACCGCGGCCGTGTGGGGGCCCACACCCAGCGCCAGCGCCGCCCGCAGATCGTCGCCGGTGTCCACGTCCTGCCGTACCGAGTCCACACCGTCGAGACCCAGCTCCACGGCTCCGGACTCCCGGTGCCGGACCCGGGAACCGGGGCCGAAGAGCGGGCGCAATTCCCGGCCCGGACCCGCGGCCAGCAATGTCGTGCCGACCCCGGCGGAATCGGCGAGGAACGCGCGCGGGAATTCGGCGGCCGTATCGAGAACACGGGCCAGTTCCGCCGGGCGGAGCGCCGGGAGATCGGCGTTGAGGGCCGCGACGCGAGCCGCGCGGCGAGCGGCGCCCGCCACCGACGCGCCGTGGGTGAGGGCCGCGTTCAGACCGCCGCGCGGCTCGTCCGGGACGATTCCGGCACCCAGCGCGGCCAGCTCCCGGGAGGCGAGGGCGTCGTCCGTGACGACCACCACATCCCGTACCGCCGGGCATTCCAGGGCGGCGGCCACCGTGTCCTGGGCGAAGGCGAGCGCGAGGCCCGGGCGCAGGACGTCGTCCGCGGTGTCCGCGAGCCTGCTCTTGGCCCGGTCCAGCGGCTTCAGGGGTACCACCAAGGTCCACTGCACGAGTGTTGCGTCCCTCTCTTGTCGCGGTCATTGTCCCCCGGCACACCGGGCGGCCGGGGGGTCGGGGCGTACGGTGTTCTCGACAGACCGGTGGCCCGGGGCGACACTTGTGCGGCCCGCCTGGCCTCCGGGTCCGGGCCCCGGGCCTGACGTTCGGAACAGGAAGGTGTACTCGTGCCGCGCCGCAGAATCGGCTTCTGGTACCGCTTCGCCGCGGTTCTCTGCAAACCGCCGCTGGTGGTTCTGCTCAAGCGGGACTGGCGCGGAATGGAGAACATTCCGGCCGAGGGTGGATTTATCACCGCGGTGAACCACAATTCGCACATCGATCCCTTCGCCTACGCGCACTTTCAGTACAACACCGGACGCGTTCCGCGATTCCTGGCGAAGAGCGGGCTTTTCAACAAGGGATTCATCGGCGCCGCGATGCGCGGCACCGGGCAGATCCCCGTCTACCGCGAGAGCACGGACGCGCTCAGCGCCTTCCGTGCGGCGATCGACGCCGTGGAGCGCGGTGAATGCGTCGCCTTCTACCCCGAGGGCACCCTCACCCGCGACCCCGACGGCTGGCCCATGACCGGCAAGACCGGTGCCGCGCGCGTCGCCCTGCAGACCAAGTGCCCCGTGATCCCGGTCGCCCAGTGGGGCGCCAACGAACTGCTGCCGCCGTACGCCAAGAAGCCCAGTCTGCTGCCGCGCAAGACGCACCGCGTGCTGGCCGGGCCGCCGGTGGACCTCGACCGCTTCTACGGGCGGGAGATGACCCCCGAGCTGCTCAAGGAGGCGACGGAGGTCATCATGGCGGCCGTGACGCGCCAACTGGAGCAGATCCGCGGCGAGCGGGCCCCCGAGACGCCGTACGACCCGCGCCGTGAGCGGATCGAGCAGCGCCGCAGGACGCACACGCAGAAGCGGGAGGAGCGGGCGCGGGGCGGCAGGCCCACCGCGCGGGAAGAGGGGCTGGGCACGTGAGCGAGCCGGTCAAGGCGGCCGTCTTCGGCACCGGATCGTGGGGGACGGCCTTCGGCATGGTCCTCGCCGACGCGGGCTGCGACGTCGTGCTGTGGGGGCGGCGCCCCGAACTCGCCGAGGCGGTCAACTCCACCCGCACCAACCCCGACTACCTGCCCGGGATCGAACTCCCGAAGAACCTGCGGGCCACCGCTGACGCCGCCGAGGCCGCGCGCGGAGCCGACTTCACCGTCCTCGCCGTCCCCTCCCAGACCCTGCGCGGCAACCTCGCCGAGTGGGCGCCGCTGCTCGCGCCCGGCACGGTCCTGGTGTCGCTGATGAAGGGCGTCGAACTCGGCTCCGCGATGCGGATGAGCGAGGTGATCGACGACGTCGCCAAGGTCGGTGCCGGCCGCATCGCCGTGGTCACCGGTCCCAACCTGGCCCGGGAGATCGCCGCCCGGATGCCGGCCGCCGCCGTGGTGGCCTGCACCGACGAAGGGGTGGCCCGGCGGCTCCAGACCGCCTGCCACACGCCGTACTTCCGGCCGTACACCAACACCGACGTCGTCGGCTGCGAGCTGGGCGGAGCCGTGAAGAACGTGATCGGTCTCGCCGTCGGCATCGCGGACGGCATGGGGCTCGGCGACAACGCCAAGGGCTCGCTCATCACCCGCGGCCTCGCCGAGACCACCCGGCTCGGCGTCGCGCTCGGCGCCGACCCGCTGACCTTCTCCGGCCTCGCGGGCCTGGGCGACCTGGTGGCCACCTGCTCCTCGCCGCTGTCGCGCAACCACACCTTCGGCACCAACCTCGGCAAGGGCCTGACCCTCGAGGAGACCATCGCGGTCACCAAGCAGACCGCGGAGGGCGTCAAGTCCTGCGAGTCGGTGCTGGACCTGGCCCGCCGGCACGGCGTCGACATGCCGCTCACCGAGACGGTCGTCTCCATCGTGCACGAGGGCAAGCCCCCGGTGGTCGCCGTCAAGGAGCTGATGTCGCGCAGCGCGAAGCCCGAACGACGCTGAGCGACGGCCCCCTCCGTTCGGCTCACGCACGGCGTTGCGGGCGCTGCGTCCCGGTCCTACGGGCGGGTACGCTCATCGCGATATGAGCACCGAGAACCTCCCCCAGAGCCCCGAGCAGCCGTCCCGCAAGCCGCGTGTGGCCGTCGTGTTCGGCGGGCGCAGCTCCGAACACGGGATCTCCGTGGTCACCGCCGGAGCCGTCCTCAAGGCCATCGACCGGACCAAGTACGACGTCCTGCCGATCGGCATCACCCCCGGCGGCCGCTGGGCGCTCACCGCCGACGAGCCGGAACGCATGGCGATCAGCGACCGCCGTACGCCCAGCGTCGACCAGCTCGCCGAGTCGACGGAGGGCGGTGTGGTGCTCCCCGTCGACCCCGCCAGCCGCGAAGTCGTCTACAGCGAGCCGGGTTCGGTGCCCAAGGTGCTCGGCGAGGTCGACGTGGTCTTCCCGGTGCTGCACGGCCCCTACGGCGAGGACGGCACCCTCCAGGGCCTGCTGGAGCTCTCCGGCGTCCCCTACGTCGGCTCGGGCGTGCTCGCCTCGGCCGTCGGCCAGGACAAGGAGTACATGAAGCGGGTGTTCACCTCCTTCGGGCTGAAGGTCGGCCCGTACGTGGTGATCCGGCCGCGCGAGTGGCAGCGGGACGAGTCCGCCGCCCGCAAGAAGATCGTCGACTTCGCCGGCGAACACGGCTGGCCGCTGTTCGTGAAGCCCGCGCGCGCGGGCTCGTCGATCGGCATCACCAAGGTCGACGACCTGTCCGGCCTGGACGAGGCGATCGCCGAGGCCCGGCGCCACGACCCGAAGATCCTCGTCGAGGCGGCGCTGCGCGGCCGTGAGATCGAGTGCGGCGTGCTGGAGTTCGAGGACGGCCCGCGCGCCTCGCTGCCGGCCGAGATCCCGCCGCCCGACGCGCACGCGTACTACGACTTCGAGGCCAAGTACATCGACTCCACGCCCGGCGTCGTGCCCGCGCCGCTGACCGACGAGGAGACGGCCGAGGTGCGGCGGCTCGCGGTGGAGGCGTTCGACGCGGCCTCCTGCGAGGGGCTGGTCCGCGCGGACTTCTTCCTCACCGAGGACGGCGAGTTCGTGATCAACGAGATCAACACCATGCCCGGCTTCACGCCCATCTCGATGTACCCGCAGATGTGGCAGGCCACCGGGGTCGGCTACCCGGAGCTGGTCGACCTGCTGGTGCGGGCGGCGCTGCGCCGGTCGACCGGCCTGCGCTGAGCCGCCCGCCCGCACGCTTCACGCACGCACGCTTCAGGAGGCGATCCCCTCGGGGATCGCCTCCTTCAGGGCCGGGGCCAGATCGATCAGCACGCCCGTGCTGTCCCGCCCGTCGGCCACCTCGATCTCGACGTACGCCTCGCGATTGGCGGTGGTGAAGCGCTGCACGTCGTCGCCCCGCGTCTCCATGAGCCAGTCGACGCCGTTCACTCCGCCCGGCACCGCGTCGGCGTCGTTCCCGTTGGCCACCTTGGGGTCGGTCATCTTCGGGGGTCGCTCGACACCGCACCGCAGTATGATCGCCACGCCGCCCCAGCCCGCGGTCAGTTCGGACGTGGGTTCGGGATCGTCGCGACTCTCACCGTCCACCTTCGCCGGCAGGGCCTCGTCCAGGTTCTGACACAGCTCGGTGACCTTCGCGTCCGGGCTGGGAACCGCCGCGGACGCGCTGTCGTCTGCCGAGGAGCAGCCCGCGGCGGCGGTGATCAGCACCGCGAGCGCGGACAGGACGGTGTACCGGTGACGGAAGGAGTTCACCGGCACAGGGTAGACGGGGGCTACAAATGGACGACCGGGCAGGTCAGGGTGCGGGTGATGCCGTCCACTTGCTGGACTTTGGCGACCACCATGCGGCCCAGGTCGTCGACGGTGTCGGCCTGGGCGCGCACGATCACGTCGTACGGTCCGGTCACGTCCTCGGCCTGGATGACTCCAGGGATCTTGCCGATCAGCTCGGCGACGGTCGACGCCTTGCCGACCTCCGTCTGGATCAGGATGTACGCCTGTACCACGGAACCTCCAGGGCGGCCACGAGGATCATGTGGGGAAAAGGAACGCCACGGTATCGCGTCGCCGCTCCTCGCGGGGAGACCTGCGGGAACCGGGCCTTGCGCGCCGGGGTACAGACACGAGAGAAGTTGACGGTCACTTCGACCGTAGCGAGGACTCGAACGCCTCGCGACCGGGCACGGACAGGGATAGAAGGGTCGAAAGGGAAATGAAGGGCACTGTTGGTGAGCTCGGCGAGTTCGGGCTCATCAGGGAGCTCACCTCCCGCCTCACCACCACCCCGGCGGTCCGGGTCGGCCCCGGCGACGACGCCGCGGTGGTCTCCGCGCCCGACCGCAGGGTCGTGGCCAGCACCGACATCCTGCTGGAGGGCCGGCACTTCCGCCGCGACTGGTCCACGGCCTACGACGTCGGCCGCAAGGCCGCCGCGCAGAACCTCGCCGACATCGCCGCCATGGGCGCCGTGCCGACCGCGCTGCTGCTCGGCCTCGTCGTTCCCGCGGAACTGCCGGTGACCTGGCCCAGCGAGCTGATGGACGGCCTGCGCGACGAGTGCCAGGTCGCGGGTGCCGCGGTCGTCGGCGGCGATGTCGTACGCGGTGACACGATCATGGTGTCGATCACCGCGCTCGGCGATCTGCGCAACCAGGAGCCCGTCACCCGGGGCGGCGCGCAGCCCGGTGACCTCGTCGCGGTGACCGGCTGGCTGGGCTGGTCCGCGGCCGGGCACGCGGTGCTCTCCCGCGGTTTCCGTTCACCGCGCGCCTTCGTCGAGGCACACCGGCGCCCCGAGCCGCCGTACCACGCGGGACCGGCCGCCGCCGGGCTCGGCGCCACCGCGATGTGCGACGTGAGCGACGGGCTGATCGCCGACCTCGGGCACATCGCCGAGGCCAGCAAGGTCCGCATCGACATCCGCTCCGGCGCGATCGACATCCCCTCGCAGATGAACGACATCGGCCAGGCCGTCGGCGTCGACCCCATGCAGTGGGTGCTGACCGGGGGAGAGGACCACGCGATCGTGGCGACCTTCCCGCCGGACGTGAAGCTGCCCGCCCGCTGGAAGGTGATCGGCGAGGTGCTCAACCCGTCGGCACTGCCCCAGGTGACGGTCGACGGGGCGCCCTGGACCACCCAGGGCGGCTGGGACCACTTCGGGGACATCGAGTCATGAGCGTGCCGCCCAGGGTCCTCACCGTGGCCGGCTCCGACTCCGGCGGCGGCGCCGGCATCCAGGCCGACCTGAAGACGATGCTCGCGCTCGGCGTGCACGGCATGAGCGTGCTCACCGCGGTGACCGCGCAGAACTCCCTGGGCGTGCAGGGCGCCTGGGAGCTGCCCGTGGAGGCGGTGCGGGCCCAGTACCGCAGCGTCGTCGACGACATCGGGGTGCAGGCGGTCAAGACCGGCATGCTGTCCTCGGCCGAACTCGTCGAGGCGGTGGCCGACTTGATCGCCGGCACGGACGCGCCGGCGGTCGTCGACCCGGTGGGGGTCTCCAAGCACGGGGACCCGCTGCTCGCGGCCTCCGCGCTGGACTCCGTACGGACGAGGCTGCTGCCGGTGGCGACGGTCGCCACCCCGAACCTGGACGAGGTGGCGCAGCTCACCGGCGTACGGGTCGAGGCGGAGGACGATCTGCGCCGGGCGGCTCGGGCGGTGCTGGAGTTCGGGCCGCGCTGGGTGGTGATCAAGGGCGGCCACCTGTCCGGTGACGCCGTGGACCTGCTCACCGACGGCTCCGAGGAGCACTGGCTGCGCGCCCCCAGACACGACAACCGCCACACCCACGGCACGGGCTGCACCCTCGCCTCGGCGATCGCGTCGGAACTGGCGAAGGACCATCCGGTGCCGGAGGCGGTGAGGACGGCCAAGTCCTACGTCACCGGAGCGATATCCTCCGGCTTCGCCCTGGGCGCGGGCATAGGCCCGGTGGACCACGCCTGGAACCTGACCCCGCCCCGCTGACGCGGGCGGCGACAACCGCTGGCGCGGGGGCGGCAGTGCCCCCACTCCATGATCAAACCGGCCACCTCACAGAACGCGCCGGCCCCACAGCAAGAAGCCGGCCCACCCCAAGGTGGACCGGCTGTTGCGGCGAAACCGACTATGGCCGCGCGCTCAGCGAAAGCGTCAGCGCGAGACCTTGCCGGCCTTGATGCACGAGGTGCAGGCATTGACGCGCTTCGGCGTCCCGCCGACCACGGTACGCACACGCTGGATGTTCGGGTTCCAGCGACGAGGCGTACGGCGGTGCGAGTGCGAGATGTTGTTGCCGAAGCCCGGCCCCTTGCCGCAGACGTCGCAGTTGGCAGCCACGGGTCACTCCAAAGACTTCAGATGCACTTACGGTTGATCCCGGCACACCGGGATCGAATTCCGAGCTCCAGGAGCCCTGTGGAATCTGAGTGGCGTTACCGGGGGAGAGGCCCGATCGGATCGGGCAACCGGAGCAGCATACAACGGCTGCACCCGTAGAACGAAACTACCACGGCAGCTCAGAGGCCCGCCTCCGGCCCTCCTCCGGCGGGCGGCGTCCCACCGTCTACGCTGCCTGCCACGGTCGGCAGCTCAAGGAGGCGCAGGTGGCGCAGGTGCCGCAGACATTCTTCGATGCTCTCGCGGTGCGCTCCTGGTGCGGTCTCGCGCTCGAGGCGCTGGGACGGGCCCGTGAGGAGATCGACGCGATCAACGTCTACCCGGTGGCGGACGGGGACACCGGGACGAACCTCTACCTGACCGTCGAGTCGGCGACCGCGGCGGTGGAGGCGGTGTTCGAGGGGCACGAGGCCGGCGGGGACCGGCGGCCGGCGCTCGCCGACGCCGTACGGGCGATGGCGCACGGTGCGCTGATCGGCGCCCGCGGCAACTCCGGGACGATCCTGGCCCAGATGCTGCGCGGCATGGCCCAGGTGCTGGCCGGCGACGGGGCCCCGGCGCACGCCGACGGGCAGGGGCTGCG
>NZ_NCTE01000423.1 GCF_002114215.1 Streptomyces sp. 13-12-16 | reverse complement strand
CTCGTCCAGCGCCGTCCCGCCCCGCGTACGGCGGCGGCGTCGCGGCGTACGGGTCGAGGTCTCGCGCTCGGCGGAACGGGAGCCGTCGCGCCCGCCCCGGTCACCGCGTCCGCGCGGTGCACGCCCGCCCGGCTCGCCCAGGTCCTCCAGCTCCTCCGCGTCCAGCCCGGCGCGCGTACGCTCCGAGCGCGGCAGGATGCCCTTGGTGCCCTCGGGGATGCCGAGGTCCGAGAACAGGTGCGGGGAGGTGGAGTACGTCTCCGCCGGGTCGCCGAAGCCCAGGTCCAGCGCCTTGTTGATCAGCTGCCAGCGCGGGATGTCGTCCCAGTCGACCAGCGTGATCGCCGTACCCTTCGCCCCCGCGCGGCCGGTGCGGCCGATGCGGTGCAGATACGTCTTCTCGTCCTCGGGGGACTGGTAGTTGATGACGTGCGTCACGCCCTCGACGTCGATGCCGCGCGCGGCGACGTCGGTGCAGACCAGCACGTCCACCTTGCCGTTGCGGAACGCGCGCAGCGCCTGCTCGCGGGCGCCCTGGCCGAGGTCGCCGTGGACCGCGCCGGAGGCGAAGCCGCGCTGCTTGAGCTGGTCGGCGAGGTCGGCGGCGGTGCGCTTGGTGCGGCAGAAGACCATGGCCAGGCCGCGGCCGTCGGCCTGCAGCATCCGCGCGACCATCTCGGGCTTGTCCATGTTGTGCGCGCGGTAGACGAACTGCGTGGTGTTCGCGACCGTCGCGCCCTCGTCGTCGGGGGACGTGGCGTTGATGTGCGTCGGCTGCGACATGTAACGCCGGGCCAGACCGATCACCGCACCCGGCATGGTGGCCGAGAACAGCATGGTCTGGCGCCTGGCCGGAAGGAAGTTGATGATTTTCTCGACGTCGGGCAGGAAGCCCAGGTCGAGCATCTCGTCGGCCTCGTCGAGGACGAGGGCCTTCACGTGCTTGAGGTCGAGCTTCTTCTGCCCGGCGAGGTCGAGCAGCCGGCCCGGGGTGCCGACGACCACGTCGACGCCCTTCTTCAGCGCCTCGACCTGCGGCTCGTAGGCCCGGCCGCCGTAGATCGCGGTGACGCGCACATTGCGCACCTTGCCGGCGGTGAGCAGGTCGTTGGTGACCTGCGTGCACAGCTCGCGGGTGGGGACGACGACCAGCGCCTGCGGCGCGTCGGTGAGGTCCTCGGGCTTCGCGCGTCCGGCCTCGACGTCGGCGGGGACGGTGACGCGCTCGAGGAGCGGAAGGCCGAAGCCGAGCGTCTTTCCGGTGCCGGTCTTGGCCTGGCCGATGACGTCCGTGCCCGACAGGGCCACGGGGAGCGTCATCTCCTGGATGGGGAAGGCGGTGATGATGCCGACGGCCTCCAGGGCCTCGGCGGTCTCGGGGAGGATTCCGAGCTCTCGGAACGTCGTAGTCAGGGTGCTGCCTCTTCTGTGTGCGCGGTGCGAGGCGAGCGCGGGGGTCGTGTCGGGACCGTGCCGGGGACGTCGGCTGCCTTACGGGCGATGCCGTAGGGCACGGGACCACTGCCGACGCTCGAGCGCTCGTACCGCTGAGGGTCCCCCTCCGGAATCCGCACGCAGTGTGGCGTACGGCAAGGAGGGCTGTCGGGTCGGAGCCGATCGGGCCTCCGACCGGGCATCCTCATACATGCGGCCCGTCGAGTACGTCAGAGTGCTCAGCAGGCGCATTACCACCATACCCTGGATTCGCGCACACGCCATGGCCGATTTGGTCACGTAGCCGTCGTCACACTGATCGAGCGGGGCCTTCCGGGGCGTGGCAAGCGGGCTATTGTGCGCTTCATGACGAGCTCTGACAAGCCTGACAACGCCGCGGACACCCCCGACACCTCCGCCGGACCCACCGGCGTCGCCGCCATGGACTGGGCGGCCGCCTCCGCCGACCCCCAGTACCGGGCAGCCGTCGTGGACCTGCTCGGCGCGCTCGCGTACGGCGAGCTGGCGGCGTTCGAGCGGCTCGCGGAGGACGCCAAGCTGGCGCCCACGCTGGCGGACAAGGCGGAGCTGGCGAAGATGGCGTCGGCCGAGTTCCACCACTTCGAGCGGCTGCGCGACCGGCTCGCCGGGATCGGCGAGGAGCCGACGCTCGCGATGGAGCCGTTCGTCGCCGCGTACGACGGTTTCCACAAGCAGACGGCGCCCTCCGACTGGCTGGAGGGGCTGGTCAAGGCGTACGTCGGCGACTCCATCGCCAGCGACTTCTACCGCGAGGTCGCGGCACGGCTCGACTCCGACACCCGCGCCCTGGTGCTGGCCGTGCTCGACGACACCGGACACGGCGGCTTCGCCGTCGAGAAGGTGCGCGCCGCGATCGACGCGGACCCGCGCGTGGGCGGACGGCTCGCGCTGTGGGCGCGGCGGCTGATGGGCGAGGCGCTGTCGCAGTCCCAGCGGGTGGTCGCCGACCGGGACGCACTGTCGACCATGCTCGTGGGCGGCGTCGCGGACGGGTTCGACCTCGCCGAGGTCGGCAAGATGTTCTCCCGGATCACCGAGGCGCACACCAAGCGGATGGCGGCACTGGGGCTGGCGGCGTAGGCCGTCCGCCCGGCGAGGGGCGCGGGGAACCGCGCACGGGGGTCCGGGCGGAGCCCCGGGGAAGGGAAGGGGCGGCGGGACGAGGTCCGGGCGTCCGGGCGACGCGGGGCACCACAGGGGCGCCCCTGCGGTGCCGTGGTCGAGCGGAGCGGATCCCGGTGCCGTGTGCCGCGGTGCCGGGGCTCGCGGGCCGGG
>NZ_NCTE01000422.1 GCF_002114215.1 Streptomyces sp. 13-12-16 | reverse complement strand
CCGGCGGCCGGAACCACCGGGCCGGGGGCCGCCTCCGGTGCCCGCCGCACGGGTTCGGGAGCGGGCCGCCGCGGCGCCGTCCCGGCCTCCTCGAACACGGTGGCGGCCGGCTTCTCACCGCTCTCCACGGCCCGCACGGCGGCCAGCAGGTCCGCGGCCGTGCCGCTCAGCTTGCGGCCGGCCTCGATCGGGGCCTCCCGCTCCGCCTTCCGCCGCTCGATCCGCTCCCGCTCCACGCGCTGCGCGGCCAGCTCCGCCTCCGCCTCGGACATCTGCGCACCCTCGGACACCTGCGCACCCTCGGCGGGCGTCCCCGGCTCCTCGGCGTCCTCCGCGGTCTCGGGCGGCTCCGTGCTCACAGCGTGCTCCAGTCGTGATCGGGATAGCGGTGCACGGGCGCCGACACGTCGTCGAGCGCCCGGCAGATCTCGTCAGGAAGACTAAGCGCCTCCACTGACAATGCCGCCGTGAGCTGCTGCGCGGTGCGCGCGCCGACGATGGGGGCGGCCACACCGGGACGGTCACGGACCCATGCGAGGGCCACCTCCAACGCGGTCACGGCGAGCCCGTCCGCCGCCGTGGTCACGGCGTCCACGATGCGGCTCGCCGTGTCGTCGAGATACGGCGCGACGAACGGGGCGAGATGCTCCGAGGCACCCCGGGAGTCCACCGGTGCGGCGTCGTTGCGGTACTTGCCGGTGAGCACGCCCCGGCCGAGCGGAGAGGACGGCAACAGCCCGATGCCCAGATCGAGCGCGGCGGGAAGGACCTCGCGCTCCACGCCCCGCTGGAGCAGCGAGTACTCCATCTGCGTGCTCGCCAGCCGGGTCCGCGCGCCCGGCGCGGCGAGCTGCCAGGTCGCCGCCTTGGCCAGCTGCCAGCCGCAGAAGTTGGAGACACCGGCGTAGCGCACGCGCCCGCTGCCGACGGCGATGTCGAGCGCCTCCAGTGTCTCGTCCAGCGGGGTGGCGGGGTCGTAGGCGTGGACGTGCCACACGTCGACGTAGTCGGTGCCGAGGCGGGCGAGCGAGGCGTCCAGGGCGGAGAGCAGATGGCCGCGCGAGCCGTCGAACCGGCGGTCCGGGTCGGCTACGCTCCCGGCCTTCGTCGAGATGACGAGGTCCCGGCGGGGTACGAGTCCCTCCATCAGCTTGCCGAGCAGGTACTCGGACTCTCCGTCGCCGTACACGTCGGCGGTGTCGACGAGGGTCCCGCCGGCTTCCCAGAAGGTCTTCAAGAGGTCCGCGGCGTCGTGCTCGTCGGTGTCCCGACCCCAGGTCAGAGTCCCGAGCCCGATCCGGGACACACGCAGGCCGGTACGGCCGAGATGCCTCTGCTCCATGGATGCCGAGATTACTGGCCGGAGCGTTTGGTGTGGGGGCCTGTGGACAACGGATTTCCGAGCCGCAGGACGTTTGTACGAGGCCTGGCGCTGGACGGGCGCCCCGGCGTTGGTGCGGACCGGGGGTGTTCGCGCGGTCCGGCGCTTGCGGGGTGCCGTCGCACCCACCCGCGCCGCCCCACCGGAGCGAAATCCGCACCGCAGGCGTCCCGCCCGCCGGACCGAAAGCCGCACCGCAGGCGCTGCCCCAGCCCCACCGGAGGTATATGGTCTCCGCACAAACGACGTTACTCATCGGTAAGGGGAAAGCCGCCATGCAGCTAGGGATCAACCTCGGCTACTGGGGTGCCGGAATGGACGCGGACAACCTCGCCGTGGCCCAGGAGGCGGACCGCCTCGGATACACCGTCTGCTGGGCCGCGGAGGCCTACGGCTCCGACGCCGCCACCGTACTCACCTGGGTCGCCGCCCAGACCCACCGCATCGACGTCGGCTCGGCCATCTTCCAGATCCCCGCCCGCCAGCCCGCGATGACCGCGATGACGGCCGCCACCCTGGACTCCCTCTCCCAGGGCCGTTTCCGCCTCGGCCTCGGCGTCTCCGGCCCCCAGGTCTCCGAGGGCTGGTACGGCGTCAAGTTCGACAAGCCCCTCGCCCGCACCCGCGAGTACGTCGAGATCGTCCGCAAGGCCATGAGCCGCGAACGCCTCACCCACGACGGCGAGCACTGGACCCTCCCCCTCCCCGGCGGCCCCGGCAAGCCCATCAAGCTCACCGTGCACCCCCAGCGCGAGCACATCCCCCTCTACATCGCCGCCATCGGCCCGAAGAACCTCGAACAGACCGGCGAGATCGCCGACGGCGCCCTGCTGATCTTCCCCTCCGCCGACCACCTCGAGGACACCGCCGTCAAGCACCTCCGCGCGGGCCGTGAGAAGGCCGGCAAGACCCTCGACGGCTTCGACATCTGCCCCACCGTCCCCCTCGCCGTGGGCGACGACAAGGACGTCACCACCCTCGCCGACACCTTCCGCCCCTACACCGCGCTGTACGTCGGCGGCATGGGCAGCCGCAAGCAGAACTTCTACAACCAGCTCGCCCGGCGCATGGGCTACGAGCAGGAGGCCGCCGAGATCCAGGACAGGTACCTGTCCGGCGACAAGCAGGGCGCGGCGGCAGCCGTCCCCCACGACCTGATCGACCGGACGACCCTCCTCGGCTCCGTCGACCGCATCGCCGACCGGATGAAGGCGTACGCCGCCGCCGGGGTCACCACCCTCACCCTCGCCCCGGCCGGCTTCACGCTCGACGAGCGCCTGGCATCGCTCCGCGCCGGCACCGAGGCCCTGGAACGCGCGGGCCTCGCGTAGTCCTCACGGCCGTGGTGGGGGCTCGGGGGTCCCCCCGCCACGGCCGTCACCCACACCAACGCCCGCCGGCCCACCCGGTTACGCCCCGCGCCCCCCGCCCCGTACTCCTTTTGGCGGAGTTGTCCGGCACCCCTGTTGCCGCCTCCGCCCCCACGCACTTGACTCTTTCTTTGCGGAACTTCGGAACTTCGGAACTTCGGGACCGCGGAACTTCGGGACCGCGGAACCGCGAGAACCCGCGGAGAGGTGGCCCACCATGCTTTCGGCCAAGAGTCTGTTCCAGGAGATCCTCGACAACGACGAGTCCTTCGCCCTGTTCTGCTCCATCGCCGCGAGCGGCGAGTCCCAGGGCGGCTGGGAGAACGCCCGGATCGCCGCGCTGGTCCCCGAGGCCCAGCGCGAACTCGCCCCCAAGATCACCCGGCACGGTGCCGACGAGGACAAGCACGGCCGCATCTTCAACGCCCTGATGAGGAAGCGCGGCCTGAAACCCGTCCCGGTCCCCCCGGAGACCGACTACACGATGCTCCTCGAGAACAAGGGCATCGGTCTGGCCCACGGCCGGCTGAAGCGCGACGAACCGCTCACGGTGCCTGACATCGTCACCTACCTCGCCCACAGCAGGGTCACCGAACAACGCGCCTCCGAGCAGATGGACCTGCTCCGCAAGCACTTCGCCGACCACCCCGACCTCGGCCGCGCGGTCAGGATGATCTCCAACGACGAGGACAACCACCTCGCCTACTGCCACGAGGAACTGCTGCGCTTGGCATACGCCGGACACGGCCGCGCGATCCAGCGCACCCTGCGCGCGTGCGCGCTCGCGGAGATCCGCGTCTACCGGGACGTCAGCCTGGCGGTGATGGCCCACATGGGCCGCATCCTCGGCTGGCCCGGGCCCAAGGCGGCGGTCCTCGCGGCAGGCATCCACGCGGTGTACGCGTACGAACGCCTGGGCGGCTGGCGCCGCATGGTCTCCCTCAGGACGCCCGACCGCCGCAACGCGCTCGGCGGCCCCGCGACCCCGGAACCGGAATTCGCGTGACCGGTCACAGGCCACCGGCCACACAAGCCCCGACACAGCCCTTCACATCCACCCCCGCCGCTTGAACAGGCGGAACAACAGCACCTCCAGCGCCACCATCACCACGATCACCACCGGATACGACCACTCCCACCGAAGCTCCGGCATGTGCTCGAAGTTCATCCCGTAGATCCCCGCGAGCATCGTGGGGATCGCGGCCATGGCCGCCCACGCGGAGATCTTCCGCATGTCGTCGTTCTGCCGCACGCTCATCTGCGCCAGGTGTGCCGAGAGGATGTCCGAGACCAGCCGGTCCAGCCCCTCCACGGACTCGTTCACCCGGGTGAGGTGGTCGTGCACGTCACGGAAGAAGGGCCGCGCCCTGTCCTCCACGAACGGCACCCCCGCCCCGTACGATCCCACCCCCGCCAGTCGCGTCATCGGCAGCGCCAGCGGACCGGTCGCGCGGCGGAACTCCAGGATCTGCCGCTTGAAGTTGTAGATCCGGGAGGCGGTGTGCCGCGACCCCCCGCCGTCGGGGGTGAAGACCTCCGCCTCCAGCTCCTCCAGGTCGGTCTGCAGCTCGGTCGCCACGTCCAGGTAGTGGTCGACGACGGCGTCGGCGATCGCGTACAGCACCGACGTGGGCCCCTCGCCCAGCAGCTCGGGCTCCCGCTCCAGCCGTCGCCGTACGGCTTTGAGCGGCGCGCCCTCGCCGTGCCGTACGGTCACCGCGAAGGAATCACCGAGGAAGATCATGAGCTCGCCGGAGGAGACCGTGTCGCTCCGCGGCTCGTACACGACCGGTTTCAGCACCACGAAGAGCGAGTCGTCGTACACCTCCAGCTTGGGCCGCTGATGGGCCTTGAGGGCATCCTCGACCGCCAGCGGATGCAGACCGAACTCCTGCGTGACCAGGTCGAACTCGTCGGCCGTCGGTTCGTGCAGCCCGATCCAGACGAACCCCCCGGCCGACCGCGCCTCGTCCAGCGCGTCGGAGAAGTCCTGGGGCCCCTCCGACCGGTGCCCCTCCCGGTAGATGGCACAGTCGACGATCACGAAGCACACTCTCCTCTCTCTCGACGGACACCACACCCGCGCGTACGCCTACCCTGGGCCGCATGCCCACGTTGCTCCTGGTCCGGCACGGACGTTCCACCGCCAACACCGAGGGACTGCTCGCCGGGTGGACGCCCGGTGTCGCCCTCGACGACCGCGGCGCCGCCCAGGCCGCCGCACTGCCCGGACGGCTCGCCGAGCTGCCGCTGGCCGAGATCGTCACCAGCCCGCTCCAGCGCTGCCGGGAGACGATCCGGCCGCTGCTGGAGGAGCGCCCCGACATCACCCCGCACACCGACGACCGCATCGGCGAGTGCCACTACGGCGACTGGTCGGGCCGCAAGCTCGTCGAGCTCAAGGACGAGCCCCTGATGGAGGTGGTGCAGGCGCACCCGTCGGCGGCGGCCTTCCCCGGCGGGGAGTCCATGCGCGCGATGCAGACGCGCGCCGCCGAGGCGGTGCGCGAGTGGAACGCGCGCGTGGAGCGCGATCACGGCGCCGACGCCGTGTACCTCATGTGCTCGCACGGCGACATCATCAAGTCTCTCGTCGCGGACGCACTCGGACTTCATCTCGACCTCTTCCAGCGGATTGCCGTTGAACCGTGTTCCATCACCGCGGTCCGTTACACACGGTTGCGCCCCTTCCTCGTCCGCCTCGGCGACACCGGCGACTTCGCGTCCCTGGCGCCGCGCGAGGAACCGCCGGCCGGTGACGCCACGGTCGGGGGCGGAGCGGGCGCACCGTGATCGTCGGGCGCAGTAGGGTGAAGCGGTCGCAGTAGTGCGTCCCCGTTCACACAGCCGCCCGTACCCACAACTCTCAATGGAGACAGGACGTGTCCCGTCAGGTGTTCCTCTACGACCAACCGGAACGTTTCGTGGCCGGCACGGTCGGACTACCAGGGCGCCGTACGTTCTTCCTCCAGGCCTCCGCCGGCTCCCGGGTGACCAGCGTGGCTCTGGAGAAGACCCAGGTCGCGGCGCTCGCCGAGCGGATGGACGAACTGCTCGACGAGGTCGTGCGCCGGAGCGGCGGCAGCGCCGCGGTGCCCGCGATGACGCCGGCCGAGACCACCGACAGCGCCCCGCTGGACACCCCCGTGGAGGAGGAGTTCCGCGTCGGCACCATGGCGCTCGCCTGGGACGGCGAGGAGCAGCGCATGATCGTCGAGGCGCAGGCGCTCGTCGAACTGGACGCCGACTCCGAGGAGGACCTCGCCGAGGCCGAGGAGCGGCTGCTCCAGGACGAGGAGAACGGGCCTCCGATGCTCCGCGTCCGGCTCACCGGCGCGCAGGCCCGGGCCTTCGCCAAGCGCGCCCTCGACGTCGTCAACGCCGGGCGGCCGCCGTGCCCGCTGTGCAGCCTCCCGCTCGACCCGGAAGGACACGTATGTCCGCGCCAGAACGGATACCGCCGCGGAGCGTGACGGCCGCCGACCCGGCCGCCGCCGTGCTGCTCGCCGAGGGTGAGCTGACCGTGCGCGGGCGCATCCGTGAGGCGTCGAACGCGGCGCTGTACTGCACCGTCACCCACGAGGGGCGCGAGGCCGCCTGCGTCTACAAGCCGGTCACCGGGGAGCGGCCCCTGTGGGACTTCCCCGACGGCACGCTCGCCGGGCGGGAGGTCGCCGCCTACGCGGTCTCCGAGGCGACCGGCTGGGGCCTCGTCCCGCCCACCGTGCTCCGCGACGGCCCCTACGGCGAGGGCATGTGCCAGCTGTGGATCGAGACGGCGCCCGGCGCGGAACTCCTCGCCCTGGTCGACGGCGAGGAACCGGAGCCGGGCTGGAAGGCGATCGGCTTCGCCGAGGTCGGCGAGGGCCGCACCGCGCTGCTCGTGCACGCCGACGACGAGCGGCTGCGGCGGCTCGCCGTGCTCGACGCGGTGATCAACAACGCCGACCGCAAGGGCGGGCACCTGCTGCCCACCGCCGAGGGCCTGCTGTACGGCATCGACCACGGGGTCACCTTCAACGTCGAGGACAAGCTCCGCACCCTGCTGTGGGGCTGGGCGGGGGAGCCCCTGACCGCGGAGGCGCTGGACGTCCTCGAGGGCCTCAGAACGGCCCTCACCGACACCGGCCCCCTCACCACCGCCCTGACCCCCCTCATCACCCGCGCGGAGATCGACGCCACCCGCGCGCGGGTCGAGACCCTCCTCACCACCGGCACCCACCCACAACCGGGCGGCGACTGGCCGGCCATCCCCTGGCCCCCGGTCTGAGCGGGACGACGGCCCGTCCGGAACCGGGCGGCGCCCGGCCGAGCACCTCCTGGCCCCCGGTCTGAGCGGGACGGCGGCCCGTCCGGAACAAGACCGGCAGCACGCCGGACGCCGCGGCGCAAGAGTGCCTTCCCGGTCATCCGGCCTGCTCCCGTTCGTTTTCCGAACCGCGGTCCGGTTAGGCTCATGACATGCATGCCTGGCCCGCTTCCGAGGTCCCCGCCCTGCCCGGTCAGGGCCGCGACCTGAGGATCCACGACACCGCGACCGGGGGCCTGATCACCTCCGCCCCCGGTCCCGTCGCCCGTATCTACGTCTGCGGCATCACCCCCTACGACGCCACCCACATCGGACACGCGGCGACCTACAACGCGTTCGACCTCGTGCAGCGCGTGTGGCTCGACACCAAGCGGCAGGTTCACTACGTCCAGAACGTCACCGACGTCGACGACCCGCTGCTGGAGCGGGCCGACCGGGACGGCCTCGACTGGGCCGAGCTCGCCGAGCGCGAGACCGCGCTGTTCCGCGAGGACATGACGGCCCTGCGGATGCTGCCACCGCGCCAGTACATAGGCGCCGTGGAGGCGATACCCGGCATCGTCCCCCTCGTCGAACGGCTGCGTGACCTCGGCGCGACCTACGAGATCGACGGCGACGTCTACTTCTCCGTCGAGTCCGACCCGCACTTCGGCCAGGTCTCGAACCTCGACGCCGCCGCCATGCGGCTGCTGTCCGCCGAACGCGGCGGCGACCCGGACCGCCCGGGCAAGAAGAACCCCGTCGACCCCATGCTCTGGATGGCCGCCCGCGAGGGCGAGCCGAGCTGGGACGGCGGCTCCCTCGGCCGGGGCCGCCCCGGCTGGCACATCGAGTGCGTGGCCATCGCCCTCGACCACCTCGGCATGGGCTTCGACGTCCAGGGCGGCGGCTCCGACCTGGTCTTCCCGCACCACGAGATGGGCGCTTCGCACGCCCAGGCGCTCACCGGCGAGTTCCCCATGGCCAAGGCGTACGTCCACGCCGGCATGGTCGCCCTGCACGGCGAGAAGATGTCCAAGTCCAAGGGCAACCTGGTCTTCGTGTCCCGGTTGCGGCGCGACGGCGTGGACCCGGCGGCGATCCGGCTGGCGCTGCTCGCCCACCACTACCGCGCCGACTGGGAGTGGACCGACCAGGTCCTCCAGGACGCCGTGACCCGCCTCGGCCACTGGCGTGCCGCGGTCTCCCGCCCCGACGGCCCGCCCGCCGAGGCGCTGGTCGAGGAGATCCGCGAGGCGCTGGCCAACGATCTGGACGCCCCGGCCGCGCTGGCCGCCGTCGACCGCTGGACCGTCCTCCAGGAGGAGAGCGGCGGCACGGACACCGGCGCCCCCGGCGTCGTCTCCCGCGCGGTGGACGCGCTGCTCGGCGTGGCGCTGTAACCGGACGCGACGACGAAGGGGCGCCCCGTTCACAACGGGGCGCCCCTTCCTTCGCTCAGTCCTCCGACGACTCGTCGCCACCCGAGTCCGAACCCGGACCCGAGTCCGAATCCGGATCGGAGTCCGTCCCCGGCTTCGGCGGCCTCGGCGGACGGTTGCGTCCGCCCGGGCCCTCCCGCCGGTACGACGGACCGTCCGAACCGTCGGCCGTGGCATGCCCGCCGGGCGGACCCGACGCCCCGTCACGGCGCCGCAGATAGCGCTCGAACTCGCGGGCGATCGCCTCGCCCGACGCCTCCGGCAGCTCGGCGGTGTCCCGGGCCTCCTCCAGCGTCTGGACGTACTCGGCCACCTCGCTGTCCTCCGCGGCCAGTTGGTCCACACCCACCTGCCAGGCGCGCGCGTCCTCGGGCAGCTCGCCCAGTGGGATCCGCACGTCGATCAGGTCCTCCAGACGGTTCAGGAGGGCCAGCGTGGCCTTCGGGTTGGGCGGCTGCGACACGTAGTGCGGGACCGCCGCCCACAGCGACACCGCGGGCACGCCCGCGTGCGTGCACGCCTCCTGGAGGATGCCGACGATGCCCGTGGGACCCTCGTACTTGGTCTCCTCCAGATCCATGCGGCGGGCCAGGTCCGGGTCGGACGTGGTCCCGCTGACCGGGACCGGCCGGGTGTGCGGGGTGTCACCGAGCAGCGCGCCCAGCACGACCACCAGCTCCACGCCGAGTTCGTGCGCGAAGCCGAGGATCTCGTTGCAGAACGAACGCCACCGCATGGACGGTTCGATGCCGCGGACCAGCACCAGGTCGCGCGGCTTCTCGCCGCCGACCCGGACCACCGACAACCGCGTCGTCGGCCAGGTGATCTTGCGGATCCCGCCGTCCATGAACACCGTGGGGCGGTTCACCTGGAAGTCGTAGTAGTCCTCGGCGTCCAGCGCCGCGAACACCTCGCCCTTCCACTCCCTGTCCAGATGCGCGACCGCGGTGGAGGCGGCGTCACCGGCATCGTTCCAGCCCTCGAACGCGGCCACCATGACCGGGTCGATCAGCTCGGGAACCCCCTCGAGCTCGATCACCCAGCGCCTCCTTCCGACGTGCCCTCGCGTACGCCCCAACCTTACGGCGTGCCCACGGGGCGCCCGCAGCCCCCTCACAAGGGGGGTGACCCCATCACTGCCCCGTGGGGCGCCGGTAAACACCCCTCACAGCGTGGACCGCAGCCACTGCTCCACGCTCGCGATGTGCACCGTCGCCCAGGACCGCGCCGCCTCCGCGTCCCGGTCCCGCAGGGCGGCGAGGATGGCCCGGTGCTCGTGCAGGGTGCGGCCGACCGAGTCCTTCTGGGTGAGCCCGCGCCAGATCCGGGCCCGGGTGGTGGGACCGGACAGACCGTCGAGCAGGGAGCACAGCACGGAGTTGCCGCAGCCGCGCACGATGCCCCGGTGGAACTCCAGGTCGGCGGCGACCAGGTCCTCCACCGACGGCTCGTCGCCGAGCCTGTCCAACTGCTCCGACAGCGCGTCCAGTTGCTCCTCGTCGATCCTGGTGGCCGCGAGCGCCGTCGCGGCCGGCTCCAGGATGCGGCGTACGGCGAGGAACTCCAGCACCGTGTCGTCGCGATGGAAGTCGACGACGAAACTCAGCGCCTCCAGCAGGAGTTGCGGGTCGAGACTGGTGACGTAGGTGCCGTCGCCCTGCCGTACGTCCAGGATGCGGATCAGCGACAGCGCGCGCACCGCCTCGCGCAGCGAGTTGCGGGACAGCCCCAGCTCGGCGGCCAGCTCGCTCTCCTTGGGCAGCCGGGCGCCGGGACGCAGCGCACCCGAGACGATCATTCCCTTGATCTTCTCGATCGCCTCGTCGGTCACTGCCATACCGCGCCTCCCTGCGGACCAGACCTCCGATGTATCCAGCCCATTATGTACGGGCCGGGGGGCGGCTCCGTCGGCGCGGAGCCGCCCCCCGGCCCGTGGGCCGGCTCCCGCGCGGGGGAGCCGGGGGAGGGCGGGTCACTTCTTGTCGAGGATCTCCTGCACATCGGCGCGGACCTCGTCCGTGGCCAGGCCCCGGATCGTCAGCGTCGTACGGCGGCGCAGCACGTCGTCCGCCGTCTCGGCCCACTCGTGGTCCCGGGCCCAGACGACCTGCGCCCAGATCTCCGGGGCGTCCGGGTGGACGCGCCGGGCGAGCGCCGGGTCCTCGTTGGCCAGGCGGGCGATGTCGAAGGCCAGCGAACCGTAGTGGGTGGCCAGGTGCCTGGCGGTGTCCGCCGCCATGCGCGGGCCGGGCGCCGGGCCGTCGACCAGCAGCCGGTGGGCCACCGCGCGGGGGTTGGCCACGCCCGGCAGCGGCAGCTTCTTCGGCAGCGAGGCGACCGGCTCGAAGTCGTCGCCCAGCGGGTGGCCGGGCAGCTCCTGGAGCTTGCGCATCACCGTGCGGCCGATGTGGCGGAAGGTGGTCCACTTGCCGCCCGCGACGGACAGCATCCCGCCCCGGCCCTCGGTGACGACGGTCTCCCGCTTGGCCTTGGCCGTGTCCCCGGGGCCGCCCGGCAGCACCCGCAGACCGGCGAAGGCGTACGTGATCAGGTCCCGGTCGAGCTGCTGGTCGCGGATGGAGAACGCGGCCTCGTCGAGTATCTGCGCGGTGTCCTTCTCGGTGACCGCGACGTCCGCCGGGTCCCCCTCGAACTCCTCGTCGGTGGTGCCGAGCAGCAGCATGTCCTCCCAGGGGAGGGCGAAGGTGATCCGGTACTTGTCGATCGGCGTGGCCAGTGCGGCCTTCCACGGCGAGGTCCGCTTCAGGACCAGGTGCGCGCCCTTCGACAGCCGGATGGACGGCGCGGCGTCCGGGTCCTCCATGCGGCGCAGGTGGTCGACCCACGGGCCGGTCGCGTTGAGCACGAGCCGGGCGTTCACCCCGAACTCGTCGCCGGAGAGCCGGTCGCGCAGCTCGGCGCCGGTGACCCGGCCCCGGGTGAAGCGCAGGCCCGTCACCTCGGCGTGGTTGAGGACGACCGCGCCGGACTCGGCCGCCGCGCGGACCGTCATCAGCGCCATGCGCGCGTCGTTCATCTGGTCGTCGCCGTACACGGCCACGGCCTTGAGGTTGTCGGTGCGCAGCTCCGGCACGTCCTGCGCGGCCTTGGCCGGTGAGAGCAGGTGCCCGACGCCGTCGCCGAAGGCGGACAGCGCCGAGTACGCGAAGACACCGGCGCCGAGCTTCGCCGCGCCGTGCGGCCCGCCCTTGTACACGGGGAGGTAGAACGTGAGCGGGTTCGCCAGGTGGGGGGCCACCTGGCGGGAGACCGCACGGCGCTCGAAGTGGTTCTCCGCCACCAGCTTCACCGCGCCGGTCTGCAGGTAGCGCAGACCGCCGTGGAGCAGCTTGGAGGAGGCGGAGGAGGTGGCGCCGGCGAAGTCACCGGCGTCCACCAGGGCCACCCTGAGGCCGGACTGCGCGGCGTGCCAGGCGGTGGAGATGCCCAGGATGCCGCCGCCGATCACGAGGAGGTCGTACGACGCCTTGGAGAGCTGCTCCCGGGTCTCGGCACGGCTCGGGTTCGAGCCGGACGCCGGGTGCGTCCCCAGGGCAGGCACGGACTGCAGGGTGGACTGGGTGGTCATGGCGGTTCTTACTCCTCGTCCTCGAGCCAGCCCATGGTCCGCTCGACGGCCTTGAGCCAGCTCTTGTACTCACGGTCGCGGGTTTCCGCGTCCATGCGGGGGGTCCACTCGGCGGCCCGCCGCCAGTTGGCGCGCAGGTCGTCGGTGCTGTTCCAGAAGCCGACGGCGAGGCCGGCGGCGTAGGCGGCGCCGAGGCAGGTGGTCTCGGCGACCATCGGACGCACCACGGGGGCGTCCAGGAAGTCCGAGAGCGTCTGCATCAGCAGGTTGTTGGAGGTCATGCCGCCGTCGACCTTGAGGGCGGCCAGCTCCACGCCGGAGTCCTTCGTCATGGCGTCCGCGATCTCCCGCGTCTGCCAGGCGGTGGCCTCCAGCACGGCGCGCGCGAGGTGCGCCTTGGTGACGTACCGGGTCAGGCCGGCGATCACACCGCGGGCGTCGGAGCGCCAGTACGGGGCGAACAGGCCGGAGAAGGCCGGTACGAAGTAGGCGCCGCCGTTGTCCTCGACGGTCAGGGCGAGGGTCTCGATCTCGGCGGCGGTGGAGATCAGGCCCATCTGGTCGCGCATCCACTGCACCAGCGAACCGGTGACGGCGATCGAGCCCTCCAGGGCGTAGACCGGCTTCTGGTCGCCGATCCGGTAGCCGACCGTGGTCAGCAGGCCGCTGTAGGAGTTGATGATCTTGTCGCCGGTGTTCATCACCATGAAGGTGCCGGTGCCGTACGTCGACTTGGTCTCGCCCTCGGCGAAACAGGTCTGGCCGAACAGGGCCGCCTGCTGGTCACCCAGCGCGGAGGCGACCGGGATGCCGCCGAGCAGCTCGCCCAGCCTGCCGCCCGTGATCTCGCCGTAGACCTCGGCGGAGGAGCGGATCTCGGGCAGCATCGCCAGCGGGACGCCGATGGACTCGGCGATCCTCTCGTCCCACTGCATGGTGTGCAGGTTCATCAGCAGCGTGCGGGAGGCGTTGGTGACGTCGGTGACGTGGTGGCCGCCGTCGACGCCGCCGGTCAGGTTCCAGATGACCCAGGTGTCCATGGTGCCGAAGAGGATGTCGCCCGCCTCGGCGCGCTCCTTGAGGCCGTCGACGTTGTCGAGCAGCCAGCGGGCCTTGGGGCCGGCGAAGTAGGAGGCCAGGGGCAGGCCGGTCTCGCGGCGGAAGCGGTCCTGGCCGACGTTGCGGCCGAGCTCGCGGCAGAGGGCGTCGGTGCGGGTGTCCTGCCAGACGATGGCGTTGTGGACGGGCTCACCGGTGTTCCTGTCCCACAGCACGGTGGTCTCGCGCTGGTTGGTGATGCCGATGGCCTTGATGTCGTCGCGGGTGATGCCGGCCTTCTCGACGGCCCCGGCGACGACCTCCTGGACGTTGGTCCAGATCTCGGTGGCGTCGTGCTCGACCCAGCCGGGCTTGGGGAAGATCTGCTCGTGCTCCTTCTGGTCGACGGAGACGATGCGCCCGTCGCGGTCGAAGACGATGCAGCGGGAGGAGGTGGTGCCCTGGTCGATGGCGGCGATGAACGGGCCGGCGGTGTGGGCGTCGGTCACTGTGTGCTCCTGGAGTTCCTTGGTTACGGGGCAGTACGTACGGCGCTGTTGCAAGATGCCGGGGCCTACGCGAAGGCGACGTTGTAGAGGCCGGCCGCGAGGGCACCGCCGATCAGCGGACCGACCACCGGAATCCAGGCGTAGGACCAGTCGGAACCACCCTTGTTCGGCAGCGGCAGCAGGGCGTGCACGACGCGCGGGCCGAGGTCACGGGCCGGGTTGATGGCGTAACCGGTCGGGCCGCCCAGCGACAGACCGATCGAGACGACGACGAGCGCCGTGATCAGACCGCCCAGCACGCCCAGGCCGTTGCCCGCGTCGTTCAGGCCCTGGGTGAGGATGGCGAGCAGCAGCACGAAGGTGCCGACGATCTCCGTGGCGAGGTTCTGCACCGTGTGCCGGATCTCCGGACCGGTGGAGAAGACGCCGAGCACCGGGCCCGCTCCCTTCTCCTGCGCCTCGACCGCCTTGGCGGAGGTGGCCTGCGCTCCCGGACCGCCGACGATCTCCTTGTCGGTGAGGTGGGCCAGGAACTGGCCGTAGTAGGCCACCCAGACCAGAGTCGCGCCGATCATCGCGCCGAGGAACTCTCCGGCGAAGTAGACCGGAACGTTGCTCCACTCGCCGTCCTTGAGGGCGAGCGCCACGGTGACGGCCGGGTTGAGGTGGGCGCCGGAGAGCGGTCCGGAGATGTAGACCGCCGTCATGACGGCGAAGCCCCACCCGAAGGCGATGGCGAGCCAGCCGGCGTTACGGGCCTTGGAGGCCTTCAGCGTCACGGCGGCGCAGACGCCGCCGCCGAGCAGGATGAGTATGGCGGTACCGATGGTCTCGCCGATGAAGATGTCGGAGCTGGACACCCGCGACTCCTTTGTCCTTCGTCCAGGGAAGCCGACCCCCGGGTCCCACCGGGGATTGGCGCCCTCAGGGGTGAGAGCGATGCCGGCCCTTGGCGTTGTCACACTCTAACTCGTATTGCCGGTAGGTGTTCGACAATGCCGACCGATGGACGGGAGTCTTTCCCGGCGCCTCGCGGGCGTCAAGAGTTTGGTTGTCGAAAACGCGATCGTTATGGAGCGCCCCGAGTTGTCGATCTTCGCGGCGGTTGCGCCGACTCGCACCCGGTCTGTCCGCCCCGGGACATGACGGAGGCCGGGACGCCGTACGGCGTCCCGGCCTCCCGTGTGTACCGCTCAGAACCGCCCGGCGCCCAGGTCCCGCGACACCGCGCGGGCGCAGTCCCGTACCGCCGCGATCAGCTCGGGCCGCAGCTCGCCGTCCCGGCGCAGCCGTTCCACCGCCCCCGTGATGCCCACCGCGCCCACCGGCATGCGCCGCCGGTCGTGGATGGGGGCGGCGACGGCGGCGACGCCCTCCCAGGTCTCCTCCACGTCCGCCGCGTAGCCGCGCGCGCGGGTGAGGTCGAGGATGCGTTCGAAGTCGTCCGGGTCGCACACCGTGCGGTCGGTGAAGGCCTTGCGGTCGGCCTCCAGGGCCTCGCTGTGGGCCACCGGGTCGTAGGCCGACAGCACCTTCCCCAGGGCCGTGGAGTGCAGCGGCTGCATGGCCCCTATCTCCAGGACCTGCCGGCTGTCGTCCGGCCGGAAGACGTGGTGCACGATCAGCACGCCCTGCTGGTGCAGCACGCCGAGGTAGACGCTCTCGCCGCTGGAGCGGGCCAGGTCGTCCGTCCACACCAGGGCGCGCGCCCGCAGCTCGTGCACGTCGAGATAGGTGGTGCCCAGGCGCAGCAGCTCGGCGCCCAGCTGGTAGCGCCCGGAGGCGTCGTCCTGCTCGACGAACCCCTCCTGCTGGAGGGTGCGCAGGATGCCGTGGGCGGTGCCCTTGGCGAGGCCCAGCGACGAGGCGATGTCCGACAGGCCGAGCCGCCGCTCGCCGCCCGCCAGCAGGCGCAGCATCGCCGCCGCCCGTTCGAGCGACTGGATGTTCCGTGCCATCGCCGTACTGCCTCCGTCCCCTTCGGCCGTCCACCTGCGACGCGCCGCTGCCGCTGTTCGGCATTGTCGAACACTACCGGTCGATGCCGACCTCCCGCCAATGGTCGGGCGTGATCGGTTCCGCCACTCGTACTCCGGGCGTCGGTTGTCGGCCATCATCGTCCGCCCCCTGGACGCCCTGAACATCAGGGAGCGGTCCCGGATACCCTGGCGTGGTGCGCCCAGCCGGGGACGCTCCGTGAGGGGGTCCCGGGCAGCCGCAAAGCCGACAGCCGTCGCACCCAGAGGGAGCCCCTTTCATGGCCTCGTTGCCGCAGACCCCTTCCGCCGACAGCCGGACCCGTGTGTCCGCCCTCCGCGAGGCGCTCGCCACCCGGGTGGTGGTCGCCGACGGAGCCATGGGCACCATGCTCCAGGCCCAGGACCCCACGCTCGAGGACTTCCAGAACCTCGAGGGCTGCAACGAGATCCTGAACCTGACGCGGCCGGACATCGTCCGTTCGGTCCACTCCGAGTACTTCGACGCCGGGGTCGACTGCGTCGAGACGAACACCTTCGGCGCCAACCTCACCGCCCTGGGCGAGTACGACATCCCGGAGCGCGTCGCCGAGCTGTCCGAGGCGGGCGCCCGCATCGCCCGCGAGACGGCCGACGAGTACGCCGCGCGGGACGGCCGCACCCGCTGGGTGCTGGGCTCGATGGGACCCGGCACCAAGCTGCCCACCCTCGGCCACACCACCTTCGCCGCCATCCGGGACGCCTACCAGCAGAACGCCGAGGGCCTGCTCGCGGGCGGCGCGGACGCGCTGCTGGTGGAGACGACCCAGGACCTGCTGCAGACCAAGGCCTCCGTGATCGCCGCCCGCCGAGCGATGGAGACCGCCGGGTTCGAGGTCCCGCTGATCGTGTCGGTCACGGTCGAGACCACCGGCACCATGCTGCTCGGCTCCGAGATCGGCGCCGCGCTCACCGCGCTGGAACCGCTGGGCATCGACATGATCGGCCTGAACTGCGCCACCGGCCCGGCCGAGATGAGCGAGCACCTGCGCCACCTGGCCCGCCACTCCCGCGCCCGGCTGTCCTGCATGCCCAACGCCGGCCTGCCGGAACTCACCAAGGACGGCGCCCGCTACCCGCTCTCCCCGGGGGAGCTGGCGGACGCCCAGGAGAACTTCGTACGCGACTACGGCCTGTCCCTGGTGGGCGGCTGCTGCGGCACCACGCCCGAGCACCTGCGGCAGCTCGTGGAGCGCGTGCACGGCCTCGCCCCGGCGGAGCGCGACCCGCGCCCGGAGCCCGGCGCGGCCTCCCTCTACCAGACCGTCCCCTTCCGCCAGGACACCTCCTACCTGGCGATCGGTGAGCGGACGAACGCCAACGGATCGAAGAAGTTCCGCGAGGCGATGCTCGAGGGCCGCTGGGACAACTGCGTGGAGATGGCCCGCGAGCAGATCCGCGAGGGCGCGCACATGCTGGACCTGTGCGTGGACTACGTGGGCCGCGACGGCGTCGCCGACATGGAGGAACTGGCCGGACGCTTCGCCACCGCCTCCACCCTGCCGATCGTCCTGGACTCCACCGAGGTCGACGTCATCCGGGCCGGACTGGAGAAGCTCGGCGGCCGCGCGGTGATCAACTCGGTGAACTACGAGGACGGGGCGGGACCCGACTCCCGGTTCGCCCGCGTCACCCGGCTGGCCCAGGAGCACGGCGCCGCGCTGATCGCGCTCACCATCGACGAGGTGGGCCAGGCCCGTACCGCCGAGAAGAAGGTCGAGATCGCCGAGCGGCTGATCGACGACCTGACCGGCAACTGGGGCATCCGCGAGGAGGACATCCTCGTCGACTGCCTGACCTTCACCATCTGCACCGGCCAGGAGGAGTCCCGCAAGGACGGCCTGGCCACCATCGAGGGCATCCGCGAGCTGAAGAAGCGCCACCCCAAGGTGCAGACCACGCTGGGCCTGTCGAACATCTCCTTCGGCCTCAACCCGGCCGCCCGCATCCTGCTGAACTCGGTCTTCCTCGACGAGTGCGTCAAGGCCGGCCTGGACTCGGCGATCGTCCACGCGTCGAAGATCCTGCCCATCGCGCGCTTCAGCGAGGAAGAGGTCACCACGGCCCTCGACCTCATCTACGACCGGCGCCGCGAGGGCTACGACCCGCTCCAGAAGCTGATGGCGCTCTTCGAGGGCGCCACCGCCAAGTCCCTCAAGGCCGGCAAGGCCGAGGAACTGGCCGCGCTGCCCCTGGAGGAGCGCCTCAAGCGCCGCATCATCGACGGCGAGCGCAACGGGCTCGAGGCCGACCTGGACGAGGCCCTCCGGGAGCGGCCCGCGCTCGACATCGTCAACGACACCCTCCTGGACGGCATGAAGGTGGTCGGCGAGCTGTTCGGTTCCGGCCAGATGCAGCTGCCGTTCGTGCTCCAGTCCGCCGAGGTGATGAAGAACGCCGTCGCGCACCTCGAGCCGCACATGGAGAAGACCGACGAGGCCGGCAAGGGCACCATCGTGCTGGCCACCGTGCGCGGCGACGTGCACGACATCGGCAAGAACCTGGTCGACATCATCCTGTCGAACAACGGCTACAACGTCGTCAACCTGGGCATCAAGCAGCCGGTCTCCGCGATCCTGGACGCCGCCGACGAGCACAAGGCCGACGTCATCGGCATGTCCGGGCTGCTGGTGAAGTCCACGGTGATCATGAAGGAGAACCTGGAGGAGCTCAACCAGCGCGGCCTGGCCACCGACTACCCGGTGATCCTCGGCGGCGCCGCCCTCACCCGCGCCTACGTCGAGCAGGACCTGCACGAGATCTACCAGGGCGAGGTCCGCTACGCCCGCGACGCCTTCGAGGGCCTGCGCCTGATGGACGCCCTCATCGGCATCAAGCGCGGCGTGCCCGGCGCCAAGCTCCCCGAGCTGAAGCAGCGCCGGGTCCGCGCGGCCACCGTGGAGATCGAGGAGCGGCCCGAGGAGGGGCACGTCCGCTCCGACGTCGCCACCGACAACCCGGTCCCCACCCCGCCCTTCCGGGGCACCCGCGTCGTCAAGGGCATCCAGCTCAAGGAGTACGCGAGCTGGCTCGACGAGGGTGCCCTGTTCAAGGGCCAGTGGGGCCTGAAGCAGGCCCGCACCGGCGACGGGCCGACCTACGAGGAGCTGGCCGAGACCGAGGGCCGGCCCAGGCTGCGCGGACTGCTCGACCGCCTCCAGACGGAGAACCTGCTGGAGGCGGCCGTGGTCTACGGCTACTTCCCGTGCGTCTCCAAGGACGACGACCTGATCATCCTGGACGAGCAGGGCAACGAGCGCACCCGCTTCACCTTCCCGCGCCAGCGCCGCGGCCGCCGGCTGTGCCTGGCGGACTTCTTCCGCCCGGAGGAGTCCGGCGAGACCGACGTGGTCGGCCTCCAGGTGGTCACGGTCGGCTCGAGGATCGGCGAGGAGACCGCCCGGATGTTCGAGGCCAACGCCTACCGCGACTACCTGGAGCTGCACGGGCTCTCCGTGCAGCTGGCGGAGGCCCTCGCCGAGTACTGGCACGCGCGCGTGCGCTCCGAACTCGGCTTCGCGGGCGAGGACCCGGACGCGATGGAGGACATGTTCGCCCTGAAGTACCGGGGCGCCCGCTTCTCCCTCGGCTACGGCGCCTGCCCCGACCTGGAGGACCGCGCCAAGATCGCCGCCCTGCTCGAACCCGAGCGCATCGGCGTGCACCTGTCCGAGGAGTTCCAGCTGCACCCCGAGCAGTCCACGGACGCCATCGTCATCCACCACCCGGAGGCCAAGTACTTCAACGCCCGCTGAGGCGCCAGGAGCCGCACCGGGCGTTCCGAGCGCGCACGACGTACACTGGTCGGTCCACCGCAGGCCGGTTCCCCCCGTGGGAACCGGCCTGGTCGTCCCTGTGAAGGAGGTACGCGGATGACCAGTACGGTCCCCGCGCTCGGAACCCAGACGGCCGAGGGTTCGGCCCTGCAGGCCGTCCTCCTCGACATGGACGGCACCCTGGTGGACACCGAGGGCTTCTGGTGGGACGTCGAGGTCGAGGTCTTCGCCTCCCTCGGCCACACCCTCGACGACTCCTGGCGCCATGTCGTGGTCGGCGGCCCCATGACCCGCAGCGCGGGGTTCCTCATCGAGGCCACCGGCGCCGACATCGGCCTGCCCGAGCTGACGGTGCTGCTCAACGACGGCTTCGAGGAGCGCATCGACCACGCCCTGCCGCTGATGCCGGGCGCCGCGCGGCTGCTCGCCGAGCTCTCCGAGTACGAGATCCCCACGGCGCTCGTCTCCGCCTCCCACCGGCGCATCATCGACCGGGTGCTGAAGACGCTGGGCCCGCAGCACTTCGCGCTGTCGGTCGCCGGCGACGAGGTCCCGCGCACCAAGCCGCACCCCGACCCGTACCTCGCGGCCGCCGCCGGGCTCGGTGTGGACCCCGTGCGGTGCGCCGTCGTCGAGGACACCGTGACCGGTGTCGCCGCCGCCGAGGCGGCGGGCTGCCAGGTCGTCGCGGTGCCCTCGGTGGGTCCGATCGTCCCGGCCGTCCGGCGGACGGTCGTACCCTCCCTGGAAGTCGTGGACCTGACATTCCTGCACGGCCTGATGACGGAAATGCGCTAGGCGTTCACCCAGCGCAGTGGTGTTACCGCCGGAATTCCCGCCACTCGGCTTCCCGGGCCCGGACGTACGCGCCCGAAAGAATTCGACCCGCTTGCCGATGGCCGAATTCCGGTGTCGTCGAGCCCGTTTTCACATGTGAGGTTCGCCACATGAAGGGGGGTCGACAACGATGTCCTCCTGTGCCTTCCGCACCATTTCGGAGGTCACCGGTGCGCCTTTGTGTCCTGATTCATGAGAAGCTGCACCAATCATTCCCCGGTCGCCTTTACCGGTGCGTTCACACCCGGTCTCACTGCGTGATGTGCCCTCAACTCCGGCGGCTGCGAACCCTCCTGCGGGCGCGGACTAATGTCATCGCGAGAACCTCGCCCCCATCCCCGTGTTCCGCTGCGACAACCCCCGTATGCCGGATACACGGAGTCGACAGTCCTGGAGAAACTCGAGCATGAACCGCAAGACTTTGGTGCTGGCGGCAGCGATGGGCCTGCTCGCGCCGGTGCTCGCCGCCTGTGGCGACAGCGAGGGCGGGAGCGGAGACGGCGACGCGATCCTCGTGGGCACCACGGACCGGTTCACCGCATCCAAGGAGGACGGCCCCGCGCCCCTCGACCCGGCCTGGGCCTACGACGTCGGTACCTGGAACATCCTGCGGCAGACCGTCCAGACCCTGATGGTCCAGCCCCGGGGCGACGGCGAGCCGGTACCCGAGGCCGCCGAGTCGTGCGGATTCACCGACGCCGGCAACGAGCGCTACAGCTGCACCCTGCGTGACGGTCTGAAGTTCTCGAACGGCGACGCGGTCACCGCGGAGGACGTGAAGTTCTCCATCGAGCGCGCCCTCTCCATCAAGGGCGACAGCGGTGTGTTCGCGCTGCTGTCCACCATCGACACCGTCGAGACGCAGGGCGACCGAGAGGTGATCTTCCACCTCAACAGCGCCGACGCCACCTTCCCGTACAAGCTGTCCACCCCGGTCGCGGGCATCGTCAACCCGGACGACTACGACAAGGGCAAGCTGCGCGAGGGCTTCGAGATCGACGGCTCCGGCCCGTACACCATGGAGGGCAAGGTCGAGGACGGCACGATGGTCAGTGCCACCTTCACCAAGAACCCCTCCTACAAGGGTGCGCTGGAGGTGAACAACGACAAGGTCGAGATGGTCTCCTACGACAGTGCCGACGCCATGGGCGAGGCGTTGAAGAAGGGTGACATCGACATGGCGACCCGCACCATGTCGCCGCAGCAGATCCAGGAGCTCGGCAACGCCACCGACGACGAGATCGAGCTGGTCGAGTCGCCCGGTCTGGAGATCCGGTACCTGGCGTTCAACACCGAGGCCCCCACCGTGAAGGACAAGGCCGTCCGCCAGGCGATGGCCCAGGTCATCAACCGCGGCGAGCTGGTCGGCAACGTCTACGGCTCCCAGGCCGAGCCGCTGTTCTCGCTGGTCCCCGCCGGCGTCACCGGCCACACCAACGCGTTCTTCAACAAGTACGGCGACCCGAGCGTGGACAAGGCCCGCGACCTGCTGGAGGAGGCCGGCGTCAGCACCCCGGTGAAGCTGACGCTGCACTACACGCACGACCACTACGGTCCCGCCGCCAAGACGGAGTTCGAGCAGCTGAGCAAGCAGCTCAACGACAGCGGTCTGTTCGAGACCGACATCAAGAGCGAGACCTGGAACAAGTTCAAGACCGCCGCCCAGAACGAGAAGTACGACGTCTACGGCATGGGCTGGTTCCCCGACTACCCGGACGCCGACGCCTTCACCGCCCCCTTCCTGGGCAAGGACAACTTCCTCAGCTCGCCCTACGCCGACACCAAGATCATCAATGAGCTGATCCCCGAGTCGCGGCGCCAGGCCGACCGGCTGTCCGCCTCCGACAGCCTCGCGGAGATCCAGAACATCGTCGCCAAGGACGTTCCGGTGATCCCGCTGTGGCAGGGCAAGCAGTACGTCGCCGCCCGCGACGGCGTCACCGGCACCGCCTACGCGCTCAACTCCTCCTCGACCCTCCAGCTGTGGGAGCTCGGGCGCGGCGTCAGCGAGTGACGGAACCGCACGAAACCGCACGAACCCGGACCGGTGGCACGGTCCGGGCAGCAAGAACGACAAGGCGTAGCACGTGAATTTGCGTAACCCGTGGCCAGTCCTGCCCATCGTGGCGGGGCTGGCCTCCGGCCTGTTGACCGGCTGTGGCACCGAGAGCGGCGACGCGGGGGCCGACGGCTCCGGCGTCGTGGTGGGGATGTCCGACGACATCCTGTCCACCGACCCCGCCTCCGGCTACGACCCCGGTTCCTGGCTGCTGTTCAACAACGTCTTCCAGTCGCTGCTCGGCTTCCCCAAGGGAGCCACCGAGCCGCGGCCGGACGCCGCCGAGAGCTGCGGCTTCGCGGACACCGGCACCAAGGTCTACCGCTGCACGCTGCGGGAGGGACTGAAGTTCAGCAACGGTGACCCGCTCACCTCGAAGGACGTGAAGTTCTCCTTCGACCGCATGCTGAAGATCAACGACCCCGACGGGCCCGCGATCATGTTCCCCACACTGGAGAAGGTCAGCACCCCCGACCGGAAGACGGTCGTCTTCGAACTCAACACACCCGACGCCACCTTCCCCAGCAAGATCGCGTCCGGCGCCGGTTCCATCGTCGACCACCGCGAGTACGACGCCGACGGACTGCGCGAGGACGGGGAGGCGGTCGGCTCCGGACCGTACCGGCTGGACTCGTTCGCCAACGACCGCGCCGTCTTCTCCGTCAACGAGCACTACAAGGGCAGCGCCGAGACCAAGAACTCCGGCGTGACCCTGGAGTTCTTCCACGGTGACCAGAACGCCCTGAAGAAGGCCGTACAGGACGCCGAGGTCGACATCGCCTACCGCGGCCTCACCGCCGAGGCCATCAACGACATCGACCGGGCCGACGACGGCACCGGCGGTGTCGAGATCGTCGAGGGCAGCAGCGCCGAGGTCCAGCACCTGGTCTTCAACATGGACGACCCGGTCGCCGGAAAGCTCGGCGTGCGTCGGGCCATCGCCCATCTGATCGACCGTGACGCCCTCGTCCGGGACATCCACCAGGGCACGGCCAGCCCGCTGTACTCGATCGTCCCGGCCGGCATCGGCGGCCACAACACCGCCTTCTTCGACACCTACGGAGCCCGCCCCTCCAAGGCCGAGGCCGCCGCCGCGCTGGAGGAGGAGGGCATCACCGGCAAGGTGAAGCTGACCCTGTGGTCCACCCCGTCCCGCTACGGCCCGGCCACCGACCAGGAACTGAAGGCGATCGCCCGACAGCTCAACGCCAGCGGACTGTTCGACGCCGACGTCGAGTCGGTCCCCTTCGCCCAGTACGAGAAGGACATCGCGGCCGGCAAGTACGGCGTCTACGTCAAGGGCTGGGTGCCCGACTACCCGGACGCCGACAACTTCACCGGACCCTTCTTCGGCGAGGGCAACGTGCTGGACAACAACTACGACGCCGGCACGATCACCCGGACGCTCCTCCCGCGCACGGCCGCCCAGAGCGACCGCTCCGCCACCGACGAGGACTTCGGCCGGATCCAGGACGTCGTCGCCGAGGACATCCCCGTCCTCCCGCTCTGGCAGGCCAAGCAGTACGCGGTCGTCCGGGACGGCGTGTACGGCCTGGAGTACTGCCTCGACGCCTCGACCGTGTTCCGGTTCTGGGAACTGAGCAAGGCCTGACGCCGTACCCGTACGACGAGGGCGCCCTCCCCGACGGGAGGGCGCCCTCGTCGTACGGCGCGACCGCCGCGCTACTGCGCGCCGGGGCGCACCAGCCCGCTCTCGTAGGCGTACACCGCCGCCTGCACCCGGTCGCGCAGACCCAGTTTGGTCAGGACGTGACCGACGTGCGTCTTGACGGTGGTCTCGCTGACGAACAGATCGGCGGCGATCTCCGCGTTGGACAGCCCACGCGCCACCAGCTTCAGCACCTCGACCTCACGATCGGTCAGCGTGTGCAGCGTGTCCGGCACCGGCTCGTCACCGGACGGCAGATGCGTGGCGTACTTGTCCAGCAGCCGGCGCGTGATGCTCGGCGCGAGCATCGCCTCCCCGGCGGCCACCACACGGATCGCCTGCACCAGCTCGTTGGCCGGGGCGTCCTTCAGCAGGAAGCCGCTGGCCCCCGCCTTCAGCGCCTCCACCACGTACTCGTCGAGATCGAACGTCGTCAGCACCAGCACCTTCGCCGGCCCGTCCCGCTCGGGCCCGGTGATCTGCCGGGTCGCCTCCACCCCGTCCATCCGCGGCATGCGGATGTCCATCAGCACCACATCGGGCTGCAGCGCCCGCACCTGGTCCAGGGCCTGGAGGCCGTCTCCGGCCTCGCCGACGACCGCGATGTCCTGCTCGGCCTCCAGAATCATCCGGAACCCGGTGCGCAGCAGCGGCTGGTCGTCGACCAGTAGGACGCGGATGGCCACGTAAGTCTCCTTCGCTAGTCCGGCCCCATTCTGCCCTGTTGGGCCCCGCCGGACTCGGGCGCCCTCACCGGCAGGGGGTACGGCGGGGGAGTGCCGCCGAACTCCGGGCAGTGCGCCTGGTGGTCGCACCAGCCGCACAGCTTCGTGGGACGCGGGCGCCAGACACCCGTCTCGGTCGCCAGCCGGATCGCGTCCCACAGCGCGAGCAGCTTGCGCTCCACCCGCTCCAGATCCGCGAGCACGGGATCGTAGGTCACCACGTCACCGCTGCCGAGGTACACCAGCTGGAGCCGACGCGGGATCACCTTCTTCAGCCGCCACACCACCAGGGCGTAGAACTTCATCTGGAACAGCGCGCCCTCGGCGTACTCCGGCCGGGGCGCCTTGCCCGTCTTGTAGTCGACGATCCGCACCTCGCCGGTGGGCGCGACGTCCACCCGGTCGATGATGCCGCGCAGTCTCAGCCCGGAGTCCAGCTCCGCCTCGACGAACAGCTCCCGCTCGGCGGGCTCCAGCCGGCTCGGATCCTCCAGCGAGAACCACCGTTCGACCAGTCTCTCCGCCTCCGCCAGCCAGCGCGCCAGCCGCTCGCCCTGCGGATCGTCGGCGAACAGCTCCGTGACCTCCGGCCTGGTCTCGCGCAGCCGGTCCCACTGACCCGGGACCAGCGACTTCGCCCGGGGCGCGGTGCGCTCGGCGGCCGGGGCGTCGAAGAGCCGCTCCAGCACCGCGTGCACCAGCGTGCCCCTGGTCGCCGCCTCGCTCGGCTTCTCCGGCAGCCGGTCGATGACCCGGAACCGGTACAGCAGCGGGCACTGCATGAAGTCACTCGCGCGCGAGGGGGACAGCGACGCGGGCGGTATGGCGGTGGCCGTGTCCGCTCGTACGCCCCCGGTGCCCGGGCCGCCGCCGGCCCGCTCCTCGCCCTCGATGCTCGTCTCCATGCCCACAGACCTTACGGCCCGCCACCGACAGCGCGTACGCCGACGGCCGCGGGCCCTGTGCGTGACGACGGGGAGGGAAGGGGAAGGAGGGGAATGAGACAGGGTGCCGGGGCGGAACGCGCGGCGCAGGCCGCATACCATCGACACAAGACCCTCCCGTCCGGCAGGCGCGGGAGACGCAGCGAACGAGGGGACACCGGTGGACGTAAGCGGCGGGCGCGGACAGCCGCGACCCGGCAACGACGGGTCGCCCGACCACACGGGTCCTCGGCCCCCGGCCCCCGAGCCCTCCGTCCACGGGCCCGAGCACCCCCGGCCCCCGGCCGCGGACTCCACGCCCACGGACCTCCCCACCGACGAACACCAGCGCCCCCCGGGCCCCACGTCCGGCGAACCCTCCGCGTCCGCGGGCGGCCCCGCGGACGAACAGCCCGACCGCCGCCCCGGCACC
>NZ_NCTE01000421.1 GCF_002114215.1 Streptomyces sp. 13-12-16 | reverse complement strand
GGGCGGGTGCGCGGGATCCAGTGCCGGGCCGGCAGCGTCCGCCGCGTCAGCCGCGGCACCCACAGCTCCAGGTCCTCGTAGAGCCGCTCCGAGAGGAACGCGTCCCCCAGCGGCGTGATGAGCTGCACGGGCGCGTGCGCGTGGGCGTCGGCGCGCGGGCTGCGCAGCCGGGGCCGCACGTTGTCCCGGTAGAGCCAGGCCCCGTGGGCCGCGTCCGACGGCAGGGACGGGGTCGGGTAGCCGCCGCCACCGGGCACCTTCTCGACGCGCTCCAGGATCCGCGGCCAGCGTCTGCCCAGGGGGCCGCGCCAGGCGAGTTCGGGCAGCACGGGCGTGTGCAGCAGGTACACGTACCAGGACTTGGCGCCCTGGCCCAGCAACTGGCCGACCCGGCGCGGGGTGGGCCGCTTCAGACGGCGGTCGATCCAGTGCCCGAAGTGGTCGAGCGACGGTCCCGACATCGACGTGAAGGAGGCGATCCGCCCCGCGGTGCGCCCGACCGTGACGAACTCCCAGGACTGCACCGAACCCCAGTCGTGCCCCACCAGGTGCACCGGCCGGTCCGGGCTGACCGCGTCGGCGACGGCCAGGAAGTCGTCGGTCAGCTTCTCCAGGGTGAACCCGCCGCGCAGCGGGTGCGGTGCCGTGGACCGGCCGTGGCCCCGGACGTCGTACGCCACGACGTGGAAACGCTCGGCGAGCCGGGGCGCGACCTCCGACCACACCTCCTTGCTGTCCGGGTAGCCGTGCACCAGGACGACCGTCGGCCGCCCGCGCTCACCCAGCTCGGCCACGCACAGCTCGACCCCGCCCGTACGCACCCGGCGCTCCCGCGCACCCCTCAGTCCCGTCACACCGGCGAATGTGGCAGTTGTCGCAGGGCCCGTCAACGGCGCCCCGGAGTCCGTGCACGACTCCCGGGCAGGGCTCCCCCTACGGGCCCGTACGACTCCAGACGGACACCAAGACGGCTCTCCGGTCTGACGACCGGAGTGGTACGGGTCACTAGTGTCATGGACGTGACTGTGATCGTGACCGAAAGCCTGAGCAAGCGGTTCCCCCGGGTGACCGCTCTTGACCGGCTCTCCGTGGACGTCGGACCCGGTGTGACCGGACTCGTCGGAGCCAATGGAGCCGGCAAGTCCACACTGATCAAGATCCTGCTGGGTCTGTCCCCCGCCACCGAGGGCCGCGCCGAAGTGCTCGGACTCGACGTCGCCACCGAGGGCGCCGCCATCCGCGAACGGGTCGGCTACATGCCGGAGCACGACTGCCTGCCGCCGGACGTCTCGGCCACCGAGTTCGTCGTCCACATGGCGCGCATGTCCGGCCTGCCGCCCACCGCCGCGCGGGAGCGCACCGCGGACACCCTGCGCCACGTCGGCCTCTACGAGGAGCGCTACCGCCCCATCGGCGGCTACTCCACCGGCATGAAGCAGCGGGTGAAGCTCGCGCAGGCCCTCGTGCACGACCCCCAGCTGGTCTTCCTGGACGAGCCCACCAACGGCCTCGACCCGGTCGGCCGCGACGAGATGCTCGGCCTGATCCGCCGCATCCACACCGACTTCGGCATCTCGGTCCTGGTCACCTCCCACCTGCTGGGCGAACTGGAGCGCACCTGCGACCACGTCGTGGTCGTCGACGGCGGCAAGCTGCTGCGCTCCAGCTCCACCACGGACTTCACCCAGAACACCACGACCCTCGCGATCGAGGTCACCGACACCGACGAGCACCCGGACGGCACCCGCGCGGTGCGCGACGCGCTCCACGCGCGCGGGGTGACCGTCGAGGACGGCAGCGGACTGCCGGGCGCCGGACACATCCTGCTGCTCACCGCGCAGGGCGAGGAGACGTACGACCTGGTCCGCGACGTCATCGCGGACCTCGGCCTCGGCCTGGTGCGCATGGAACAGCGCCGGCACCACATCTCCGAGGTCTTCAAGGACGACGCGGACGGCGACGCGCAGCGGAAGGAGGCGGTCGGCCATGGCAACTGAGCAGTCCACGCAGACACCGGTCACTGCATCGGGTGACACCCGTATCCACAACATCGGCTACCGCTCCTACGACGGCCCCCGCCTCGGCCGCTCCTACGCGAGGCTCTCGCTGTACTCGCAGTCCCTGCGCGGCGCCTACGGCCTCGGCCGCTCGGTGAAGTCCAAGGTGCTGCCGATGCTGCTGTTCGTGGTGATGTGCGTGCCCGCCGCCATCATGGTGGCCGTCGCCGTCGCCACCAAGGCGGGCGACCTGCCGGTCGACTACACGAACTACGCGATCGTCATGCAGGCCGTCATCAGCCTGTACGTCGCCTCGCAGGCACCCCAGTCCGTCTCCCGCGACCTGCGCTTCAAGACCGTACCGCTGTACTTCTCGCGGCCCATCGAAACCGCCGACTACGTACGAGCCAAGTTCGCCGCGCTGGCCTCGGCCCTGTTCATCCTCACCGCCGCTCCCCTGCTGGTGCTGTACATCGGCGCACTGCTGGCCGAGCTCGACTTCACCGACCAGACCAAGGGATTCGCCCAGGGACTCGTCTCCGTGACACTGCTCTCGCTGCTCTTCGCCGGCATCGGCCTGGTGATCGCCTCGGTCACCCCGCGCCGCGGCTTCGGCATCGCGGCCGTCATCGCCGTGCTGACCATCACCTACGGCGCGGTCTCCACCCTCCAGGCGATCGCGGACGTCCAGGGCAGCGGCGGTGCCATCGCCTGGATCGGCCTGTTCTCGCCGATCACCCTCATCGACGGCGTGCAGTCCGCCTTCCTGGGCGCGAGCTCCGCCTTCCCGGGCGGGGTGGGCCCCTCGAACGGCGAGGGCGTGGTGTACGTCCTCGCCGTCCTCGGGTTCATTGCCACCAGCTATGGGCTGCTCATGCGCCGCTACAAGAAGGTGGGCCTTTGAACCCTCCCCCTTGCGAACAAGGAGGATTCCTGGCTCACGCCGCTCGGCCGCTCAGCGAGCGATCGAGTCTTACACGATCAATACCAGCCGGGTTGGAACCAGCCCGGTTCCCCAATGGAATGGAGGGTGTTGTGCTGGCTTGGTTCTCGCTCAGCACGCCGCGAGCGTACCGCAGTTCCGGGCCTTGCCACGCCCAAAATCTGGAAGCCCTCGGGAGGCTCAGGTGACCACGCTCAGCATCGACCACGTCTCCCGCTGGTTCGGCAACGTGGTCGCCGTCAACGACGTCACCATGACCATCGGCCCCGGCGTGACCGGACTGCTCGGCCCCAACGGCGCCGGGAAGTCCACCCTCATCAACATGATGGGCGGCTTCCTCGCCCCCTCCACCGGCACCGTCACCCTCGACGGACAGCAGGTGTGGCGCAACGAGGCCATCTACAAGCACATCGGCATCGTCCCCGAACGCGAGGCGATGTACGACTTCCTCACCGGCCGCGAATTCGTCCTCGCCAACGCCGAACTCCACGGCCTGGGCGCCAAGGCCGCCCAGCGGGCGCTGGCCACGGTCGAGATGGAGTACGCGCAGGACCGCAAGATCGCCACCTACTCCAAGGGCATGCGGCAGCGCGTGAAGATGGCGTCCGCGCTGGTCCACCAGCCGTCACTGCTCCTCCTCGACGAGCCCTTCAACGGCATGGACCCGCGTCAGCGCATGCAGCTCATGGACCTGCTGCGGCGGATGGGCGACGAGGGCCGCACCGTGCTGTTCTCCTCCCACATCCTCGAAGAGGTCGAACAGCTCGCCTGGCACATCGAGGTCGTCGTCGCCGGCCGGCACGCGGCCAGCGGCGACTTCCGCAGGATCCGCCGCCTGATGACGGACCGCCCGCACCGCTACCTGGTGCGCTCCAGCGACGACCGCGCCCTCGCGGCCGCGCTGATCGCCGACCCGTCGACGTCCGGCATCGAGGTCGACGTGGCGGAGGGCGCCCTGCGCATCCAGGCCGTCGACTTCGGCCGCTTCACCGCCCTGCTGCCGAAGGTCGCGCGCGAGCACGGCATCCGGCTGCTCACGGTCTCGCCGTCCGACGAGTCCCTCGAGTCCGTCTTCTCGTACCTGGTCGCGGCGTAGGAGGCCCTGATGTACGACCCCACAGTCGCCCGGCTCACCTACCGGGCCCTGCTCGGCCGGCGCCGGGCCCTCATCCTGGGCGCCCTGCCCCTGCTGCTGATCGTGATCTCCGTGGCCGTGCGCGCCCTCAGCGGCGCCGACGACCAGACGGCGGCCGACGTCCTCGGCGGGTTCGCGCTCGCCACCATGGTGCCGATCATCGGTGTCATCGCCGGCACCGGGGCCATCGGTCCCGAGATCGACGACGGCTCGGTGGTGTACCTGCTGTCCAAGCCGATCAAGCGGCCGACCATCATCTACACCAAGCTGATCGTCGCGATCGCCGTCACCATGGTGTTCTCGGCGGTGCCGACCCTGATCGCGGGCTTCGTCCTGAACGGCAACGGCCAGCAGGTCGCCGTCGCCTACACCGTGGCCGCGCTGGTCGCCTCCATCGCGTACTCGGCGCTCTTCCTGCTGCTCGGCACGGTCTCGCGGCACGCGGTGGTGTTCGGGCTGGTCTACGCGCTGGTCTGGGAGGCGCTGTTCGGCTCCCTGGTGCCCGGCGCGCGCACGCTGAGCGTCCAGCAGTGGTCGCTGGCGGTGGCGCAGAAGGTCTCCGGGGGTGACCTGGTCACCTCGGACGTGGGTCTGACGACCGCGACGGTGCTGCTGGCCGCGGTCACCGTGCTGGCCACCTGGTACGCCGGGCAGAAGCTGCGGTCGCTGACGCTCGCCGGCGAGGAGTGAGGGCCCCTCGCCGGTTTATTCGGTGGCGTCCGGCTCGCCCGGCGGGCAGAGTGGTTGTGTCCGCATCGCCGGGAAAGTCCGGCGTCGCCTGCTGGGAGAGGAGCGGGACGGTGTCCATGCACGGCACGTCCCACTCCTGTCAGGGCAGCCCGTGGCGGACTCCGGAGCAGTCCCCACCGCTCCGTCGAGTCCGCCCGTACGGGGAGCTGCCCGGGGCGGCCGCTTCGAGCACGCGCATCTCTGTCGCGTGGGCCGCCCTTCCCTGCTTTGTCGCCGTGGGGCGGGGGTGGGCCGGGCGACTCGGCGCTGCGAGGTGCCTCCCCCGCTCCCGGCTCCTCGCCCATGAGCGGGGGGCCTCCGTGAGCAGGAGGTGGCCCCACCGCCCACCCGTGCCGCCTCCCGGGCCCTCGAGGCGCCGGGGGAGGCGCTACTGCCCGCGGTCAGGGCAGAAGGCGTTCCAGGACCGCCGCGATGCCGTCGTCCTCGTTGGAGGTGGTCACCTCGTCGGCCACCGCCTTCAGTTCCTCGTGGGCGTTGGCCATGGCCACGCCGTGGGCGGACCAGGCGAACATCGGGATGTCGTTGGGCATGTCGCCGAAGGCGATCGTCTCCGCGGCCTTCATGCCCAGTCTGCGTGCCGCCAGTGACAGCCCCGTGGCCTTGGACAGGCCGAGCGGGAGCAGTTCGACGATGCCCTCGCCCGCCATGGTGACGGTGACGAACCCACCCGCCGCGCGGGTGGCCGCGTCGGCGAGCTCGTCCGAGGTCAGCTTCGGGTGCTGGATGTACAGCTTGTTCAGGGGCGCCGTCCACAGGTCCGACGCGTCCGTGAACGGGGTCGCGGGCAGGGCGCCCACGACCTCGTAACCGGGACCGACCAGCACCTCGCCGTCCAGGCCGTCACGGCTCGCCGCCAGGTACAGCGGGCCGACCTCCGCCTCGATCTTGGCCAGCGCCACTCCGGCCAGCTGCCGGTCCAGGGTCACCGACGTCAGCAGGCGGTGCGCCCCGGCGTCGTACACCTGGGCGCCCTGGGCGCAGACGGCGAGGCCCTCGTAGCCGAGGTCGTCGAGTATGGGGCGGGTCCAGGGGGCCGCGCGGCCGGTGACGACGATGTGCGCGGCGCCCGCCGCGGTGGCCGCGGCGAGCGCGTCACGGGTGCGGCGGGAGACCGAGTGGTCGCCCCGCAGCAGCGTGCCGTCGAGGTCGGTGGCGACGAGCCGGTACGGGAAGGGGGCGGTGCTCACTTGGTGACCGGCTCCAGGATCTCCCGGCCGCCCAGGTACGGACGCAGCACCTCCGGCACGCGCACGGAGCCGTCGGCCTGCTGGTGGTTCTCCAGGATCGCCACGATCGTGCGCGGTACGGCGCACAGCGTGCCGTTGAGCGTGGCCAGCGGGCGCACCTTCTTGTCCTCACGGACGCGGATCGACAGCCGGCGCGACTGGAACTCGGTGCAGTCCGAGGTCGAGGTCAGCTCGCGGTACTTGCCCTGGGTCGGGATCCACGCCTCGCAGTCGTACTTGCGCGCGGCCGAGGAGCCCAGGTCGCCCGAGGCGACGTCGATCACGCGGAACGGCAGCTCCAGCGAGGTCAGCCACTGCTTCTCCCACTCCAGCAGCCGCTGGTGCTCCGCCTGGGAGTCCTCCGGCGTGACGTACGAGAACATCTCGACCTTGTCGAACTGGTGCACGCGGAAGATGCCCCGGGTGTCCTTGCCGTGCGAGCCGGCCTCGCGGCGGAAGCAGGGCGAGAAGCCCGCGTACCGCAGCGGCAGCCGGTCGGCGTCGATGATCTCGTCCATGTGGTACGCGGCCAGCGCCACCTCGGACGTGCCGACCAGGTAGAGGTCGTCCTTGTCGAGGTGGTAGACGTCCTGGGCCGCCTGGCCGAGGAAGCCGGTGCCCGCCATCGACTGGGGGCGCACCAGCGCGGGGGTCAGCATCGGCGTGAAGCCGGCGGCCGTGGCCTGCGCCATCGCCGCGTTCACCAGGGCGAGCTCGAGCAGCGCGCCGACGCCGGTCAGGAAGTAGAAGCGCGAGCCCGAGACCTTGGCGCCCCGCTCGACGTCGATGGCGCCGAGGGTCTGGCCGAGTTCGAGGTGGTCCTTGGGCTCGAAGCCCTCGGCACCGAAGTCACGGATGGTGCCGTGCGTCTCCAGCGTGACGAAGTCCTCCTCGCCGCCGACGGGCACGTCGGGGTGGACGAGGTTGCTCAGCTTGAGCTGGAGCTCCTGGGTCTCGGCGTCGGCGGCGTCGCGCTCGGCGTCGGCGGCCTTCACGTCGGCCTTGAGCTGCTCGGCCTTCTTCAGCAGCTCGGCCTTCTCGTCGCCGGCCGCCTTGGGGATGAGCTTGCCGAGCGACTTCTGCTCGGCGCGCAGCTCGTCGAAGCGGACGCCGGACGACCTGCGCCGCTCGTCGGCAGACAGGAGGGCGTCGACGAGCGCGACGTCCTCTCCACGGGCGCGCTGCGAAGCGCGCACACGGTCGGGGTCCTCACGAAGCAGGCGAAGGTCAATCACGCGGTCAAGGCTACCGGTGCGGGGTGACGCCTCACGACTCACTATTGCGATGCGCGGTGCACGTTCCGTTATGGGTGAATTGCGAAGAGTGTTCCGCAAGGTCAATGAATGGGGTGCTCCCCCCGGAACGGGTTGGTTCACGGGACACAGGTTGACCGGGATTCCTTGCGCGGTACGGAACTTGGGCTCCGGTTGTCCACAGGCATCCACGCTCTCGGGAAGTTATCCACAGGGTGTGGGGAAGATCTGTGGACTTCGGAATTGATCGCTCCGAAGCGTCTGATCAAAGCTGAGGATTCCCAGGACAAACTCCCTTTCTCCCCACTTTTGAGTGGAAAAGGCTCACCCCAAAGGGTTGACCAAAGGAAAAGGGTGGACGAAGGGGGATGTGCTGGGTGATGAACGAGGTCATGCGCCGTGGAGTGATTTGTCGACTGAGTGCGGCTTCGGTGTCGACTTGTCCCCAGATGGAGAAGCGGACCTGTGGATAACTCCTGTGGACAACGAAAATCAGCAGGTAGGACCGGCCGGTCCCGTCAGAACCGCCCGTCCTGACACCGCACGACCCAGTCCGCCGCCCCCACGAACTCCTCGTCCGACGTTCCGGGGAACGGCGGCCGCACCTCTCCGGGGCGCACATCCGCACGCGGGTACGAACCGAGGAAACGCACCTGCAGACAGATCCGCTTGAGTCCCGTCAGCGCCTCGGCCATCCGACGGTCCGAGATATGCCCCTCGGCGTCGATGCAGAAGCAGTAGTTGCCGATCCCGGCACCGGTCGGCCGGGACTGGAGCAGCATCAGGTTGATGCCACGGGTGGCGAACTCGCCCAGCAGGTCGCGCAGCCCGCCGGGGTGGTCGTCGCGCTGCCACAGCACGACGGAGGTCTTGTCGGCGCCCGTGGGTGCTGCGGGCCGGGCGGGGCGCCCCACCAGCACGAACCGGGTCTGGGCGTTCTCCGCGTCGTGGATCTCCGTCTCCAGGGCCTCCAGGCCGTACCGGGCGGCGGCGAACTCACCGGCGAAGGCGGCGTCGTACCGGCCCTCCTGGACCAGTCGCGCACCGTCCGCGTTGGAGGCGGCCGACTCCCAGACGGCGTCCGGGAGGTGCGTCTTGAGCCAGTTGCGGACCTGCGGCTGGGCGGCCGGGTGGGCGGTGACCGTCTTGATGTCCGACAGCTTGGTGCCCGGACGGACGAGCAGCGCGAAGGTGATCGACAGCAGCACCTCGCGGTAGATCATCAGCGGGGCGCCCGCGACCAGTTCGTCGAGGGTGGTGGTGATACCGCCCTCGACGGAGTTCTCGATGGGGACGAACGCGGCCTCGGCCTCGCCGACGCGCACCGCGTCGAGCGCGGACTGCACGGACACGTACGGGATCAGCTCACGGGTGGCCGCCTCGGGAAGCGTGCGCAGGGCGACTTCGGTGAAGGTGCCCTCTGGACCGAGATACGCATAGCTCGCTGGCATGACCTCACCCTAATGGGCCCCCGGCCGACGGCGGCCCCGCCAGAGCCCTCAGGGGTGACACGGGACGGTTCTCACCCCTCCAGCAGCCGCTGCCCCACATACTCCCCCTCCGCCGCGCCGCCCGGCACCGCGAACAGCCCGCTCGCCTCGTGGCGGACGAACGGCGTCAGGGCGTCGCCCCGGTCGAGTTTGCGCTGCACCGGCACGAAGCCGCGCAGCGGATCGGCCTGCCAGCAGATGAACAGCAGCCCCGCGTCCGGCGTCCCGTCCGCGTCGATGCCGTCGTGGTACGAGAACGGGCGGCGGAGCATGGCGGCACCGCCGTTCTGGTCGGGCCGGGTGATCCTCGCGTGGGCGTTGATCGGGACGACCAGGTTGCCCCGGGAATCCGTCTTCTCCAGGTCCATCTCGGACGTCTCGGTGCCCCCGGACAGCGGCGCCCCGTCGGACTTGCGGCGCCCGATGACGCTCTCCTGCTCCTTGACCGGCAGCTTCTCCCAGTCGTCCAGCAGCATGCGGATACGGCGTACGACGGCGTAGGAGCCGTTCGCCATCCAGGCCGGCTCGCCCTTCCCGGGGACGAAGATCCGCTCGTCGAAGTCGGGTTCGGCGGGCTTGGGGTTGCGGGTGCCGTCGACCTGGCCCATCAGGTTGCGGGCGGTCATCGGACGGGCGGTGGCGCCGGGGGAGCGGTTGAAGCCGTTCATCTGCCAGCGCACCTTCGCCGCGGAGCCCGCGTCCTTCTGGACGGCGCGCAGGGCGTGGAAGGCCACGAGGGCGTCGTCGGCGCCGATCTGTACCCACAGGTCGCCGTTGCTGCGGGCCTTGTCGAGGTGGTCGGAGGAGAAGTCGGGCAGCGGGTCCAGGGCGACCGGTCGCTGCCTCTCCAGGCCGGTGCGGGCGAAGAAGCTGTGGCCGAAGCCGAAGGTGAGGGTCAGTGAGGAGGGGCCGGCGTCACGGGCCACGCCGGTGTCGTCCTGCGCACTGACCTCGCCCGCCATCAGCCGGCGGGCGGTGTCCGACCAGCGGCGCAGCAGGGCGGCGGCCTCCTTGCATCCTGCCCCGGGTGCGAGGTCGAAGGCGACGAGGTGGCCGCGGGCCTGGAGCGGCTGGGTGATGCCGGGCTGATGTTTCACGTGAAACTCGACCCGGCTGTCGCCCACCGACGTCAGCGGGGTGGCTCCGGCGGGTGCCGCCGCGTACCCCGCGGCTCCGCCCGCCGCCCCGAGGACGAGCCCGGTGGCACCGGCCGTGCCGAGCAGCCTGCGCCGGGAGATGCCGTTCCCGGTGGTCCGGTCCCCGGGCTCCTCCTGGGGTGCCCCGGTGGCCCGGGCCTGCGGAAGGGTCTGGTCAGCCATGGTGGTGGTTCAGCCGATCTTCGCGTTCTTCGAGACGGTCACCTGGTCGATGTCGGAGGTCCGCACGGTCACCTCGACCTTCCAGTCACCCGTCATGGGGATCTGTACTCCGCTCGCCGACCAGTGTCCGGTGGTGATGTGGTCGGGGACGACGGGCAGCGGCCCGATGTCCTTGGCGGAGAGGGTGAAGGCGACCTTCACCTCGGGGATGTCGAAGGCCTGGCCGTCCGGGCCCTCCACATGGACGTGCATGTCGTTGTCGCCGACCCGGGCGGGGTCGAGGTCGATCGTGACGACGCCCCTGCCGTTCTCGCCGCCGGTGTCGAAGGGCATGTTCAGCGTCACCGCGCCGGTGCCCTGGCCGGTCGAGGCGGACGGAGAGGACGAGGCGGAGGCGGCTGCCGCGGCCTCCTGCTCGGTGCGCCCCGGCTCGGTCTGCGTCAGCACGGTGGTGACGGCGAGCAGGACGACGGCGATGCCCGCCTCGGCGAGTACGGAGCGGCGCAGGCCGAAGCGGTTGGGGTCGGCGTCGCGCAGCCGCTTCTGCCGGGCGTTCTCCATCGCGGCCTGCTGCCGGGCGAGCTGAGCGGCCCGGGTGTCGCCGCCCTTTCCGGCCCCGGACTCGCCCTTCCCGGCTTCGGTGGCTTTGCCCGCCCCCGCCGGCTGCTTCTCCTTCTCCTCCTCAAGCACCGCCGGGGCCGGTGCCTCCGCCAGCCGTGCCGTCCAGCGCCGTGAGATCGAGGCGACCGCGACCATCACCACCACGAGCCCGATCTTGGCGAGCAGCAGCTGCCCGTACCGGGTGTCGGTCAACGCGGACCAGGAGCCGAGCTGCCGCCAGCTCTGGTAGACGCCGGTGACGGCCAGTGCCACCACACTGCCGAAGGCGAGCCGTGAGAACCGCTGGACGGCGTCCTGGTCGACCGGGGTGTCGGCGGGCGCCCGGTAGAGCGCGACGAGCAGGGTGGTCAGTCCGCCGAGCCAGGCGGCGACGGCCAGCAGGTGGAGCACGTCGACGGGCATGGCGACACCCGGCTGGAGTCCCTGGGAGGCGTGCTCGGACATGGCCCAGCTCGCGGCGAGCCCGGCCGCCACGACGGTCCCGCCGATCGCCAGCCCGAAGGTCAGGTCCCGCTTCTCCTCGGCTTCCCGCTTGTCATAAGCGCCGAACAGGACCGCGATGAACAGGGCCGCCGCGGCGAGCAGCAGCAGCCGGGAGACCAGTGCCGCGCCGGTCTTCGTCTGGAGCACGTCCCCGAGCAGCGACAGGTCGAAGACGTCCCCGACCGCCCCGGAGGTGGTGTAGGAGCCGCGCAGGAGCAGCAGCGCGAGCGTGGCCGCGGTCAGTGTCAGCCATCCGGAGACGACCAGCCGCTGCACCGCCCGTACCCCGGCGCCGCGCTCCCAGCAGGCGAGCACGAAGGCGGCCCCGCCGGCCAGGACGACGAAGCCGGCGTACGACACGTAGCGGCCGATGCCGTACAGCCGGCCGACCAGGCCGTCGTCGGAGGCCTGCGCGGAGGCGGAGACGGAGGTCTCGGAGGGGGCGCCGATGGAGAAGGTGAAGGCGCCGGCGACGGGATGGCTGTCCGCGGACACCACCTGGTAGGCCACGGTGTAGGTGCCGTCGGGCAACCCGCTGAGCAGCCGCACGGTGTACGTCGTGCCGCCGGGGTTGGCCGGGGTGCCCTTGTCGACCCGCTTGCCCTTGGGGTCGAGGACGCGCACGGCGTCGTCGCTCACCGCGATCTGCTCGGAGAAGGTGAGAGAGACCTGGGTGGGCGCCGTGTCGACCACCGCCCCCTGCCCGGGATCGCTGCCGGTCAGCGCGGCGTGCGCGGAGGCGGGAGCGGCTCCGGCGAGGAGCGCGCCGGTGACCGCCAGGAGCAGCAGCACCAGGATCCGCACGCGGGGGGCGATGGTCTGGGTCACAGGGGTGTCTCCCTCAGTGTCCGGTCTTCGGGGTGTAGGTGGCCGGCTTCACCGGTATCTCGACCGTGACGGGGTCCGACTCGGCGAAGCGCAGCTCGACGGAGACCTTCTGACCCTGCTTCGGCTTCCGCTTCAGCTGCTCGAACATCAGATGGTTGCCGCCGCTCTCCAGCACCAGGCTGCCGTGGGCCGGGATGTCGAGGGCCTCGACCTCCTGCATGGCCCCGTCGACGGTCTCGTGCACGGTGACCTGGCCGGCGACGTCGCTGCTGACCGAGGTCAGCCGGTCCGCGGAGCCGCCGTCGTTGGTGATGGTGAGGAAACCGGCGGCCATGTCGGAGACCGGCTGCGGCATGTACGCGGAGCCGACGGACAGCTCCGCCGGACCACTGTCGGAGCCGCCGCAGCTGGCCAGGGCCAGCGCCCCGGCGACGACCACGGCCGCGGCTGCCGGGCGCCTCACGGGTTCTCACCCTTGATGATCTTGGGGAGGTCCTTGGTGTAGTCCTCGACGGTGGCGTCCTCGCCGTAGAGGACGTACCCGCCGTCGGTCTTCGGCGAGAAGGCGACGACCTGGGTGCCGTGGTCGGAGACGGTCTTGCCGTTGTCGTCCTTGCGCGGCGGGTCGATCGAGATGCCGAGGGTGCGGGCACCGGCCTGGATGGTGTCGAAGTCGCCGGTCAGGCCGACGACCTGGGAGTCGATGCCCTTGAGCCACTTGCCCAGCGCGGCGGAGGTGTCACGCTCCGGATCGGTGGTGACGAACACGATCCGCAGCTCGTCCTGCTGCTCCCGGGGGAGCTGCTTCTTGGCCACGGCGAGGTTGTTCATCGTCAGCGGGCAGACGTCGGGGCAGTGCGTGTAGCCGAAGTAGATCAGCGTGGGACGGCCCGCGGTCTGCTCGCGGAGGTCGTACTCCTCACCGTTGGTGTCGGTGAGGACGAGGTCCGGCTTCTCGAACGGATTGTCGAGGACGGTGCCCGCCTTCTGGGCGCCGGCCTCCTCGGACACCACGGCGATGGGGTCGCCGCTGTCGCCGGACCCGCTCCCGCAGGCGGAGAGGGTGAGGGAGGCGACGGCGAGCAGGGCCGCGGCCGCGAAGGTCTTCTTGCGCATGAATGGTCCTGAGAGGTGAGTGCTCCGGCGCGCACCGGGAGGTCACGTGGGCCGTGAGCGGCCCGGTGCGCGCCGTCGAGATGAGGGAGGGGTCAGGCGGCGGTGCGCCGACGACCGGCGAGGACGCCGTAGGCGACGCCCGCGGCGCCGACCACGATGCCGACGACGCCCAGGACGCGGGCGGTGGTGTCCGTACCGCCGGAGTCGCCCTCGTCGCCGGAGGCGGAGGCCCGGGCGGAGGCGTTCTCGGCCGCCGCGGTGTCGCCGGAGGCCTTGTCGTCGTCCGCGGCACCGTGCGAGTGGCCGTCCTCGGAGGCCTCGGACAGGGTGAGCACGGGAGCCGGGTGCTCGGGCTCCTCCTGGCCCTCCTGCGGCACCTCGATCCAGCGGACGACCTCCTTGCTGGAGTACGTCTGCAGGGCCTTGAAGACGAGTTCGTCGGCGTCCTCGGGCAGCGTGCCCACGGACACCGGGAACTTCTGGAAGAAGCCGGGCTCGATGCCGTCGCCCTTGGCGGTCCAGGTGACCTTGGAGACGGCCTCGTTGATCTTCTTGCCGTGCAGCTCCAGCGGCTTGTCCAGCTTGGAGGTGGTGACCTTGACGTCCCAGCCCTCGACCGGCTGCGGCATCACGGAGGCCAGCGGGTGGTCCGTGGGGAAGGTGATCTCGAGCTTGGTGGTCGAGGCGTCGTCCCGCTCGTTGGGGACCTTGAAGCCGACGACCGCGTAGCCGCCCTTCGCGGCCTCACCCTCCGGCTGCACGCTGACGTGCGCGAAGCAGGGGGTGGACACGGCGAGGACGGCGGCACCGGCGACGGCACCGGCGGCGGCGATACGGGAAGCCTTCATGGCAGAAGCACTCCGCTTCGGTTGAGGTTTCACTGACGGTGAGGGATGTGCCGCGCGTACGACCGGACGGGCCCTTCGGGCAGGACGGCCGGGCGCACACGGAAACGGCCGCACGCGCGCGTGCCGCACGCCGGCGCCCCTCTCCTCGGTTCCTCGGCCGGAAAACCCGGAGTGGTGGTCGCCTGGCGTCAGGCGGCGAGAGCGAGTGCGGTGCCGGCGGCCGGCGGGCCCCGGCGGACCACCGTGTGGTGCAGTCCTGCGGAACGGGGCGGAAGCGGGGCGAGCAGCGCGGTGCGCGCCATGCGCGGGGCCCCTTCCGGTGCTCCCGGGAGTCCGGCGCGCAGGGCACGCACCAGGGCGAGCGCCGCGCGCAGGGACCGTACGAGGGCGCCCTCGGCGACACCGTGCGCCGACAGTTCGGCCAGCCGCAGCAGGGCCAGGTCACCGCGGCGCAGCAGCCATCCCGCGGCCATCGCGGCGAGGACGTGGCCGAGCAGCATCGGCAGTGACGGCAGCAGGGACGCCGGGGCGTCCGCGGCGGTCTCCGCGTGGGCGGCGGTCCCGGCACGGTGGATCCGCGCGTCGATGAGGACGCGCTCG
>NZ_NCTE01000041.1 GCF_002114215.1 Streptomyces sp. 13-12-16 | reverse complement strand
CCCTCGCCCTGACCGGGGCGGCGTTCGCGATCCGCCGCGGGGACGGCGCCCGGCCGGGTCAGGCGGTCGCCGCGTTCCTGCTCGTCGGGGCGGTCCTGGGCCCGCTGCTGATCCCCGGGAGCTGGGCGCTGTTCACGACCCCGGACGACGCGAGGTGGGCGGCGGGCCACGACCGCTGGGCGGTACTGCTGGGCGCGGCGCTGCTGGTGGGCGCGGTGTGCGCGACGGAGCCGAGGCGCCGCCGCACCTGCCGCGGGCTCAGGTCTCCGTCCGGTACATCAGGTCCGTCTCGTGCGTGACGAAGCCCAGCCGCTCGTAGACGGAGACCGCCGCCTTGTTGTCGGCGTCGACGTAGAGCATGGCCGTCGGCAGACCCCGGGCCGCCAGGTGCCGCAGCCCGATCGTGGTCAGTGACCTGCCGAGGCCGCCCCCCTGGGCGTCGGGGCTCACGCCGAGGACGTACACCTCACCGAGGCGTTCCGCCGCGTGCACCTTGGTCCAGTGGAAGCCGACGAGCCGGCCGTCCCTCTCCGCCAGGAAGAACCCCTCGGGGTCGAACCACGCCTCGGCCTTGCGGTCGTCCAGGTCGCGCTGGGTGAGGGCGCCCTGCTCGGGGTGGTGGGCGAACGCGGCGGCGTTCACCGCGAGCCAGGCGGCGTCGTCCCGGCCCGGCACGAAGGTGCGCACGGTCACGCCCTCCGGCAGCACCGGGTCGGGCAGGTCGAGGCCGGCCAACGGCCGCCGCATCTGCCGCAGTTCCCGGAACAGCGTCAGTCCGAGGACCTGCGCGAGGTGCCGGGCGGCGGAGTGACCGCCGTGCGCCCACACCCGCAGCCGCTTCCCGGAGGCGGCGAGCAGCGCCGAACCGAGCGCCCGCCCGTGTCCGTGGCCCCGGTACGAGGGGTGCACGACCAGCTCGGCGGCGGGCGGTTCCACCGGATCGGTGTCCTCCAGCTGGGCGTATCCGACGAGTTCGTCGTCGACGGAGAGCAGCAGGTGCGAGACCCCGTCCCGCTCCCCGCCGCGCAGCTGCAACCGCCCCTGCTCGGACACCGCCTGCTGTCCGTCGACGTGGGCGGCCTCGGCGAGCAGGGCGAGCACCGCCTCGGTCTGCCCGGGGCCGAGCGCGGCATACGTCTGGAGCGAGCGGGGGCGGCCGGGCCGTGCGAAGTCGTCGCTGGTCATGCGTACGAGGTTAAAGGGCGACGGCCGCAAAACGGACGGCAACGGTGTCGGGGAAAGTTAAACCAGGCCGTAACCTTGAAGACCCTGTCGCGCTACGCGCGTTGACTCTAGGCTGCGCCGGTACCCACTCGGACCCACAGGGGGGCGCATGCCAGCCACATCCCCGGCGCACCACCAGCGCCGCAGACGCCGTACGAACCGTCTCCTCGCGACCGCCGCCGGTGTGCTCACCGCCGGCGCGCTGGCCGCGGCCGCCCTGCCCGGGTCGGCGACGGCGGGCGAGAACCACGGGAACAAGGACAAGTCCCACCCCGGCCGCTACCAGGACGTGCAGCTGCTGTCCTTCAACGACCTGCACGGCAACCTGGAGCCGCCGTCCGGCTCCTCGGGCCGGGTCACCGAACTCCAGCCCGACGGCACGACGAAGACCGCCGACGCGGGCGGCGTGGAGTACCTCGCCACCCACCTGCGCGAGGCGCGCAAGGGCAACCGCTACTCCATCACCGCCGCCGGCGGCGACATGGTCGGCGCGTCCCCGCTGATCTCGGGCCTCTTCCACGACGAACCCACGATCGAGGCGCTGAACAAGCTCGACCTGGACGTCACCTCCGTCGGCAACCACGAGTTCGACGAGGGTGCCGCCGAACTGGGCCGCCTGCAGAACGGCGGCTGCCACCCGGTCGAGGGCTGCTACACCGACAAGGGGTTCAAGGGCGCCGACTTCCCCTACCTGGCGGCGAACGTCCTCGACGAGAAGACGAGGAAGCCCGTCCTCGAGCCGTACTGGGTGTGGAAGAAGCAGGGCGTCAAGGTCGGCTTCATCGGCGTGACCCTGGAGGGCACCCCGGACATCGTCTCGGCGGAGGGCGTCAAGGGCCTCGCCTTCAAGGACGAGGTCGAGACGATCAACAAGTACGCCGAGGAGCTCCAGCGCCAGGGCGTGAAGTCGATCGTGGCGCTCATCCACGAGGGCGGCTTCCCGGCCTCGTCCTCCTACAACTACGACTGCGACTCCCCGGGCGCGGGCGACGGCATCTCCGGCCCGATCGCGGACATCGCGAAGAACATCACGCCCCAGGTGGACGCGCTGGTCACCGGCCACACCCACAACGCGTACGTGTGCACCATCCCCGACCCGGCGGGCAAGCCCCGCATGGTCACCTCGGCCGCGTCCTTCGGCCGCCTCTACACGGACACCACGCTGACCTACGACCGCGCGACGGGCGACATCGCCCGTACGGCCGTGAAGTCCGCGAACCACGTGGTAAGCCGGGACGTCCCCAAGGCGCCCGACATGACCCGCCTGATCGGCGAGTGGAACACCCTCGCCGCCCCCATCGGCAACCGCCCGATCGGCTACATCTCCGGTGACATCGTGCGCGACGGCACGGAGTCCCCGCTCGGCGACCTCATCGCCGACGCGCAACTGGAGTACGGCAGGACGCTGGACGCGGAGACCGACCTGGCGCTGATGAACCCCGGCGGCATCCGCGCGTCGCTCACCCACGCGGCCGGCGGCACGGAGGGCGACGGTGTGGTGACCTTCGCCGAGGGCTTCACCGTCCAGCCGTTCGCCAACACGGTCAACCTCCAGGACTTCACGGGCGCACAGGTCATCCAGGCCCTGAAGGAGCAGGTCAGCGGCCCGAACGAGGCGGCGCCGAAGATCCTCCAGATCTCCTCCGGCCTGACCTACACCCTGGACCTGACGAAGACGGGCGCGGACCGCGTCGTCACGGACTCCATCGAGCTCGACGGCTCGCCCATCGACCCGTCCGCCACCTACCGCGTCGCGACGAACAGCTTCCTCGCGGGCGGCGGCGACGGCTTCCCGACCCTGGGTCAGGGCACGAACGACCTGGTCGGCGAGGACGACCTGACGGCACTTGAGCAGTACCTGACCGCCAACTCGACGGCGACGGACCCGATCGCCCCGCCGAAGGCGGACCGCATCACCATCGTGGGGTGACCCCTGACGGGGCCGGTACGAGACGCGTTCACCGCCTCGTACCGGCCCCGACGCACGTCCGCCCCCCTACCCGGGCCACACGACCGCCTGCGCGACGATCACCCGCTCCCCGTCGAAGGTGACCGACGGCCCTCCGTGCAGCAGGTACCCCATCTCCAGCGCCTCGCTCACCCGGTGACAGAAGGCCGGGTCGTCGGGACCGGTCAGTACGCGGTAGACGGGCAGCCCGTCCGGTGGTGTCGACATACCCGGAAGCGTGTCACACCCCCTCTTCAGGGCGAGTTCAGGACGCCGTGGGGGTCCAGCCCGCCAGCCAGTCGGCGACCTCCTGGTCGGCTGCCTGGGCGTCCGTCAGGTGGGGGCGGTCACCGCTCGCCGAGCCCGCGCCCGCGCCCGTGTTCCGGTACTCGGCGAAGCGGTCGTCCTTCCAGGAGAAGCCGCTCATGTCGGTCCAGGGCGTGGTGCGGATCGCGGCGCTGAGGGTGGTGTTGCGGACCGTGGTCTGCGGGTCCAGGGAGGCGTCGCCGCCGGCGTGCCAGGGGCGGCCCAGGTAGAAGGTGCGGTCGGAGACGTCGCCGTTCACCGCCGAGTTGGCGATGAGGATGCCCTTGCGGTTCGCGGCCGTGCTGGGGGCGGTGACGTAGCCGGCGGAGGTGCCGTTCCAGCGCTTCTTCAGGGTGATGACCGAGCGGTCGATCACCGCGGTCGCCCGGCCGAAGATGAAGTCGACGTTCCCGACGACGTAGGAGTCGGTGACGTAGACCCGGCCCAGCCTGTCCTTGGCGGCCGTGTCGAGGAGGAGCGTGTCCTGGTCGCCCTCGACGATCACGCCGTCGAGGAGGACCTTGTCGGCCGCCGTGCGCAGGGCGACCGCCTGGTGGCCGGAGAGGGACTGGTTGGCGCCCTCGTCGAAGTCGTTGGAGATGGTCAGGTTGCGGGCCTGGAAGTCGTCCGCCTCGACGGCGACCGTGGCGCTGCCGGAGGTGCCGTACGTGCCCGAGCCGTCCGGCTTCCGCGTGCCCGCCGCGTTGTTGAAGACGATCACCGTGTCCTTGCGGCTGCCGCCGGTGCCCTGGAAGGTGACGTGCGGCTTGTTCGACGGGACCTTGACCGTCTCGCGGTACGTGCCCGGCTTGATGGAGACGACGACGCGGGAGGCGTTGTTCGCGGGGACGGCGTTCACGGCCGCCTGGACCGTCCGGTACTGGCCGCTGCCGTCCTTGGCGACGGTGAGCGTGGTGGCCGCCGCGGCCTTCGTCGACGCCTCCGCCGACGCCTCCGCCGAGGCCTCCGCCGAGGCCGCCGTCGTGCCGATGGAACTCCGCGGGCCGGTGCCCGACTTGAGCAGGGCCGGCACGTCGGCCGCCTTGTCGAGCGTGTAGGAGTAGTACGCCTTCGGGTCGAACGCCGTACCGCCGCTCTCGTTGCGGCCCGACGTGCCCGAGAAGACGTTGCCGCGCTGGACGACCGTCGCCGTCGCGTCCTTGACGACCGGGTTCCTCACGCCCTGGAAGTAGCTGTTCTCCAGGACCATCCTCGTGCCGCCGCGCGAGTAGTTGCCGTAGGAGGAGCTGATGTCCGTGCCGGGGACGTCCTCCAGGAAGTTGTTGTAGAGGTGCGCGTGCGCGCAGTTGTCGGTGGAGGGGTTGCGCTGTTCCGTCTCGCGGATCCAGTTGTGGTGGATCGTGATGTCGGTCAGCACGTTCTCGGTCCAGCCGATGCCGAACGTCTTGTTGTTGTGGCTCATCTCGTTCCAGGAGACGGTCACGTACGTGCTGTCCTTGCGGACGTCGATCAGACCGTCCGCCATGTTCCGCAGGTCGTTGTGGTCGATCCAGACGTGGTGGGCGCCGTCCATCTGGATCGCGTCGAAGTCGTGCTCCTTGTCGTTCCAGACGCCCTGGTGGGCGTCCCGGACCGTCAGGTTGCGGATGATCACGTTGTGCACGCCCTGGCCGAGGAAGAAGCCGCCGCCGACGATGTGCCCGGACGTGCCGGAGCCCACGATCGTCTTGTCGGAGGCGACCTTGATCTCCTTGCCGACCGGGTTCATCGTGATGGCCCCGGCCACGACGATGACGTACGGCTCGGCGGCCGTGGCGTACTTCTCCAGCTCGGCCTGCGTGCGCACGGTCACGGTCTGCCCGTCCCGGCCGCCGTACGTGCCGTTCTGGCCGAGGGCGTCGACGGAGGCGAAGCCGTCGGCGGTGGCGGTGGCCCAGGCGGGGGCGGCGGCCGCGGCGGACGCCTGCTGGGGGACGAGGCCGGTGCCGTGGAGCAGTGTTCCGGCGGTGGTCAGGGCCAGCGGGAGGCCGAGGGCCAGGAACTTCCCGGACCTGCGGTGCCGGGCTTTGCTGCGGTGCTCGCTCATGCGGCGATCCGTTCCGTGTGGGGGAGGGGACGACGATCGGTCGCCGCCCGGCACGGAAAGGTTGCCGCCGTCCCCGCTAGGGAACCTCCGGTGGCGGGGTCGGGGCGCCCGGCAGGCGGACCGTGGCCGTCGTGCCGCCGCCGTCCGCGCGGGTCAGGGACACCTCGCCGCCCGCCTGCTGGACCGTGCGGGCCACGATGGACAGGCCGAGGCCGGAACCCGGCAGGGCGCGGGCGCTCGGGGAGCGCCAGAACCGGTCGAAGACGTGCGGGAGTTCGTCGGCGGGGATGCCGGGCCCGTGGTCGCGGACGGTGAGGACGCCGTCGGTCAGGCGCACGTCGATCGTGCCGCCCCCGGGGCTGAACTTCACCGCGTTGTCCAGGATGTTGACCATCGCCCGCTCCAGGGCCGACGGCTCCGCCCGTACGTACCAGGGGTGGACGTCCGCCGTGATGGTCAGCTCCGGGCCGCGCAGCCGGGCGCGGCGCAGGGCCGACTCCACGACGTCCTGCCAGGCGACGATCTGCGCCCGGCCCGCGTGCTGGCCGGTGTCCGGGCGGGACAGCTCCTGAAGGTCGCCGATGAGCGCGGCCAGTTCCGTCATCTGCGCCTTCACGGAGGCGAGCAGGGCCTTGCGGTCGGCCTCCGGGATCGGGCGGCCCGTCTCCTCGCTGCGGGTGAGGAGTTCGATGTTGGTGCGGAGCGAGGTGAGCGGGGTGCGCAGCTCGTGGCCGGCGTCCGCGATGAGCTGCTGCTGGAGGTCGCGGGAGCTGGCCAGCGCGGACGTCATGGAGTTGAAGGAGTGGGAGAGACGGGCGATCTCGTCCTCCGACTCGTCCTCCACGGGGATGCGGACGGTGAGGTCCTCGGTGCGGGCGACGTGCTCGACGGCCCTGGTCAGTTCGTCCACGGGGCGCAGGGCGGTCCGGGCCACCCAGAGACCGGCGGCGGCGGCGCCCACGACCCCCGCGCCCGCGACGAAGACCAGCACCAGCGCGAGGTTGCTGAGGGAGTCGTTCACCTCGTTCAGCGGCCGGGCGGCGGAGACGGCGATGTTCCGCAGGCCGGGCACGGTGTAGGTGAAGACCCGGTACTGCCCGCCGTCGGTCCCCGTCGCCTGGTGCAGCGCGTCGGTGGACGTGCCCTCGGCGACGGCGCGGTCGGCGTCGGTGAGCGGGACCTCCTCCGTGCCGATGATGAGGCAGCTCCCGCCGTCGTTGTCCACGAGCTGGACGGACGAGCCGAAGGGGTTCTGTTCGTGGGTGCGGGGATCGTGGGCGCACAGACCGGTGGGCAGGTCGAGGTACTTGCTCACCTGCTGCCCGTTCATCCGGTTCGCCCTCAGGGCCTCGTCCAGCGAGCTCACCAGCACGCTCTTCACCACGAACCAGCAGGCCAGCGACACCGCCGCCACCGCGAACGCCACCGCCGCCGCCACCAGCAGCGACAGCCGGGCCCGGATGGGCAGGGCGCGGACGCGGCGGACCAGCCCGCTCACTCCGCGCCGCCCTGCCGCAGCACGTACCCCACCCCCCGCACCGTGTGCACCAGGCGCGGCTCGCCGCCCGCCTCGGTCTTGCGGCGCAGGTACATGACGTACACGTCGAGCGAGTTGGACGACGGCTCGAAGTCGAAGCCCCAGACCGCCTTCAGGATCTGCTCACGGGTGAGCACCTGGCGCGGATGCGCCATGAACATCTCCAGCAGGGTGAACTCCGTACGGGTCAGCTCCACCCGTCGGGTGCCCCGCGTGACCTCGCGGGTCGCCAGGTCCATGCGCAGGTCGGCGAAGGAGAGGACGTCGTCCGACTCGGCGGAGGCGGCCACCGCCGCCGCGTACGAGCTGCGGCGCAGCAGCGCGCGGATACGGGCGAACAGCTCGTCCAGCTCGAACGGCTTGACCAGGTAGTCGTCCGCCCCCGCGTCCAGGCCGGTCACCCGGTCGCCGACGGTGTCCCGGGCGGTCAGCATCAGGATGGGCGTGGTGTCGCCGGTGGCGCGGATGCGGCGGGCGGCGGTCAGGCCGTCCATCCGGGGCATCTGGATGTCCAGGACGAGCAGGTCGGGCCGGTAGGCCGCCGCCTTCTCCAGGGCGTCCGCGCCGTCGACGGCGACCTCGGTGCCGTACCCCTCGAAGGCCAGGCTGCGCTGGAGCGCTTCGCGCACCGCCGGCTCGTCGTCGACGATCAGGATGCGCTGGGGGTCACGGTCGCCTTCTGCGGGGCTCATGGGCTCGGGGTTCCTCACGGCTCTCTACGGTCTCAGGCCTTCAGCCTCGCACGGCTGCCGGGCGGCGCGTCAGTTCGTCGAGCCGGAGCGCAGCGCCGACAGGTCCGACTTGACCGTGTTGACCGGGATGGCGAAGCCCAGGCCCACGCTGCCCGCGTCGGACGAGGACGAGCCGCTGCCGCTCGCCGAGTACATCGCGGAGTTGATGCCGATGATGTTGCCGTTCATGTCGATCAGCGCGCCGCCGGAGTTGCCCGGGTTCAGGGACGCGTCGGTCTGGATCGCCTTGTACGTGGTCGTTGAGCTGCCCGTGTCGCCGTTGAACTCCCGGCCGCCGTACTCGAACGGCCAGCCGCCGCCCTGCCGCTGCTGCTGGCCCTCGTCCCCGTCCGTCGAGACCGTCACGTCACGGTCGAGGGCGGAGACGATGCCACTGGTCACCGTGCCCGTCAGGCCCTCGGGGGAGCCGATCGCCACGACCTGGTCACCGACCCGCACGCCGTCGGAGTCACCGAGGGTGGCCGCCTGCAGACCGGAGGCGTTCGCCAGCTTGATCAGGGCGAGGTCCTTGCTGCTGTCGGTGCCGACGGTCTCCGCCGTGTACGTCTTGCCGTCGCTGGTCCGCACCTCGATCGACGAGGCCCCGGACACCACGTGGTTGTTGGTGATGATCTCGCCGTCGGACGTGATGATCACGCCGGAGCCGGTGGAGGAGCCGGCGTTCGAGGTCGCGTTGATCTCGACGATGCTCGGGGTGACCGCCTCGGCGACGCCGGACACCGTGCCCTTCTGGCTCGACGGTACGACGTTGGTGCTGGTCGAACTGGAGGCGACCGTGTCGTTGCCGGTCAGCTCCTGCACGCCGTAGGCGGTGCCGCCGCCCACGGCCGCCGCGACGATCGCCACGGCGGCGAGCAGGGCCGCCGGTCCCCGGGCACGCTTCCTCTTCGCGGGCTGCGGTGCGGGCTCCGTCGTGGACCCGGCTGCGGGCTGAGGTGCGGGTTCCTGCGCGAACGCCGTCGCGGGCTGCGGTGCGGGCTCCGTCGCGAACGCCGTCGTGGGCTGCGGTGCCGGCTCCTGCGCGAACTCCGGCGCGGGCTGCCGGGGCGGCGCGTACGCCGGCGGGGGCGGCCCCTCGGGGGTC